>NZ_JAGGMS010000001.1:3360000-3680000 GCF_017875555.1 Amycolatopsis magusensis | reverse complement strand
TCCACTCTGGCCGCTTCCGACAGCTCGCGCGGGATGGAGAGCATGAACGCCCGCAGCACCAGGATGGCGAAGGGGATGGTCGCGGTGGAGTCCGCCAGCACCAGTCCCGCGTAGCTGTCGATCAGGGAGAACTCGCTGAACAGCGTGTACAGCGAGTTCGCCATCACCGGCCCGGGGACCATCTGCACGATCAGCAGCGCGAAGACGAACGCCTGCACCCCGCGGAACCGCAGCTGCGCCAGTGCGTACGCGGCGGGCATCGCGACGATCAGCGACACCACCACGGTGCCGGCCGCGACCGCCAGGCTCGCCAGCAGGTGACCGCCCTGTGTGGACAGTGCGCTGCGGTAACCGTCGAGCGTGCCGTTCACCGGCAGCCAGTCCGGCGACGGCTTGAGCAGGGATCCCGCCGGCTGCAGCGAAGCGTTGACCATCCAGTACAGCGGGAACAGCAGCACGATCACCACCGCGACGCCGAACGCGGTGCGCAGGTACCGGGTCACCGCTGCTCCTCCCGCAGGGCGGCCCGCGCCGAGCGCAGGTAGAGCAGGCCGAACACGGTGGCGATGAGCACCAGCAGGTTGCCGACCGCGGCACCCTGCCCGAAGGCGAAGTCCCCGTCGAAGGACAGCTGGTAGGCCCAGGTGGTCAGGGTCTGCGTGGCGTTGGCCGGGCCGCCGCCGGTGACCACCATGATCACGTCGAACACCTTGATCGTGTAGACCAGCCCGAGCATCAGCACCACCGCGGTGACCGGGCGCAGCAGCGGCCAGGTGACGTGCCGGAACCGCTGCCAGGCGGACGCGCCGTCCAGCGCGGCCGCCTCGTACAGCGAAGCCGGGATGGCCCGCAGCCCGCCGTGCAGGATGACCAGGTTGAACGGGATGCCGATCCAGATGTTCACGATGATCACCGCGGGCAGCGCCCAGCCGGGGTCGGTCAGCCACGGCGTCGGCCCGTCGGCCAGCCCGACCGCGCGCAGCGCCGCGTTGATCACGCCGTGGTCCTGGTCCAGCATCCACCGCCACACCGCGCCGCTGACCACCAGCGGCAGCAGCCACGGCAGCAACAGCAGCGAGCGCAGCAGGGCGCTGCCGGGGAAGCGGCCGCTGAAGAACACCGCCAGCGCCAGGCCGATGGTGAACTGGAAGAAGATCGAGCCGATGGTGAACAGGGCGGTGTTGAGCACGGCCGTGCCGAACAACGGGTCGCCGAGCACGGCCGCGTAGTTGTCCAGGCCGGCGAACGGGGCTTCACCGGTGTAGAACGAGCGCACCGAGTACTCGCGCAGGCTCATCGAGATGTTGTTGACCAGCGGGTACCCGAAGAACAGCAGCACGTAGACCAGTGCGGGCAGCAGGAACGCCCAGGCGGCCCGGCGTGGGGTGCCCAGGGTCACGGACGGCCCGCCTGCTCCTGCGCCGCCCGCAGCGCGTCCTCCGGCGACTGCTGCCCGGCCAGCACCGACTGCAGTGCCGCGCCGAGTGCCTGCGAGACCGTCGAATACCGCTCACCGAGTTCGGCGGTGCGTGCGCGGGCCGTCTCCACTTCGGTCACGAAGGGCTGCATGGCCGGGTTTTCCTGGCCGAACTTCTTCGCGGTCTCCACTTTGGACGGTACGTAGGCGTGTGCCTTGTCCCAGGCGACCATGTTCGGCTCGTTCAGGATGCAGCCGAGCACCTTCGCCGCGGCCTGCTGACGCTCGGCACCGGTCGCCGGGATCGCGCCGACCTCGCCGCCGAGCGCGACCGCGGGGGCGACACCGGGCCGCGGGGTCGGGATCGGCACCACGCCGTAGTTCAGCCCGGCCGTCTCGTCCAGCCGCGCCAGGTTCCACGAGCCGTTGACCATCATCGCCGCGTTGCCGGTGACGAACTGGTCGGCCACGTCGTTCTGGTTCCAGTTGAGCACCGACTTCGAGGCCGAGCCCGCGGTGACCAGGTCGCTGACGAAGCGCATCGCCTCGACGGCCTGCGGTGAGTCCAGTTTGGCCAGATCGGCGCCGTTGCTCCAGAAGAACGGGAGGAACTGCCAGGTGCCTTCCTCGGTGGCCAGCGCGGAGAAGGCCAGGCCGTACTTGCCGTCCTTGGTCAGCGCGGTGGCCGCGGCCTTCAGCTGCTCCCAGGTCTGCGGGGGCTCGATCCCGTTCTGCTGCAACAGGTCCTTGTTGTAGATCAGGGCGAGGCCGTTCACGCCGGGCGCGAGCCCGTACACCTTGTCCTGGTAGGTCCCGGCCTTGACGATGCCCGGGTAGTAGCCCTCGGTGGAGATGCCGTAGTCGGTCAGCGGCGTGAGCGCGCCCGTGCTGGCGATCTGCTGCAGCGAGGGGTTGTCGGCGAAGAGCAGGTCCGGCAGCGTGCGCGAACTGGCGTCCTTGAGGATCTTCGGCAGCAGCTGGTCGGTGGGCACGGTCTGCCGGTTGACCTTGATCCCGGTCTCCGCCGCGCAGGTGTCCAGCACCTGCTGCCAGGCCTTGCTGCCCTGCTGGTCGGCGTAGTAGTCCAGGGCGGTGATCTCGGTCGCCGCCTGGCCGGATTCGCTCGGCCCGCACCCGGCGAGCACCAGCGCGCTCGCGGTGACACCGGTGATGACGAGGTTTCGAGCTAGAGCGGCACTGCTCATCTGATCCTCCGAATCTTGGCACTGTCGAAGCGCTTCGAAATGCGGCGTGCGGAATCCACCGGCGCCCGCGGCTTCAGCGGCGGCGCGCGGTACTGCCTCCCTGGGTCAGTTTCGGCGACAGCAGCCGGACCTCGGCCGAACCGGAGCCTTCGAGCTGGCGCATCGCCATCTCCACGGCGATCCGCCCGACGTCGTCGGACGGGATCGCCACGGTGGTCAGCGGGGTCGAGTACTGGGCAGCCATGTCCTCGGGGCAGACCGCCACCACGGAAACGTCGGCGGGCACGCGCCTGCCGTGCCGTTCCAGCTCGGCGAGCACCCCGCCGAGCACGGCTTCGTTGTGCACCACCAGCCCGGTCAGTTCCGGCTGCCCGGCCAGGATCTTGGCCACGCACTCGCGCACCGCCGCGTAGGAGGGCGCGCAGGCGTGGTTGGTGGCACGCAGGCCGCGTTCCTGCGCGCTGGCGGCGAAACCGCGCAGGAACCGGCCCGCGAAACTGGTGCCGCGCTCGTACACCGTCGGCGACGGCCCGATCAGCGCGACTTCGGTGTGGCCGAGATCGGCCAGGTGCTGCACCGACCGCGCGGCCGCGGCGGTGAAGTCGAGGTCCACACAGGACAGATCGGCGGGGTCGTCCGGCACGCCGATCAGCACCACCGGGCGCAGCAAGGACTGCAGCACCGGCACGCGGGGTTCGTCGGCTTCGACGTCCATCACCAGGATGGCGTCGGCGCTGGCCGAACCGGCGACGCGGCGCAGTCCGTCGGGGCCTTCGTCGGCGGTCAGCAGCAGCACGTCGTGGTCGTGCTTGCGGGCCGAGGTGACCACCGAGGTGACGAACCGCATCACCACCGGCACGTGGATGTCGGTGCGCAGCGGGACCACCAGCGCCAGCACCTGCGTGCGGCTGCTGGCCAGCGCGCGGGCGCCGGCATGGGGGTGGAAACCCAGCTTGCGCACGCTGGCTTCGACGCGGCGGCGGGTCTCCAGTGAGATCGAGCGCTTGCCCGAGAGCACGTAGGAAACCGTGCTCGGGGCGACCCCGGCGTCACGGGCGACATCGGCGATGGTGATCATCTCGCCTGCCTCTCGTGAATCGAAGCGCATCGACACATCTCTCGGGTGGGTGAGATTAGGCCAGTCCGCTGAAGAACACAAGCAGCGTTGACCCCACCGGCCATCCGGTGCCATAGTCCCGGACACCGCGCACCACTGCATTCCCGACAGGTCCTCGATGACTGTCGAATCGCTTCGACAGCGTTGTCCGGAGGTGGCTGTGTCCCCGAAGTCCCCGAAGTCCCCGAAGAAGTCCCCGAACCAGATCCCCCGCCGCAGCGTGCTGGCGATCGCCGCCGCGGCACCGCTGCTGGCCGCGACCCTGCCGCGCACGGTCCACGCGCAGGTCGCCGACTTCCCGTTCCGAGATCCCACGCTCGGCCTCGAAGCACGGGTGGCCGACCTGCTCGGACGGCTCACGCTCGACGAGAAGGTCGCGCTGCTGCACCAGTACCAGGCACCCGTCCCCCGGCTCGGCGTCGCGGCGTTCAAGACCGGCACCGAGGCGCTGCACGGGGTGGCGTGGTCGACCGACAAGTCCGCCGGTGGCGCGGTGGTGACCGCGACGGCCACGGTGTTCCCGCAGGCCATCGGCCTGGCCAGCACCTGGGACCCGGCACTGGTCGAGCAGGTCGGCACCGCGGTCGGCACCGAGGCCCGCGGCTTCCACGCGGAGAACCCCGGGGTCTGGGGCCTGCAGTTGTGGGCGCCGGTGGTCAACCTCCTGCGCGATCCACGTTGGGGCCGCAACGAAGAGGGCTACTCCGAGGACCCGTACCTGACCGGCGCGATTTCCACCGCTTATGGCCGCGGCATTCAGGGCGAGGACCCCGACCACCTGCGGGCCGCGCCGGTGCTGAAGCACTACCTGGCCAACAACAACGAGATCCGACGCGACACCACATCCTCGGTGCTGCGGCCCAGGGTCAAGCGCGAGTACTACGAGTCTGCGTTCCGGCCCGCGCTGGCCGCCGACGCCGCCACCGGGGTGATGTCGGCGTACAACCTGGTCAACGGGAGACCGATGACCGCGCACTTCGACCACAACGACGTGGTGCGCACCTGGACCACCCGCACGCTCTTCAACGTCACCGACGCCGGCGGGCCGAACAACTTGACCGCCAGCCAGGCCTACTACGCCACCCAGCCGGAAGCCGACGCCGCTGTGCTCCGGGCCGGGCTGGACAGCTTCACCGTCGACGACACCAACTCGGCGAAGACCATCGAGGCCGTGCACGCGGCGCTGGCACAGGGGCTGCTCGCGGAGTCCGATGTAGACACCGCGGTGCGGCACATCCTCAGCATCCGCGTCCGGCTCGGCGAGTTCGACCCGGGCGGCGGGCCGTACGGCCACCTCGGCAAGGAGGTCGTGGACTCCCCGGAGCACCGGGCACTGGCGCGGAAGACCGCCGGACGGGCGATCGTGCTGTTGAAGAACGACGGGTTGCTGCCGCTGCCCCGCGGTCGCACGGTGGCGGTGATCGGCCAGCTGGCGGACACGCTCTACACCGACTGGTACTCGGGCGCGCTGCCCTACCGGATCACGCCGTTCGACGGGATCACCGAAGCGGCGGGCGCGGCGGTGACCACCACCGAAGGCGTGGACCGGATCGCGTTGCGCACGGCGGGCGGGTACGTCACGGCGACCGCGGCCGCCACCCCGCTCACCGTCTCGGCGTCGACCGGCGACGACACGCGGTTCGACGTCTACGACTGGGGCGAAGCGATCGTCACGCTGCGCGCGCTCTCGAACGGCAACTTCCTCTCGTTCGGCCCGGACCGCACGCTGGTGAACAACGCCCCGCAGCCGAACGGCTGGTTCGTGCAGCAGCAGTTCAAGCTCGTCGCCCACGGCGGCGGGCACGTGCTCGAGTACGCGGGCAACGAGGCGGACGACTCGTGGTTCGGCGACCAGAAGTACGTGGTGGTCGCCGGTGACGGGCGCCTGACCATCACCGCGAAGTCCCTCGCCGAGGCCACGGTCTTCACCAAGGAGGTCGTGCGCAGCGGGATCGACAGCGCCGTCGCGGCGGCGAGCGAGGCCGACATCGCCGTGGTGGTGGCGGGCAGCATGCCGTTCATCAGCGGCCGAGAGGACGACGACCGGCAGAGCCTGGACCTCGCGCCCGCACAGCAGGCCGTGCTCGAGGCGGTCCGGCAGGCGAATCCGGACACCGTGCTGGTGCTGGAGAACAGCTATCCGACCACGATCGGCTGGGCACAACAAAACGTACGATCGGTCGTCTGGACTACGCACGCGGGTGCCGAAACCGGCCACGCGCTGGCCGACGTCCTCTACGGCGACGTGAATCCCGCCGGCAGGCTCACCCAGACCTGGTACCGCTCGGCGGCCGACCTCCCCGACCTGCTCGACTACGACATCATCAAGGCGGGCCGCACCTACCAGTACTTCGGCGGCGATCCGCTGTACCCGTTCGGCTTCGGCCTGTCCTACACCTCGTTCGACTACCGCAACCTGCGGCTGAGCGCGCCGTCGATGTCCGGTCAGGGCGAGATCGGCGTGAACGTGGTGGTGACGAACACCGGCACGCGGGCGGGCGACGAGGTCGTGCAGCTCTACACCCACCAGCGGACTTCCCGTGATCCACAGCCGAAGCTGCGGCTACGGGCCTTCGCGCGGGTGCACCTGGCGCCCGGCGAAGCCAAGACCGTGACGCTCTCACTGCGAGCCGCGGACCTGGCGCACTGGGACGTCACGCGGGACCGCTGGGTGGTCGAGACGGCGACGCACGACGTGCTCGTGGGCGCGTCCAGCGCGGACATCCGGGTGCGCGGCTCGCTGCGCGTCCGCGGTGAGGCGATTCCACAGCGCGACCTGCACAAGACGACCGAGGCCGAGAACTTCGACGACTACGCGGGCATCACGCTCACCGACCGGACCAAGGAACGCGGCACCTCGGTCACCTCGGCCGGTGGCGGCTGGATCGCCTTCCGGGACGCCGACCTGCACGCGCGGCAGCTCGACGCGCTGGTGTCCGCACCGGCCCCCACGACGATCACCGTGCGGACCGGACGGCCGGACGGCCCGGTGCTCGGCACGCTGACCGTGCCCGGCACCGGGGACCGGTATGCCTACGTGAGCGTCTCCGCGCCGCTGACCGGCGCGCAGGGCCGGGGCGATTTGTACCTGGTGTTCGGCGGTCCGGCCTCCCTGGGGACCTTCAGCCTGAAGCGGTGAGCGGGCGGGCGGCCCACGCCAGTGCTTCGTCCACGGTGGGCCGCACCACCAGCAGCTTGTGCAGGCTGAGCAGCTCGATCGGCCGGAGCACGGCGTGCTGCTGGGTGGCGACGGTGAACGGGATCCCGGCGGCGTGGGCGTCTCCGCAGGCGCCCACCAGCGCGGACAGGCCTTCGGACGAGCAGAAGGTGACGGTGGTCAGGTCCACCACGACCGCTCGCGGGCGCAGCAGGATCTCGGTGGTGAGCTGGTCGCGCAGGCGCTGGACGATCAACGCGTCGATCTCACCGCTGACCGCGACCACGGTCGCTTCGGCGGTGGTGGACACGGTCATGCCGGCGCGGGCGGGCAGGTAGGGCACGCGGCCTCCTCACAGGACACGCGAGGACGCCAGCACGGCCGCCCCCGGGTGCGGTTGGTCCAACCGGAGTGGGTGACGGCTGCTGTCTGAACCGAGTCACCCCGACCGTACCGACAATCACCCGATGGTGCAGCCCTTAAGCTGTGGCGCCCCCTCGTCCCACGGCTTTGGAGAGCGTCATCGGCGCGTTGTACGGATCGCTGTCCGCCATGGCACTGGCGGTGTTCGTCGCGGGTTTCCTCCGTGAGCCGCGGCGGGTGAGCAACGCGGTGTGGCTGGGTGTGGCGGCCACGCTGTTCGGCCTGGCCCTGCTGGTGTTCTCGCCCGGCTGGGTGGGCGAGTCGCTGGTGCTGCCCGCGATCGCGGTGGTGGCGCTGCTCACACCGGTCGCCTTGCTCGGCAACGGGGTGGTGATGTGGCGGCGGGAAGGTCACCGCCCGGCCAACGTGCTCTCCCTGCTGGCCGGTGCCGGGCTGGCCGCGGTGGTGGTGCTGACACTGGTGATCGGCCCCGGCGGCAGCCGGTGGGCGGTGGCCGCCCTCGGCTCGGTCCTGCTCGCCTGCGCGTACGTCACCTTCCTGTTCGCCTGCCTGCTCGGGTATTCGGTGCTCTACGGGCGGATCGTGCGCCGGCGCGGGATCACCGCGATCCTGGTGCTCGGGGCAGGGCTGCACGGCACGCAGGTGCCGCCGTTGCTGGCCAGCCGCCTCGACCGGGCCCGGCGGTTGTACCGGCGGCAGAGCGGGCAGCCGCCGCTGATCGTCGTCTCCGGCGGCCAGGGTCCGGGAGAGGACAAGACCGAGGCCGCCGCCATGCGCGAGTACCTCGTGCGGCACGGCATTCCGGCGGACCGCGTCCTGCTCGAAGAGCAAGCGACCACCACCGAGGAGAATCTGCGATTCGGCGTGGAAGTCCTCGGAAAACGACCGGCCCGCAAAGAGGTCGTGGTGGTGACGAACAATTACCACGTTTTCCGGACCGCGGTGACCGCCCGCCGCCTCCGCCTCCCGGTGCACGTACTCGGTGCGCCGACGGCGTTGTATTTTCTGCCGAGCGCGGTCATCCGTGAATTCATCGCGCTGGTCGTGCACTACTGGCGCCTCAACACGGTATTGTTGTGCCTGCTGGTCGCGCTGCCGTGGCTGCTGGCGCTGAGCCGGAGCTGAAACCCGGGCCTAAAGACCCGGCAGGGGCAAGGCCGATGGGCCGTAGCCGCATTTCCGGCCTGGGCGCACCCTGATTCCCATGATGAAGAAAATTGTGGTCGCGGGTGCGTTGTTCCTCCTGAGCGGTTGTGCCGGAACGCCAGGGAAAGCGGTCCCGCTCGCGCCGCTGGCCACGCCGGTGCCCGCCGCGCCGACGCAGACGGTCGTGGTGCAGCCGCCGGTGACGGTGACCGCGCCCCCGCCCGTCGTGCAGGCGCAGCCGCGACCGCAGCCGCCGCGCAACCAGACCGCGTGCCAGTGGATGCACACCAACGGTTACTCCTACACCGCCGCGCTCAGCGCCTGGCAGGACGCGGGTTACCCGCTGAACTGGGACGCCGACCGCGACGGCTGGCCGTGCGAGCAGACCTTCGGTGACCGCAACTAGCCCGTCGCCGAAACCTCGTTGAGCCTGCCGGTGGCGACGTCGAACACGAAGCCCCGCACGGAGTCCTTGACCGGGATGAAGAGGCTGTGCTTGATGCGCGCGATCGATTGGCGCACATCGGTTTCCAGGTCATCGAAAGCCTCCGCGGCCCACGAAGGCTTGATGCCGACCTCCGCCTGGATGGAGCTCTTGAACTCGTCGTCGGCGAAGGTGAGCATGCCGCAGTCCGTGTGGTGGATGAGCACGATCTCCCGGGTGCCGAGCAGCCGCTGGCTGATCGCGAGCGAGCGGATCCCGTCCTCGGTGACCACCCCGCCGGCGTTGCGGATGACGTGCGCCTCCCCTTCTTCGAGGCCGAGCACGCCGTAGACGTTGAGCCGGGCGTCCATGCAGGCGAGCACCGCCACCTGCTTGGCGGGCGGCAGGGGCAGCGGCCCCTCGAAGGACTCGGCGTAGCGCGCGTTGTCGGCCAGCAGTTCGTCCGTGACAGTCATGGGCCAAGTCGACCGTCGCATGCACCCATGCGCAACCGTGCCCAAGTGCTGGACTTGAACCAATTGGTTCAATCTAGTGTTCTCAGTGGTACGGTCGGCGCATGGCGAAGACAGTGGTGATCACCGGGGGCACGGACGGGATCGGGACGGCGCTCGCCCGGGCACTGGCCGAGCGGGGCGACCACGTGGTGGCGCTGGGGCGGAATCGGGAACGGGGTGCGCGGCTCGTCCGCGGGGGCGGCGGGCTGGTCACCTTCCACGAGGTCGACCTCAGCCTGATGTCGAACACCCGTGCCGTGGCGGCGGAAATCGCGCAGGCGCACCCGGTGATCGACGGGACCGTGTTCTGCGCGCGGTATTTCCGGACCAACCGGATGGTCACCGCGGAAGGGCTGGAGCACAACTTCGCGTTGTTCTACCGAAGCCGCGCAGTGCTCGGGGAGGCGCTGCTCGGGCCGCTCGAGAAGAGCGAGCGCGCCGTGGTGATCAACGTGGCCGGACCGGGGCACGACACCCCGGTCGACTGGGACGACCTGCAGAGCGCACGCGGTTACGACGGCGTGCGCGCGATGTTCCAGGCCGGGCGGCTCAACGACTTCCTCGGCGTCGAGTTCGCCGAGCGGCACCCCGGGATCGCCTACGTGTTGTTCCACCCCGGCACCACCGCGACCGGGTTCGCCGGGGAGTACGACGCCGCCACGGCCGCGTTCATCGAACAGCAGAAAGCAAGGGCGAAACCCGCCACCACGGTGGTTCCGCCCTTGCTCGACCTGCTGGACCAGCCGCCGTCGAAGGCGCTCAGCGCGTTCCACCTGGACACCGAACTCGATGTCCACAGTGGACTTTTCCGGCGCGCCGACGCGAAGAGGCTGGCCGCCGCGCTCGGACCTACTTCTTCCAGGTGACCGGGTCGTCCTTGTACTCGTCGCTGTCGGTGTAGGTCGCGCCGCCGACCTCGCCACCCTCGCGGACAGCCTGCAGCTCGCAGGTCTCGTACTTCGCGCCGGCGGTGGTGAAGTCCTTCTTCGCCGACTCCGACTCGCACTGCGGGGTCTCGCCGGTGATGATCACGCCGGTGCCGCGCCCGTCCGGGCCCACCGCGCGCAGGCGCACCGAGCTGTAGGCGAGGTCGGTGCCGCCGACGTTCTCCACGGTCATCCGGATGTACACCGGCGTCATGCCCTTGGCCTTGTCGCCGAAGGACGCCAGGTCGGCGTTCGAACCGAGGTCGATCGAGGTGACGGTGACCGCGATGGTGCCGGTCTTGTCCGTGCCGTACTTGAACGGGACGACCGCGCGCTCGCCGACCTTCAGTTCCGTGCCGGGCGCGGTGACCTCGGCGGAGCCCGCGGGGGCGGCGCTCGGTGCCGGCGAGGACGACGGCGCCTCGGCGGCGGAGGATTCGGCGGGCGCGGGAGCCGGGGCCGGGACGGCGGCCTGCTCGGTACCCCCACCGCAGGCGGACAGCACCAGCAACGCGGCGAAACCGGTGGCGAACAGGGCGGTGCGGTCGTGCTTCATGGATCTCCTCGGGCTCCCCCGCCGAATCGGCTCCGGCGCTCTCGCCACGCACCGTAATCGTGAGGGGGACCAGCCGGTGTGGCCCGTTCGCACCACAAGCGATCACAAATCGCTTACGCCGATCAGCCCATCCTGGATCGCCCTGGCCACCAGCGCCGCCTTGGTCGGCGCCTCCCGGCCGATCTGCGCGTACTTGATCCGGATGCGCTCGAGGTGCGAGTTGACCGTGTTCGGGGAGATGCCGAGCCGGTGCGCGACGAACTCCTTCGACTCCGACTGGAACCACTCGATGAGCACCTCGGTCTCCCTGGCCGAGAGCGCCGGGCGCCGGTCCGACCGGTCACCCGCCAGTGCCCCGGCGAGGGACGGCGGTGTGTACGCCCGGTCACCGGCGGCGGCGCGGACGGCCTCGACGAGGTGCTGGTCGCCCTCAGCCTTGGTGAGGTAGCACAGCGCGCCGAGTTCGAGGCACTGCAAGGCGATGTCGTCGTCGGCGCGCATCGAGTAGACCACCACCCGGCGGCCGGCCTCGGTCAGCCGGCGCAGGTCGCCCATGGCCGGGGTGGTGCTGTTCAGGTGCAGGTCGAGGATCACCACGTCCGCCACCGCGCCGTCACCCATCCACGCGACGCGCACGTCCTCGCCCTCGGCGACCACCCGGATCGGCGGGGTGCCCGAGGACAGCCAGTGCACCACCCCGGCCCGCACGGCGGGGTGGTCGTCGATCACCACCGCGGTCAAGTCGGTCCCGAACGCCATTTCGCCTCCATCCACAGCCGCTCTCCCAGTGTGTGGCACTCGACCCGCACCCGCGGGCTGCCGTGCGGTGACTCACCCGGCTTCCCTGGTTCACCATCGGTGATCACCGCGACCCGGACCTCGTCACCGCCGCGCAGCACGCTCACCCGCGCCTGCGACCGGGCCCCCACCAGCGCGGTCATCAGCGGGGACGTCAGTTCCCGGCGGACCGCGGTCGGCACCGGCGTCGGCTCGCCGCTGACCGCCAGCGCCACGGTCAGCCCCCGGCGCTCCGCGAAGTCGACGCAGGCCGAGACCTCGTGCACCAGCGGATCGGGCACGTCGTCGTTCTCGGCGAACAGCCGCCGCAGCTGGGTGGCCGCCAGCACGCACCGCTGCCGGGTCTCCTCGGCCCGCGGGTCCACTGTGGAGTCGGCCAGCGCGGCCAGCAACGGCAGGGTGGCGCCGAGCTGACCGGCGAACCGGAGGCGCTGATCGACCTCCAGCTGTTCGGCGAGCGCCTTGCGGTTGGCCAGCCGGTCACGCTCGGCGGCGGCGTCGGCGGCCTGCCGCGCCCGCCGGTAGACCAGCCGCACCAGCGCGAGCGTGGCCAGCTGGAAGCTGATCACGCTGAGCACCACGATCGCCACCCCCGCCGATCTCGGCGCGATCGGCTGGCGTGGTGGTGACCAGACGTCCAAGGTTCACCGCCACCTGCATCGCGAGCGCCCCGACGGCGAACGCGGGCCGGTCCAGCAACAACACCAGCAGGTGCCAGCCCGCCAGGCCGAAGGACCAGTGCTGGTCCCCGAACAGCTCGTCCGGCGGCACCACCCAGGTGGCCACCGCCGACGCCGCCAGCACCACGACCGCCCCCGCCAGCGCGACCGGCATCGGCACCGCGCGCCCGCGCAGCACCCAGCACGCGGCCACCACGGTCACCCCGGCCAGCGCGAAGAACGCGGACCAGTCGGCGGTCCCGTGCACGCCGGGCAGGCTCAGCACCGGCTGGATCCCGGCGACCACCACGAGCAGCGCGATCCGGCACACGGCGAGCACCCGCCCGGCTTCGGTCTCAGTCATCGGGCCACACCAGTTCCACCGTGGTCCCCGCACCCGGCGCGGAGGTCACCGTCGCCCGGCCGCCCACCGCGGCCATCCGCTCGACGAGCGAACCGCGGATGCCGCGCCGGTGCGGCCGCACCTCGGCCGGGTCGAACCCGCGGCCGGTGTCGCGGACGGTCACACGGACGCCGTCTTCCACGGTCAGCACGGCTTCGGTCACGCCCGCGTGCCGCTCGACGTTCACCAGCGCCTCACGCACCGAGCGCACCAGCGCCAGCGCGACGGACGCGGGCAGCAACGGCACCGTCGACCACCGCGCGTTGACGCGCACCGGGCTCTGCTCCAGCACCCCGCGCAACGAAGATTCCAGCTCGACCATGCTGTCGTGGCCGGTCTCGCCGGTGAGGATGCGCAGGTCGCGGCGGGCGTACTCGGCGACCTTCGCCGGGTCGGCGGTCTCGCCGCGTTGCGCGACCATCAGGAAGGTGGCGGACGCGGTGTCGTGCAGCACGGCCAGGTACTCGCGCTCCTGCCGCCGCCGTTCGACGGCCAGGAACTCCTCGCGTTCGAGCCGGATCCGCCGCTCGCGCAGGCGGTCGACCTGGCGGGTCGAGCGCAGCAGCAACAGGAACGCGAGCCGCGCGAGGACGCTCTCGATCAGCACCCGCAGCACCACGCCGACGCCGTCCTCCGGGGTGAGCGGCAGGAGCTGGACCACCAGCAGGCAGGCGACCGCGGGCACGGTGACGCGCGGCGGCCACTCCCACTGCAGCGTGATCGCGGTGATGGTGAGGACGTTGAGCGCCCACTGGTTCAGCTCGCCCGGCTCGGGCGCGGTGGCCACCTGGGTCGCGCCGATCGCCGCCGCGCGGACCAGCGCGAGCACGAAGGCGGCCCGCCTGCCTCGGCCGGTGCGGGAGGCGTACACCTCGACGGCCGCGGTGAGCAGCGCCAGCGCGAGGAGCCCGAAGGCGAGCGGGAGCGCGCCCGCCGGGGTGGCGAGCACGCCGAACACGCTGATCACCAGCAGTCCGGCACCCCTGGCCAGCCCGGCGAACCGGCCGACCACCGCGAGCGACTCCGCTTCGACGGAGGCAGCACGAACGGACGGCACGGGAGGCAGTCAAGCAGACGACTTGACCACCCGCCGTCGGACCACGGATGTCACTCGCCGGGGGCGGCCAGTGCCAGGAACTCCGGGGTGTCGTCCACCCGGACGCGCAGGATCGGCACGGCCTTGTTCACCGGGTCTCCCCGTTCGTCGAAGGAGATGTCGCCGCTGGCGCCCGGCACGGCCAGCTCCCCGTGCAGCCGGTTCCGCACCTGCAGCACGTCCTTCGCGGTCACCTTGCTCCCCGGGTTCGCCACCGAGTGCCGGATCGCCCACACCGCGCTCAGCATCGCGTCGTGGGCCAGGATCGCGACGCCGTCGTCGAGGCGGTCGTCGGGGAACATGGCCCGGAAGCAGTCGGTGCAGCCCGGCTCCTCGAACCCGGCGACCGAGCCGCCGTTGAACTGCTCCGGCGTGGTGGTCCACGCCTGCGGGTGCGCCAGCCCCGGCGCCAGCACGGTCACGTTCGCCTCCAGCCCCCGCCGCATCGCCGCGTCGGGGGCTTCGACCAGCGCGAGGTCGCCGGTCAGCACGGTGATCGGCTGGTCGAGGCACCGGCGGTTGGCCAGTTCGGCGATGAACGCGGTCAGGTGGTTCTCCCGGCCGGCGAAGTAGACGACGTCCGGGTCGTTGCCGCACAGGTTCGGCATCATCTGCAGGAAGGTGTTCTCCACCCCGGGCAGGGTCGAGTTGTACAGCTCGGGACGGCCGACGAACTGGTGCTCGGCGTCGGCGAACTGGGCGGTGAACGCGTCGGCCAGGGTCTTCGGGTAGAGGTCGCCGGGATTGCTGTCCCGCACCAGCATCGCCGTGCGCGCGGTGGGCTTGATGTAGTTCGCTGCGGACTTGGCGTAGGTCGAACTGGTCGGCGAGACCCGCAGGAACCCGGGGATCTGCGACAGTTCGTCGGCCGCGAGGTGCGAGCCGATGATCGGGACGTTCAGCTCGGACAGCCGGGTCATCGCGCGCCGGGCCTCGTCCAGGCTCAGCCCGATGCCGGTGACCGCGACCAGGTGCTCCGGCTCGATCCGCCGCTCCAGTTCGGCGACCACCGGCTCCCACTGGGCCAGCCTGCTGCCCGGGTTGGCCAGCAGCAGCCGGATCATCGGCGCGCTGCCGCCCCAAGTCCCGCGGTTGGCCCGGAACTGGGCCAGGTAGGCGCCCTGCAACTGGTGGCGGACCCACTCCGGCGAGAGGATGTCCTCCTCCGCCAGCGTCATCGGCAGGAACACCGCGACGCTGACGTACGGCTTGCCCGAGGCGGCCACGGCGTCGTTCTCCGCCCGGATGCGGCCCTGCACGTCCGCCAGGTCCGGGGCGAACACGTACCGCCCGTCGGTGACGCCGGTGCACTCCGAGAGTTCCCCGCGCTGCTCCACGCCCTCGTCGCAGGTGCGCGAGGCCTGGTTGATCGCGGGGACCACCACGGTCACCGCGACCACCACCGCCGCGCCCAGCAGTGCCGCGCCGCCCACCCACAGCCACTTCCACCACGCGGGCTTCGGCGGGGTGATCCGGTCGGTTCCGGTGCTCATCGATACCTCTCCGCGCGTTCGTGCAGGAGCATCGAGCCGCGGCCCCTGCCCTGGGCCAGGTGGTGGAAACTGCTTTCGATGGTGCTGTCGAGCGTGCCGCCGGGATCGCCGAGCGGGTCGCGGGCGAGCCAGAGCGAGACGAGCAGCCAGGCGAGCGTGCTGTCCAGTTCGTCGGCCCACTGCCCGGCGTGCGCCTGCACCTGGTCGTACGGCTCGGCGGTCTTGTCCAGCCGGTTCGGCGCGGCGGTGATCTGGTCCAGCTCGGCCAGCCACGCCTGTGCCTGCCGCACGTCGAGTTCCCCGTCGAACGGCTTGCGCAGGTGGCCCACCGCGTCGGCGACGTTGCCCAGCGCCAGGTCGTGGTACCGCGCGGAGACCGCCCGGCCGTTGCGCTCGTAGAAGTCGCGGCACAGGGTGTGCACGCGGTCCCAGTTCAGGTCGTGGTCGTCCTCGCGCGCGGCCAGTTCGCCCAGCAGTACGCGCCGCAACAGCGGGTGCAGGGCGTAGCGCCCCTCGCCGGGTTCCGCGCAGAGCCAGAGGTTGTCGCTCAGCGTCTTGAACAACGCGCCTTCGCCCGCGGGCATCTGCAGCGAGAGGATTTCGCGGTGGAACAGGATTTCCACGTCCTGCGCGGCGCTCGCGGTGATCAGGTCCTCGCGGCTGGACGCCGGGAAGTCCTGCAGCAGGTACTCGCGCAGCCGCGGGAACTCCAGGTGGAACACCGAGCGCAGCGAGGTCGGGTTCGACCGGTCGTAGGTGCGCGCGATGAGGTCGAGCACCTCGGTGGTCGCGCCGGGGTGCCCGTCGGTGAGCCGGTGCACGAAGCCGGGCAGCCGCGAGGTCGGGTGGATGTCGTGCACCACCGCCAGGTCCACGGTGTCGTCCTGGGACAGCGTGCCGAGCTCGATCAGGTACCACGGCCACCAGCGGCCGTGCGCCGGCGCGGGGCCTGCCCAGTCATCGTCCACATCGGACGCCGTGCGCGGGCGCGGCCACGACAGCCCGTTGGTCCGCTCGGTCGACGGGCGGCGGCGCTCCGGCTCGTCCACCCCGGACGCGGTCGGCGGGTGCCAGCTCTCGTTCCAGTCGGGGTTCCAGCCGCGGCTGGTGGCGAACACGGCGAGCGGGTCGTGCTCGGGCCCGGCGCGGCGGCGGGCTTCGGCGAGCACGCGGAGGAACGCCTGCCCGCCAGGGGTGTGCGTGTTGTCCAGCAGCACGGCCGCGTTCAGCGTGCGGCGGGCGCGGTTGACCCCGGAGTAGGCGCGGCGGAGGTCGGCGAGGAAGGCGTCGCAGAAGGTGGCGTCGGCGGCGGAGCGGTCGTCCTCGTCGCCCTGGGCCCAGCGGGCGATCTCGATCAGGAAGTCCTCGCGGCTGCCGGAACTGGCGGGCAGGCCCTTGATCTTGCCGAGCAGGCGCCTGCGGTCGTACCAGCTCAGGCCGCGCAGCAGGAGGTCGGTGGCCTCGGGCCAGCCCGGCGTGCTCTGCCCGCCGATGCCGCCCGCCAGCCGGACCACGTCGACCACGGCCTCGCGGTTCTGCTCCAGCGGCTGGTTTTGCGCCAGCACCTCGCGCAATTTCCGCAGGGCGAGGCGCCGGTCGCCGATTTCCACCGGCGAGCCCACCACGAGCATGCACAGCCACAACCGGGGAAATGCGATCCGGCCGAACTGGCGCCAATGCCTGCTCAGCTCGAAGGCGAGGTGGCCGAGCAGTTCCCTGGGCTCGATGTTGCCCCAGTCCTCTTTCTCGAAATCGACCTGGGCGTGCGGCACGTCCGCGCAGCGGTCCGAGATTTCCCGCAGCAGCGCGGTCTTCCCGGTGCCGCGCGCGCCGAGCGCGACCACCAGCGGACTGCCCCAGCTCTGCCCACCGGGACGGGCCAGGCACTTTTCGATGAGCCCCACGGTGATCGGCCGCATTCCGGCCAGGCGGGTCGGCTCACTAGGCATCTTCGCCCTTTGCTCGACGAGTAGTAGCGATCAAATATAGAGAGCGTTCGTCACGATCGGAAAACGGGTGCACGAAATGAATTGGGTCCGGCGTTCATACCGCCGTTCGGGGCTGATCATTGACGCTTTCCGGTGATCCGTCCAATGGAAAGAGCTACCGAGCGGACCAGTGGCGGCCGTGGTCCGGTTACCCCGATCGGCCCTGTCGCCCGGGACCGCCGCCGAATATGTTGCGACGAACAACAAATTCCTGCTGTCGACGACGCCTGTGGGAAGGACCCCCGCGATGACCCGTTCGCGCATGCGGACAGCTGCCACCCTGCTGTCCTTTTCCCTGCTCGCACTACCCGCGCACGCCGCTTCGGCGGCCGCCGAGGCACCCGGCGCGCCGGGCACCGGCGCGGCCTGGACCACCGGTGGCAAGGAGGGTTTCGGCACCTCGGCCACCACCGCCTCGAAGGTCTGGTTCACCCTCGGCCAGGGCATCAGCCACGAGGTCTACTACCCGACCGTGGACGTGGCCAACGTCCAGGACCTGCAGTACGTCGTGTCCGACGGCGCCGGTTTCACCCAGTTGGAACGCGACCACACCACCAAACAGGTGGTGCTCACCGATCCACGCTCGCTGAGCTACCGCCAGGTCAACACCGCGGCCAACGGCCGCTACCGGATCACCAAGACGCACACCGCCGACCCGGCCAGGGCGACGGTGCTGGTCCAGACCCGGTTCGAGGTGCTCAGCGGCGGGCCGCTGCAGCTCTACGCGCTCTACAACCCGTCGCTGAACAACAGCGGCATGGGTGACACCGGCGCGACCTCCGGCGGTCAGCTGGTCGCCTCCGACGGCCCGGTGTCCAGCGCGCTGGCCGCCTCCACCGGCTTCACCAAGCTGACCAGCGGGTACAGCGGCAGCGCGAGCGACGGCTATGTCGACCTCAGCGGCAACCACGCGCTCGACACGCAGTACGACTCCGCCTCCACTCCCGGGAACCTGGTGCAGCTGGGCCAAATTCCGGTCGGTACGGACACCACCTTCACCTTGGCGCTGGGCTTCGGTGACAACCGCGGCGCCGCCTCGGCGAACGCTTCGGCGTCACTGGCCGGTGGCTTCGCCGCCGCCGACACCGCCTACCGCTCCGGCTGGAACGCCTATCTGTCCTCTTTGGACGCGGTACCCGGCTCGATCACCGGTGGCGGGCTGACCACGCAGTACAACGTGGCGCTGATGACGCTGAAAGCCCACGAGGACAAGACCTACCTCGGCGCGAACGTGGCTTCGCTGACGAACCCCTGGGGCGAGGCGAAGGACGGGAACGGCACCGGCGACTGCGGCTACCACGCCGTCTGGTCGCGCGACCTGTACCAGGTCTCCACCGCGCAGATCGCCGCCGGAGACACCGCGGCGGCGAACCGCTCGGCCGACTACCTGTTCAACGTCCAGCAGCGTCCGGACGGCTCCTTCCCGCAGAACACCCGCCTCGACGGCACGAACTGCTGGACCAGCCTGCAACTCGACGAGGTCGCCTTCCCGATCGTGCTGGTGTGGCAGCTGAACCGGTTCGACGCGGCGATGTGGGCGAAGGTGAAGAAGTCGGCGGACTTCCTGGTCTCACGCGGACCCTCGACCCCGCAGGAACGCTGGGAGGAGAACGGCGGCTACTCGCCGTCCACCATCGCCGCGGAGATCGCCGGGCTGATCTGCGCCGCCGACATCGCCGAGCGCAACGGCGACACCGCGAGCGCGAACACCTACCGCACCACCGCCGACCAGTGGCAGGCGCAGGTGAGCGGCTGGACCTTCACCACCTCCGGCCCGCTCGGCGACGGCCGGTACTTCGAGCGCATCGACGGCAACGGCAATCCGAACGACGGCCAGAACATCTTCATTCAGAACGGCGGCGGCAACCACGACGAACGGTCGATCATCGACGCCGGCTTCCTGGAGCTGGTGCGCCTCGGCGTGAAGCCCCCGGCCGATCCGGATGTCGCGGCTTCGCTGCCCGAGGTGGACTCGACGCTCAAGGTGACCACGCCGAACGGGCCGATGTGGTACCGGTACAACCACGACGGCTACGGCGAAACCGCCTCCGGCGGCCCGTACACCGGCGCCGGTGTCGGCCGGTTGTGGCCGCTGCTCACCGGCGAGCGCGGGGAGTACGAACTCGCCAACGGCCGGTCGGCGACCACCCACCTGACCACCATGGCGGCCGCGGCCAACCCGGGTTACCTGATCCCCGAACAGGTGTGGGACCGGGCGAGCACCGGCGGCTTCACCTTCGGCGAAGGCACCGGCTCGGCGACGCCGCTGGCCTGGTCGATGGCCCAGTTCGTCCGGCTCGCGCACTCGATCGACGCGGGCGCGCCGGTGGAGACGCCGTCGGTGGTCAAACAGCGGTACGCGAACGGGTGCGCCAACGCCTCGGCCAACTTCTCGGTCCACGCGACGACCACCTGGGGCCAGAGCCTCTTCGTCGTCGGTGACCGGCCGGAACTGGGCTCGTGGAACCCGGCGAACGCCGTGCCGCTGTCCTCGGCGAGCTATCCACTGTGGACGGCTACGGTCGGGGTGCCGAAGGGGACCGCGTTCCAGTACAAGTACCTGCGCAAGGAAGGCGGCGCGGTCACCTGGGAATCGGGGGCGAATCGGGCGGCTACGGCTACGGGGTGTGCGCTGGGGCTGAACGATACTTGGCGGTCGTAGGTGGTGTTGGGGCCCGCCCCGGTTTTTGATTGTGACTACGGCGAATACCTCGATGTCAAGGCGGGAAGGATGCCTTGACATCGAGGTATTCGCCGTGTTTTTGGCTGTGGACCGGGGTGGGGGGTCTGGGCGGTTCCCCTGTTGGGTGCCCCAGGCGGCGGTTGCGCTGAGGGGGCGTGGCTGGGCGGGTGCTCTGCGGGCCGGGCGGCGGTTGCGCTGGGGGGCGGGCTGGCGGGGCGGGGCTGGGGGGTGGCCGCTCTGCCGAATGCTATGAGTGGGGCATTACTTGCGTTGAATGCAAGTAATGCCCCACTCATAGCATTGAGCCGCCTCGGTTGGTCAGGGCAGCAGGGTGGTTACGGCGTCGGCGAAGGGGTGGGGGGATTCTTGCGGGACGTTGTGGCCGATGCCCGGCAGCAGGCGGTGGGTGTAGGCGCCGGTGAAGTACTCGCGGTCCTCCGCCGCGCTGGGGCCGCCGATGCCGTCCGCGCCGCTTTCCAGTACCACGGACGGCACGGTGATCGGCGGTTCCGCGGCCAGGCGGTCTTCGATGTCCTGGTAGCGGGGATCGCCGTCGGCGAGGCCGTAGCGGTGGCGGTAGGAGTGGATCACCACGTCGACGAAGTCCGGGTTGTGCAGGCTCGGCGCGCTGGCGGGGAAAGCCTCCGCCGCGCCGGTCCACTCCGGGGACCACTGCCGCCACAGCAGCCCGCACAACTCCTCGCGGTTGCGCTCGAGTCCGCGCCTGCCGCGCTCGGAGTGGAAGTAGTACTGGTACCAGTAGGTGCTCTCCCACTCGGGCGGTGCGGGTTCGCCGGCGTAGGCGAGGTTCTGCACGTTGTAACCGTCCACACTGACCAGTCCGGCGACCCGCTCCGGCCACAGCGCGGCGGCGATGCACGCCGCGCGGCCACCCCAGTCGTACCCGGCGACCACGGCCTTCTCGATGCCGAGCCCGTCGAGCAGGTCCAGGAGGTCCTGCGCCAGCGCGCCCTGCTGTCCGGACCGGACGGTCGCGGGGTCGCGGAAGCTCGTCCCGCCGAAGCCGCGCAGGTAGGGCGCCACCACGAACGCACCGCGTTCGGCCAGCACCCCGGCGACCTCGTCGTAGGCACGGACGTCATAGGGGAAGCCGTGGAGCAGGACCACCGGCGTCCCACCGGGATCGCCCGCCTGTTCGTAGGCGATGTCCAGCACCGGGGTGGCCACGCGGCCGGTCGACGAGAAGCTCATGCGCCGATCCTCACACAGCGGTGATCAAGGCTTCCAGCGATTTGCGGAGGCTGCCATCGACCTCCACCGGGCGCCTCGACTCCCGGTCGACGAACACGTGCACGAAGTGACCCTCCGCGATCAGCTCACCGGCCCCGGAGAACATGCCGATCTCGTAGCGCACGCTCGACCGCCCCAGGTGCCCCACGCGCAGGCCCACCTCCAGCGAACCGGGGAAGGACACCGAGCCCCGGTAGTTGCAGTGCGACTCCACGCACAGCCCGATCACCGCGCCGTGCTCGATGTCGAGGCCGCCCTGCTCGATCAGCCAGGTGTTGATCACCGTGTCCATCAGCGAGTAGTGCACCACGTTGTTGACGTGCCCGTAGACGTCGTTGTCCTTCCACCGCAGCGGAACCGACTGCACGAAGGGGTACTCGCTCACCACAGCTCCACCGACCCCCGCAGGATCCCGGCCAGGTCCTCCTCCGACGGCTCACGGGGTGCTGTGGCCAGCAACCGCTGCTGCTTCACCGTTCCCGAGACCAGCGAGTCCACATCGGACTCCGAGTAACCCACCGCGCCGATCCCGTTCGGGATGCCGATGCGCCGCATCAGGTCGCGCAGCACGGCGGGCAGGTGCTCTTCGGCGTCGCCCGGCCACTCGAACTCCGGCGCCAGCAACCGCGCCACCCGCAGGTGCCGGTCCGGCGCGGCGGAGAAGGTGAACCGGAAGGCCGCCGGCGCGGTCAGCGCCACCGCCATCCCGTGCGGCACCATCGCTTCGTCCCCCGGGTAGCCGTCCGGGTGGAACTCCCGCACCTGCCCGGCGATCGGGTACGCGTTCGCGTGCGGGATGTGCACGCCCGCGTTGCCGAACCCCAGTCCGGCGAACGTGGCCGCCAGCGCCATGTCCTCGCGCGCCTGGAGATTCGAGCCGTCCGTCACCGCGGCGACGAACGACCGCGAGAGCAGCCGCAGCGATTCCTCGGCGAACATGTCCGCCAGCGGATTCGCCCCGCAGTACGGCACCCGCTCTTCCGGCTTCTTGCGCGGGTAGGAGGTGTAGGGCTTCGCGGTGTAGCTCTCGGCGGCGTGGCACAAGATGTCCATCCCGCTCGCCGCGGTCACCGCGGCGGGCTGGCTGACCGTGAGCCGCGGGTCGACCACCGCCAGCGCCGGGCGCAGCCGCAGGTGGCTGATCCCGCTCTTGACCCGCAGCGACAGCACGTCCAGCACGCACACCGTGGTGCTCTCCGCGCCGGTCCCGGTGGTGGTCGGCACCGCCACCAGCGGCTTCAGCGGCTTGCTCGGGGCCCGCCCGCCGCCGACCGGCGCGTTGACGTAGTCCAGCAGCTCGCCGTCGTTGCTGGTCAGCAGGTTGACCGCCTTCGCGGTGTCGATGCTGGACCCGCCGCCGACCGCGACGAAGGCGTCCCACGGACCGTGGGCGCGGGCGTGGTCGACCGCCTTGGCCATGCTCACGTCCGTCGGCTCCACGTGCACGGCGTCGAAGACCTCGGCTTCGATGCCGTACCCGGTGATGCCGTCGGCGATCCGGCGCGGCCAGCCGGTCGCCGCCACATCCGGGTCGGTCAGCACGAGCACGCGCCGCGCGCCGTACTGCGTCAGGTCGTATCCGATCTCGTCGCTCGAGCCGCTCCCGTACTTCAGCGCCGGGGCGCCGTAGGTGAAGACCGTCTCGTGTTCGGCTGAAGGCACGCCTCACCGTACCTCGCACCGCCGGTCGGGGTCTTGCCCTCGATTCCGGGGAGCCCTTATCGTCGAACAGCCGGGACATCGGATGACTTGAGCGTGACATCCCGCCAAACCCGGCGTTCGACCGGACATCACCGTGGATGCATCCGATCTTTGCCGAGGGAGCCTGATGACCAGGACGAAGGCACGCAGGTGGCTCGCCGTGTTCGCCGTCGGGGCGCTGACCGCCGCGGTCCCGGCGCTCGGCGCGCCCGGGCCGAGCGAGGCCGCCGGGCCGCGCCAGGAGAACGGCATGACGCTCTGGTACGACGAACCGGCCACCGACTGGGAGTCCCAGTCGCTGCCGATCGGCAGCGGGGCGCTGGGCGCGAGCGTGTTCGGCGGCGTCCAGGCCGAGCAGCTCCAGTTCAACGAGAAGACGCTGTGGACCGGCGGCCCCGGCTCGCCCGGCTACGACTTCGGCAACTGGACCGCCCCGCGACCAGGCGCGCTCGAAGCCGTCCAGCAGCGGATCGCCGCCGACGGCCAGGCGGAGCCGGAATGGGTGGCCGACCAGCTCGGCCAGCCGAAGCACGGTTTCGGGGCGTACCAGACCTTCGGCGACCTCCGGCTGACTCAGCCGCAGGCACCCCCGGAGGTCAGCGACTACCGCCGTCACCTCGACATCTCGACCGCGACCGCGGGCGTGCGCTACACCTCCGTCGGCACCGAATTCACCCGTGAGTACTTCGCCTCCGCCGCCGACAACGTGATCGTCGCGCGCCTGTCCGCGGGCGAGCCGGGACGGATCGGCTTCACCGCCGCGATCACCGCGCCGGACAACCGGTCGAAATCGGCGTCAGCGAGAGACGGCCGTCTCACGTTCTCCGGAAGCCTCCACGACAACGGCATGCGGTTCGCCTCCCAGGTCCAGGTGCTGAACGACGGCGGCACGCGCACCGACAACGCGGACGGCACGGTCACCGTCCAGGACGCGGACGCGGTCACGCTGGTCCTCGCCGCGGGCACCGACTACTCCCCCGCGTACCCGGCCTACCGGACCGGTGAGGACCCGGCTTCCGGCGTGACGCAACGCGTGGACCAGGCGGTCGCCAAGGGACTGCCCGCACTGAGGTCCGCGCACGTCGCCGACCACCAGGCCTTGTTCGACCGGGTCGACCTGCAACTCGGCCAGCAGCCGCCCGCGATACCGACCGACGACCTGCTGCGCTCCTACCAGGACGGATCGGCTTCGCCTGCCGCCCGGAAAGCGTTGGAGGTGCTGTACTTCCAGTACGGCCGGTACCTGCTGATCGCGTCGTCGCGGCCGGGCTCGCTGCCCGCGAACCTGCAGGGCGTGTGGAACAACTCCACCTCACCGCCGTGGAGCGCCGACTACCACGTGAACATCAACCTGCAGATGAACTACTGGCCCGCCGAGACGACGAACCTCGCGGAGACCACGGCTCCGCTGTTCGACTACGTGGACTCGATGGTGCCGGCGGGCGAGGTCACCGCCCAGGAGATGTTCGGGAACCGCGGCTGGGTGGTGCACAACGAGACGAACCCGTTCGGCTTCACCGGGGTGCACGACTGGGCGACCGCGTTCTGGTTCCCCGAATCCGGTGCCTGGCTGGCACAGCACTACTACGAGCACTACCGGTTCACCCGCGACGAGGCGTTCCTGCGCGACCGCGCGTACCCGATGCTGAAGTCGCTGGCGCGGTTCTGGATCGACGAACTGGAGGTGGATCCGCGCGACGGCAAGCTGGTGGTCACCCCGAGCTATTCGCCCGAGCAGGGACCGTTCACCGCCGGGGCGTCGATCTCGCAGCAGATCGTCGATGATCTGCTCACCAGCACTGTCGAAGCCGCGAACCTCCTGGGCGACAACGCTTTCGCCGCCGAAGCCGGGGACGTCCTGTCCCGATTGGATCCCGGGTTGCGGATCGGTTCGTGGGGGCAGTTGCAGGAGTGGAAAACCGACCAGGACGACCCGGCCAACCAGCACCGGCACGTGTCGCACCTGTTCGCGCTGCACCCCGGCAACCAGGTCACCCCGCGCGAGACACCCGAACTGGCCGAGGCCGCCAAGGTCTCGCTCACCGCCCGCGGGGACGGCGGGACCGGCTGGAGCAAGGCGTGGAAGATCAACTTCTGGGCGCGTCTGCTGGACGGCGACCACGCGCACACCATGCTCTCGGAACTGCTCAAGAGCAGCACGCTGACCAACCTCTGGGACACCCACCCGCCGTTCCAGATCGACGGCAACTTCGGGGCCACCGCCGGGATCGCGGAAATGCTGCTGCAGAGCCACGCGGACGCGGTGGACATCCTGCCCGCGCTGCCGGGTACGTGGGACAGCGGTTCGGTGCGGGGATTGCGGGCACGCGGTGACCTGACCGTCGACGTCGAGTGGAGTGGCGGCTCGGCCACCCGGATCGGCCTGGCCGCGGGCCGGACCGGGGCGGTGGATGTCCGAAGTGGACTGTTCGCCGGTCCGTTCGGGGTGCGGGACGTGACCACCGGCCAGACCGTCGAGGTCGCGCGCGACGGGGAGCGGATCACGCTGGCCGCCGAGCAGGGACACCGGTACGAGGTGACGGCGCTGGCTTCGGTGGCCATCACGGCACCGGAGACGGTCGAGCCGGGCGTGCCGTTCACCGCGGAGGTCACCGTCGCGGCCACCGGCGAAGCACTGCCGCGCGGGGACGTCCAGCTCACGCTGCCCCAGGGGTGGACCGCGGTACCGGCGGCCCAGCCGTCCGCGCCCCTGCGCGCGGGCACCGACCGGACGCACCGCTTCGAGATCACCCCGGCCACCGGCGCCGCGACCCTCCACGCGACGGTCCGCGGTGACGGGTGGCAGGTCCGTGCCCGGAAACCGTTGGGCTAGCTCACTTCCGCGTTTTGGAGCACGTGTTCTGTTATAGTCGCCGGCATGCCCCGTCCTCGTGTGCACGACCTCGACGCGTTGCTCGACACCGCCGAGCGGCTCGTAGCCGAGGTCGGGGCAGCCGGGGTCACCGCGCGTTCACTGGCGGCGGCCGCCGGCGTGCCCAACGGCACGATCTACCACGCGTTCGGCTCGATCACCGCGCTGCTGGGCCGGGTCTGGCTGCGGGCGGCGGGCGACTTCCTCGACCTGCAGATCGAACTGGCCGACCAGGCCGACCCGGTGGACGCGGTGCTGGGCGCCGCGTCCACCCCGGCGGTCTTCGCGCAGCGCCGCCCGGCCGCGGCACGCATGTTGCTGCTGGTCAAGCGTGAGCAACTGCTCGGCCCGGACCTGCCCGCCGAACTCGCCGACGACCTGCTCGCACTGGACAAGCGCGTGGTGTCGCTGCTGATCCGGCTCACCCACCGGATGTGGGGCCGCCGTGACGGTCCCGCCGTCGAGGTGCTCACCACCTGCGTGGTCGACCTGCCGACCGCGTTGTTCCGCCGCGCGCTGAGCGGCCCGCCGGGCGACGGCGTCAGCGCCGACACCCGGCGACGACTCGAGGCCGCCGTGCGGGCGGTGCTCGCCATCGACCCACCCGACCACCACCGATCCACAAAGGACTGAACGTGCCCGAACTGAAGCACCAGGATCCCGTCTACGTACTCGACTTCGGCGACGACGAGAACCGCTTTTCCCCGGAATGGCTGCAAAGCGTGCACTCCGCGCTGGACACCGTCACCGCGGGCTCGGCGCCGGCGGCGCTGGTCACCGTCGGCGGCGGCAAGTTCTACTCCAACGGCCTCGACCTCGAATGGCTGATGGCCCACGGTGACCAGGCCGGCCAGTACGTCACCGAGGTGCAGGAACTGTTCGCGCGCGTGCTGACGCTGCCGGTGCCGACGGTCGCCGCGCTCAACGGCCACGCCTTCGGCGCCGGGGCCATGCTCGCGATGGCGCACGACTTCCGCGTGATGCGCGAGGACCGCGGTTACTTCTGCTTCCCGGAGGCGGACATCAACATCCCGTTCACCCCGGGCATGGCCGCGCTCATCCAAGGCAAAGTGCCCCCGGCTGCGGCCGTCGCTTCGATGACCACCGGCCGCCGCTTCGGCGCCCCGGACGCCCGCGAACTCGGCCTGGTGGACGCCGTCGCCGCCGAGTCGAAACTGCTGGACCAGGCGAGCGACGTGGTCCGCGGCCTGGCAGGCAAGGACCGGGGCACGCTGGGCGCCATCAAGTCCACCATGTACGCCACCGCCGTCACCGCCCTGCGCACCACCCCCTGACCCCGGGCTGAATGCTATGAGTGGGGCATTACTTGCAATGAACGCAAGTAATGCCCCACTCATAGCATTGGACTGAGTTCCACACTCCTGTAGCTGAAACCCACACTCGCGGCGGGCGTGGGGGGCTACGATCGGGTGGGTGACGGTGATCGGGCAGCGACGGCTCACGTTGGTCGCCGTGCTCGGGATGGCGTGGTGGTTCTTCGGCAATCTCTACGAGGCCGTGGTGCTCTCCCCGAACTGGGTCCAGGACAGCCCCGCGCAGTTCACGCGGCTCCACGAATTCTTCGTCAACACCGGCCCCACGCTGTACTTCGTCCCGGTGGCGCAGCTGGCGATCCTGCTGATCTGGGTGCTCTGGTGGCGCAACCGCGACGACGAGCTCAAGCGCGACTACCGGCGCGCCGGTGTGGCGTCGGTGGCGAACGTGGCCTTGTCCGCGTACGTCATCGCCGTGCTCGTGCGCCGGATGTTCGGTGAGGACTACCTTTCCGCCGACCTGACCGCCACGGCGTGGCAGTGGAACGCGCTGAACCTGGTCCGCATGGTGCTCACCGCGGTGACCGGCTACTACCTGTTCAGCGCGTTCCGGAAGCTCGATCGCCGGGCAGCATGACGGTGCCCCGGTCGAGGTCGATGCCGTAGGCGGGCGGGGCGTTGTCGCCCTCTTCGTCGCGCAGCATTTCCACCGAGGCCCGGTGTTCCAGCTCCCGGCGCTTGGTGCCGTAGAACATCGCGGTGACCTCGTTGATGTAGGTCGCGGTGAGCGGGGTGCCCGCCCGTTTGCGCCGCCTGGCGCGCACGAGTTCGAACACCCCCACCGCCACCATCAGCAGGGTCCCCACCGGGATGCTCCACGCCAGCAGCGTCTCCACCGGGTCCATCCCGCCAAGGTACCCGGATTCAGCGCAGGGTGACCGGAAGCGTCAGGTGCCCGTTCGAGATGAACGACGCCGTGGTCGACAGCTCCGCCGGGTCCACCGCCAAGGCCAGCTCCGGGAACCGCGCGAACAGGGCGGGCAGCGCGATTTCCGCTTCCAGCCGTGCCAGTGGCGCGCCGAGGCAGAAGTGCACGCCGTGCCCGAAGGACAGGTGGTTCTTGTTCGGGCGCGACAGGTCGAACTCGTCGGCGTTCTCCCCGGCCTCCGGTGACCGGCCCGCGGCGGCGTACGACGCCAGGATCGCCTCGCCCGCCTTGATGGTCACCTCGTCGCTGACAACGATGTCTTCGACGGCGTACCGCAGCGGCAGATGCGCCACGGGCGCCTGCCAGCGCAGGGTTTCGTCGAGGACGTCACCCCAGGTGTACGTACCGTCGAGCACCTGGCGCAACTGCTCGGGATGGGTCAGCAGCGCGGTGATCGCGTGGTCGAGCAGGTTGACCGTGGTCTCGTGCCCGGCCGAGATCATCAGGATCAGCGTGTCGATCAGCTCGGCTTCCTGCAGCGCCGAACCGTCCTCGTCACGCGCGGCGATCAGGCCGCTGGCGAGGTCGTCGCCGGGGGCCGCGCGCCGGGTGGCGACGAGCTCACCGAGGATCCGGTACAGCTGCTCGCCGTTGGCCGCCGCCTCCTCGGCCGTGGCACTGGTGTTGAACACCCCGTCGACCGCCTTGCGCAGGTCGGCCCGGTGCTCGTCGGGCACGCCGAACAGCTGGCAGATCACCTCGATCGGCAGCGGGTAGGCGAAGTTCTCCCGCAGGTCGACCGTGCCGGTGGTGCGCTCGAGCCGGTCGAGCAGGCCGTGGGTGATCTCCTCGACCCACGGCCGCAGCGCCTCGGTGCGGCGGTAGGTGAAGGCCTTGGACACCAGCGACCGCAGCCGCCGGTGCTCGCCACCGTAGGCGGTGAACATGTTCTGCACGGCCACCCAGATCATCAGCGGCCAGTCCGCGGGTACCGTGCCGTCCCGCCACGCCGCCCAGTGCTGCCGCGGGTCCTTCGACACCTTCGGATCGCTCAGCAGGCGCTTGAGCAGATCCGGGTCGGTCACTGACCACGCCACCACCTGGCCAGGGAGTTCCACCAGCGTCGCGGAGCCGCGGGCGCGGAGCTCGGCGTTCTCGGCGTGGATGTCGCGGCCGGTGGGGTCGAGGACGAGGGGGCTGGGTGCGGATTCCAACGGTGTTCTCCAGTCGGTTCGGTGGACGGAACTGGCGCGGGAACGGTGTTGCGAACGGGGGTGAACTGGACGGGCAGCGCGGCCAACGCGCGGTGGAACGGGCCCGGCCGCCAGCGCAGCTGGTCGTCGGGCACGGCCAGGCGCAGGTCGGGCAGCGCGTCGAGCAGGGTCTCGATGGCCGTCGTGGCGATCAGCCGGGCGGGACCCTGCGCGGGGCACGAGTGCACCCCGGCGCCCCAGGCGATGTGCGCCCGGTTGCCCACGCGCTGCTCGGCGCGCAGCGCGGGATCGGTGTTGGCGGCGGCGAAGCTGATCACCACCGGTTCGGCGGCGGGCAGGTGCGTGCCCAGGAGGTCGACCGCGGGCCAGGGGTACCCGGCCGAGTAGTTCGCCATCGGCGGGTCGCCCCAGAGGATCTCCTCGAGCGCGTCCTCCACGTGCAGGCTGCCGCCCGCGAGGTCACCGGCGAAGCGGTCGTCGATCAGCAGCAGCCGGATGCCGTTGGCGATCAGGTTCTGCTGCGGCTCGGTGCCCGCGCCCATCAGCAGCACCAGCTGGTGCAGCAGCTCCTCGTCGGTCAGCCGCGCCGGGTGCGCCATCATCCACGACGGCACGTCCTGGCCGGGCTGCGCGCGCTTGAGCGCCAGCAGTTCGAGCATGCTCGCGGTCAGTTCCGCGTTGGCGCGCTCGGGGTCGACCATGTCGAAGATGCCGCGCATCCCGGCGACCAGCCGGTCGCCCAGCGCGGGCGGGCAGCCGAAGAGGTGGTTGAACACCTGCAGCGACAACGTGGTGGCGTAGTCGTTGAGCAGATCCGCCTTGCCGTCGGCGGAGAACCGGGTGATCAGCGCCCGCGCGGTCCGCTCGATGTGGTCGCGCAGGGCGTGCGGGTTGAGCCGCGAGAGGCTGCCGGTGACCGCGCTGCGCAGGCGGGCGTGCACCGCGCCGTCGGTGAACAGGCAGTTGGGGCGGTAGCCCATCATCGGCAGGACCGGGCTGTCCTCGGGCTGGTTCTGCTGCCAGCGCCGGGGATCGCGGGGGAAGGTCGACGGCGCGCGCAGCACCTCCAGCGCGGCTTCGTAGCCGAGGACCAGGCTGGCGTTCACCCCCGGGGCCAGTTCGACCGGCGCGATCTGCCCGTGCGCGGCCCGCATCCGGGCGTACACCCCGGCGGGGTCGCGGGCGAACTCCTCGTCGTAGAGGCGGGCGCGCTCGGTGTGCGCGGGACAGCCGGGCGGCGGTCCGGCGGCGGGAGAGGTCACGGGTGCTCCTGGCGGATCGGATCGAAGAGGTAGTCGACAAGGCTGATCAGCGCCTTCGCGGACGACACGCGGTCACGGGCGTCGCAGCTGACCAGGCGGGTTTCCGGGAGCAGATCGAGTGCTTCGCGGAGTTCGGCTTCGGGAAATCGTGGTGCGCCGTCGAATTCGTTGACCGCGACCGCGTACGGCAGGCCCAGTTCCTCCAGCAGGCCCATCACGTCGAAGGACTCCTCGAGCCGGGTGGGGTCCACCAGCACCAGCGCGCCGAGCGCGCCGTACGCGAGGTCCTTCCACATCTGCGTGAACCGCTGCTGGCCGGGCGCGCCGAAGAGGTAGAGCACGACCTCGCTGCCGAGGGTGAGCCTGCCGAAGTCCATCGCGACCGTGGTGGTGTTCTTGCCGCGGACCCCGGACAGGTCGTCGACCACCGCGCCGGCCTGCGTCATCGTCTCCTCGGTGCGCAGCGGCCGGATCTCGGACAGGGTACCGACGAAGGTGGTCTTGCCCACCGCGAACGGCCCCACGACCAGGATCTTCACCGAGGTCCGGACGGTGGCGGGGACGTATCCGTCAGGTGAGAGCACGGAGGCCATCGAGTACCTTCTGCAGGAGTTGGTGGTCGGGGATGTCGGCCTGGCGCACAGCGGCGCGGGCCTCGATGTGACCGGAGTCGAGCAGGTCGGACAGCAGCACCTTGGTCACGCTCGTGGGCAGGTCCAGGTGCGCGGCGACCTCGGCGACGGCCAGCGCGCCCCCGCGGCAGAGCTCCATCACCCGCCGCTTCTCCGGGCTCAGCCCGACCACCGGCGCCCAGGTCGCGAGCACGACCGTGGCCACGTCCAGCGTGTTGCGGGTCGGGTGGGCGCGGCCTTCGGTGACCACGTGCGGCCGCACCAGTGCCTGCTCGCGCCGGTTCCGGGTCATGCCGGGAAGCGCGGCGGCGCGGTGAGTTCCTGGCCGAGCCGCTGCACCAGTTCCTGCATGCGGGAGGACACGCCTTCGACGTCGACGCGGCCGGTGGTGGAGACCGCGACGTAGGCGCCCTGGCCCGCCGCGGTGAGGAAGACGAACCCGCCGTCGAACTCGATCAGCGTCTGGCGCCACTGTTCCGGCGGCTGACGGCAGAATTCACCGGTCGCGCGGGCCAGCGACTGCAGGCCGGACACGGCCGCGGCGGTGCGCTCGGCGTCGTCGCGATCGATGCCCGCGGAGTGCGCCATCAGCAGGCCGTCGGCGGACAACAGCACGGCGTAGAGCGTTTCCGGCATCTGGAGCGCCTGGTCGAGCATCCAGCCGAGCCGGTTCGTGGTCGCGTCCGTGCTGTTCGAGCTCACTGGGATTCCCTTTCTACGTCGGCGGAATTGGCACGGCCACGGCGGGTGCCGCGTTGCCAGGCCGCGGCGGTGGCGACCGAGTTCGTGGACGGCGCCGAGGGCGCTGACGGCACTGGAGGCGCTGGAGGGGCGGCCTGGGCTGTGGGAGCTGTGGCAGCTGTCGGCGCGGCGGCGGACGGCGCGGCCGTGGCCGCGGTCCGGCGGCGCCGCCGGGGCAGCCCGTGCGCGGTGGTGCCCAGCTCGGATTTCGCCGCCACGGCCACGGGTTCCGGCCGGGGCGACGGGCTCGGGATGCGCTTCACGGGTTCGGGCTCCGGAGTGGCGGCCGGCGGCTTCGTGGCCGGTGTGGTGATCCGCGTGAGCAGTTCGGTCGGCAGGAACAACACCGCGCGCACCCCGCCGTACGGCGAGCGGGTGTCCACCGAGACGCGGAACCCGTACCGGTTGGCGAGCGCGCCGATCACCGCGAACCCGATGCGCGGCGGCACGCCGAGCGCGGCGATGTCCTGGCCGCCGTGCCCGTCGAGCAGCCACGCCGCGCGCTGCACGGCTTCCACGGTCATGCCGACCCCGGCGTCGTCGATGATGATGGCGAGCCCGTTGTGCGCCTGCTGGAAGGTGACCTGCACCGGCGAGCCGGGCTGGGAGTGGCGGGCGCCGTTGTCCAGCAGCTCGGCCACCGCGAGCACCACCGGCTCCACCGCCTGGCTGACCACGGCGGTGTCCGAGGGCGCGGGGATCTGGACGCGCGCGTAGTCGCGGATGCGGCCGGTCGCGCCGCGGACCACGTCGGTCAGCGTGGCGGCCGAGCGCTGCAGGCCGGGCCAGGAACCGCAGAGCACCGCGGTCGCCTGGGCGCGGCGGCCCAGCTGCGCGTTCGCGTGGTCGAGGCCGAGCAGGCCGTCGAGCACGGACGGGTCGTCGTGGCGGTCTTCCATCTCCGAGATCAGCACCTGCTGCTCACCGGCGAGGTTCTGCACCGTGCGCATCATCGCGCGCAGGGTGGCGGCCGCGGATTCGGCGGCCTGGCGGCGGGTCTGGCCGAGCAGCTCGGTGATCGTCTCGAGCACCCCGCGGTGCGGGTCGCCGTGGCCGGTGTCGCGCAGCGGGCCGGGCACGGTCACCGCCGGATTGGCCAGCGACTCCGCGAGCGCGGGCAGCCGGACACCGATCAGGTGCCGCTCCTCGGCTTCGCGGGCGGCCAGCTCGGCGTGCGCGGCGTCGCGGTAGCGGCCGAGGTTGACCGTGACGCGGCGCTGGCGCAGCAGCAGCACGGTGAGCACGAGGCTGAGCAACAGCAGGCAGCTCGAAGCTGCCGTCAGCAGGGGGTATTCCATGAAATCCTCACGGTCGGCGGGCGCGGGCCACCAGTCGGCTAGGCGAACGCCGGGGGGCGCGCCGGGTCCGCACCGGGGCCGCGATCACTGCGCCGAACGAGGAAAATCCGGGCGGGCCCGAGAAACGACGGCATGTGTGCGGCTCCACAACGGCGGGGACGGTCGTCACACCACGCCTTGGCGCGATGTCAGCAGCGAGTACCGTAGCGCAAACACCGCGTGTTCTCCCAGACTTCTCGAAGAAAGGCAGCAGCATCCGTGAGCCCGGTCTTCACCACCGCCGATCTCGTCGACGAACACGGCGATCGGCTGCTCGTCTGTGACACCCAGTTCCGCGAATTCGGCGGGCACCGGCGGTTTTCCGGTCCGGTGCGCACGGTGCGCTGCCACGAGGACAACGGCCTGGTCCGGGAACTGCTGCGGACACCGGGCGAAGGCGCGGTGCTCGTGGTCGACGGCGGCGGTTCGCTGCACAGCGCGCTGACCGGCGACGTCATCGCCGCTTCGGCGGTGGAGAACGGCTGGGCCGGGCTGATCATCAACGGCGCCGTACGGGACAGCGCGGTGCTCGCCGGGCTTCCGCTCGGGGTCAAGGCACTGGGCACGAATCCCCGCAAGAGCGCCAAGAACAGCGCGGGCGAGGTCGACGTACCGGTGAGTTTCGGCGGGATCACCTTCCGCCCCGGCGATTCCGCCTACGCCGACGAGGACGGGGTGGCCGTGCTGCCCGCGGATTCAGGCACCAGCAAATAAGAACGCCGGCCGACGCGGCGGTTTCCCCTTCTGGATCGAGGAAGTTGGAAGGTCGGCGCGCACCTGGCGCGCGCGACCCTGGAGAACTCCCGGCAGGCCCTCGCGCGGCCGGGAGCGTCCAGGTGGAGCACCGAGCTCAGGCGGGGTCGCCGGTGTTGCGGACGACGTTGTAGTAGGTGTCGGCGATGAAGTCGCACGGGCCGCGCGCCGGGCCGGTGCCGAAGGTGTATTCGCACTGCTGGTGCATCTTGTCGAAGAACAGCCGGTCGCAGCGCAGGGTGTTGGCCCCACCGGCTTCCTCGCACATGTCGTGGTGCGCGCACGGGCCGCGGAAGTCGACCTGGCCCCACGGCGGCACCACCGGCTTGTCGGGCGACCAGGTGCAGTAGTCGTGCCACGCGCCGCGGCTGGTGTCGTAGACGTACCCGCTCGGCACCGGCACGAAGGACGCCGCCTGGGCGCTGCCCGCCGCCATGCCGAGCCCACCGGCGGCGCAGGCCAGCACCACCGCGAACCGTCGTAGTTTGCCGTTCATCCCAGCTCCCCGCAGTTGCCGTTCAACTCAATGGAAGATCAGTTCGACAACTCTTAACCTAGGCTGGGCGGGGGTCCCTGCCCAGGGTCCGATCGACCCACACAGGAAAGCGGCGTGAAAGCGGCACCCGGAAGCTGACGCCGGTGAAACTCACCTTCCTGATCCTCGGTTTCCTTTTCCTCGGCTCGGCTTTCGCGCTGGGCGCGATCATGGCGGACGAAGCACGGCTGGCCGGCATGCTGGAGTGGACCTGCCGGCCGCCGAATTCGGTGGGCTGGGTGGAGTGCCACACCACCAAGAGCGACGACACCTTCCTCCGGCTGGACGCCGACCACCTGGTCAACCAGATCCTGCTGGGGCTGACCGGCGTCGGCTGCCTGATCGCCGCGGCGGCGGTCGGCCCGCGGCAGCCGCGGCCGGTGCCGCGGGCACTGACGCCGCCGCAGTGGCAGCAGGTCAGGTGACGCGCACCAGCACCTGGTCCAGCGATTTGCGGACCAGGTTCGGCACCACGCAGTCCGGCGCCGGATAACCGACCGGGATGACCGCGAACGCCTTTTCGTTGCGCGGGCGCCCGAGCAGTTCGCCGAGGAACCGCATCGGCGACGGGGTGTGCGTGAGCGCGGCGAGGCCGGACAGGTGCAACGCGGTGAGCAGCATGCCCACCGCGATGCCCACCGACTCGTCGACGTAGTAGTGCTTGTGCGTGCCGCCTTCCTCGTCGAGGTAGAACCGCTGCTGGAAGACCACGATGAGGTACGGGGCGTCGGTCAGGTGCGTCTTGACCGCGTCGGTGCCGAGCGGGCGCAACGCGGAAAGCCACTCCTCCCCCAGCCTGCCCTCGTAGGACACGCGTTCCTCTTCCTCGGCCGCCTCCCGGATGCGCTGCTTGATCCCGGGATCGCCGACCAGCACGAAGGTCCACGGCTGCTGGTGGGCACCGCTGGGCGCGGTGGCGGCGACCGCGATGGCGTCGAGCACCACCTGCTCGGGTACCGGGTCGGTGGAGAACGCCCGCACCGTGCGGCGTGTGTCCATGCGGCGGCGGAGTTCGGCCGCGGTGGTCAGGGATTCGTCGGCGGAGGGACGAACGGGCCGGTAGGGTACCGGTTCGAAGGGGTCGCCGTAGTTCGGGGTCCAGTGCGGTTCGCGCATGACGTCATTCTTCAAGTGCCGATAGGGTCGGCACAATGGCAACACTGACCGCGGCGATGATCACCGACGCCGCCATCCCCGCCGAACCACGGATTTCGCCCGACGGCCGCCAAGTGGCCTACGTGGTGAACGGCTCTCTCTGGGTGGATTCCCGGAATCTGGGCGTCTCGGGAACGGGTCCTCGCTGGTCACCCGATTCGCGCTGGCTGTACTACCGCGATGGGCGACTGCACCGGATTTCCCTGGAGACCGGGGAAATCCAGCCGTTGATCGACGGTGCCGTGGACTGCCTCCCGCTCGATGCCGACCGGGTCGTCGTGGTGACGCGGGCCGAGCCCGGCCCGCGCGACCCGGTGGTCTGGACCGATCCACTGCCGAAGAACACCCTGGGCCTGCTCGATCCGGGCACCGGCGAAACGCGTCCGCTGGAGCTGCCCGGCCGGCACGTCATCGAATTCGCGCGCTGCCCGGAAGACGACCTGCTCGCCGTGCTCACCCGCGTGACGCCGGAGCAGGATCCCGTGCACCCCACCACCGAACTGCACCTGGTCGACCCGGCCACCGGCGAGGTGCGGGACCTGGGCCAGACCGAACTGGTGGCGCACGCGCCGGTGTGGTGGCGCGCGGAAGACGGCTGGCGGGTCGCCTACCTCGCCACCACCCCACCGGGCCCGATCGGCGGACTGGCGGTGTTCGACGCCGAGCACCGGAACCTGTCCGCCGGGATGTCCTGCTGCCCGACCGAACTGGTGCAGGCCGGGGAGTTCCCGCTCGCGGTGTTCGGGGACGGTCTCGACACCGCGCTGTACCGCTTGGAACACAACGGCTTCCGGCGACTGCGCCTCGAGCGGGGACGCCTGCTGGCGCTCAGCGCGAGTGACTCGGGCGAGGCCGTCGCGGTGCTGGCGAGCACCGCGCACGAACCGCGGAACGTGCACACCGGCTCACCGGAGGGTCCGCTGCGGCAGGTCAGCGACACCCGCCCGGAACTGCACGGGATCACCTGGGGCACCCAGGAACGCCTGGCGTACCGGGCGGCCGACGGGCTCGAACTGGACGGTCTGCTGATCCTGCCGCCGGGGCGCACGCGCGAGGACGGGCCGTTCTCGCTGATCACCATCCCGCACGGCGGGCCGTACGACCGGTACGCCGACGAGTTCTCGCTGAACTGGTTCCCGTCCGGCCAGTGGCTGGCGGCCGCGGGGCACGCGGTGTTCCTGCCGAACGGCCGTGGCGGGCAAGGACACGGGCACGAGTTCGCCGTGTCCATCGCTGAAGCCGTCGGCCTCGGGGAATGGACCGATGTGCTCTCCGGGATCGATTTGCTGGTGTCGGAAGGCGTCGCCGACCCGGATCGCCTCGGCATCGGCAGCTGGAGCCACGGCGGGTTCGTCAGCGCGTGGGCGGTCGGGCAGACGGACCGGTTCAAGGCCGCGCTGATGGGGGCCGGGATCAGCGACTGGGGCATGCTCGTGGCCACCGGCGAAGAAGGCGTGCTGGAAGCGGGGCTGGGCGGCGGCCCGACCTGGGCCGGCCCGGGCCCGTACACCGAACTCAGCCCGATCACCCACGCTGCCAAGGTGACCACCCCGGTGCTGATCGCGCACGGCGAGCTGGACACGAACGTCCCGCTCAGCCAGGCCATCGCCTTCCACCGGGCACTGCGGTATTTCGGCGTCGAGCACGAGTTCGTGGTCTACCCGCGGGAAGGCCACCGGATCAGCGAACGCGCCCACCAGCTGGACCTGCTGCAGCGCATGCGTGACTGGTTCGAACCGCTCCTCCGCTGAGGCCGTCACATCCGGGCGTCGAGCCGGGTCGAAGGGGTGACCCGCTCGAACGGATGAGGAGTTCCGATGTCCACCACCTACGTGCTCGTCACGATCTTCGCCGCCGCGTTCGTCGCCTTCTCGGCGGTGGCGGTGTTCTTCCACTTCAAGTTCGTGGTGGAACCGCTGGCCCAGTACGGCGTGCCACGCTCGTGGTGGCCGTGGCTGGGCACCGCCAAGGCGGCGGGCGCGCTGGGACTGGTGGCTGGCCTGTTCGTGCCGTGGCTCGGCGTGGCCGCCGGGATCGGGCTGGTGCTGTACTTCGCCGGGGCGGAGCTCACGGTGCTGCGGGCGCGGGCGTACGCGCACATCCCGGCGCCACTGCTGTACCTGGCACCGGTGGTCGCTTCGCTCGCGCTCGTCTGAGCGCGGGTCACCGGTCCCCCAGCAGCGCCTCCACGCGACCGGCTTCCGGTAGGCCCATGCGCCGGTACAACTCGGCGGCCTCGCGCCACGGGCCCACCGGATCCTGGCTCGCGGCGCAGGCGGCGGAGCCGAGACCTTCCAGCGCCCGCGCCTCTTCGTAGCGGTCCCCGGTCGCTCTGGCCAGGTCCAGCGCGGCGGTGTGCGACGACCGCGCCTGCTCGGTCGCGCCCGAGGCGAGGTGCGCGGCGCCGAGGTGGTTCAGCACCTCGGTCCGGATGCTGTGTGCCCCGACCTCCGTGGCCAGCGCCAGCGCCTCGTCGTAGTGGCCGAACGCGTCCCGGCCGCTGAGGTGGTGGACCTCCCCGAGGTTGCCGAGCGTGCGAGCGGCGCCACCGAGATCACCCAGCTCGCGGAAGATCTCCAGCGCCTCCTGGCCATCGCGCAGCGCCTGCTCGTACTCGCCGAGGCGGGTGTGCACCACCCCGAGGTTGGTCAGCAGCACCGCCCTCCCCCGCCGCAGGTCGAGCTCGCGTACGAGCGGGAGCGCCGCCCGGTAGTGCTCGATCGCCTCCTCGTACCGGCCGAGCCGCTCGTAGAGGTTGCCGAGGTTGTTCAGCGCGCCCGCCTCACCGTGCCGGTCCCCGCCCGCCCGGCAGACCGCGAGAGCCTGGTCGTGCAGCTTCCGCGCTTCCTTGTGCTCGCCGAGCCGGAGGTGCGCCACGCCGAGGTCGTAGAGCGCGGCGCCTTCGGCTGCCAGGTCACCGGCGAGCCTGCTCGCCTCCAGCGCGTGCCCGAGCACGGTGAGCGCGTCCCGGTGCCGGCCACCCTGGTCCAGGTGCCTGCTGAGGACCGCGGCCAGGCGGCCGGTGCGCTCGACCCAGCCCTGGCGCGCGGTGAACGCCAGCACCGCCAGCAGGTTGTGCCACTCGGCGTCCACCAGCGCCCTGGCGGCCCCGGCGTCGACGCCCACCACCGGACCGGACGGCAGCAGCACGTCCATCGCCGCCCCGGCGGCGTCGACGAAGTGGTCCACCAGCCGAGCCGACGCCGTGTCGTCGCCCGAGGCCCGCTCCCGCGCGTAGGCCCGTACCAGGTCGTGCATGTCGAGCCTGCCCGTGGCCGAGCGCTGGACCAGGTGGGCCCGCACCAGGCGGTCGATCCGCTTGCCCGCGTCCCGCACGTCCGTCCCCAGCAGGGCGGCGGCCGCGGGCAGGTCGATGTCCCGCGCGGGGTGCCGCCCGAACGAGTGGAAGTCGGCCACCGCCCGCGCGTCCAGGTGCCGCAGCGACCACGAGAACACCGTGCCGATCGCGGTACCCGGATCACCCACGTCGAGCAGGTCCGTGCCCTGGTCGGCGAGTTCGGCGACCAGTTCGGTGACCGGCCGCCCGGCGGCCTGCGCGGCCACGATGCGCAACGCGAGTGGCAGGCCACCGCACTGCTCGGCCAGCGACCGCAGCGCGTCCGGCGCCTCTTCGGCGCGCGGGCCGAGGTGGGTCCGCAGCAACGCCACGCCGTCGTCGAGCTCCAGTGGCCGCAGCTCGACCCGGCGGGCCCCCGGTTCCACCAGCAACCCGGCCAGATCGGTGCGGCTGGTGAGCACCACGAAGCAGTCGGGACCGCCCGGCAGCAGCGGCCGCACCTGGTCGGCGTCGAGCGCGTTGTCCAGCACCAGGAGGACCCGCTGACCCGCGAGCCGGCTGCGGAACCGGGCGGCGCGCTCCTGCTCGTCGTCCGGGACGTGGTCGCCGGGCACGCCCAGGCTGCGCAGGAAACGGCCGAGCACGTCGGCGGCGCGCCGCGGTTCGACCGGCGAATAGCCCTGGAGGTCGGCGTAGAGGCAGCCGTCCGGGAACCGCTCGGCCACCCGGTGGCTCCACCGCACGGCCAGCGCCGTCTTGCCCACCCCGGCGGCCCCGGAGATCACCGAGATCCGCACCCCGGCCGGATCGGTGCGCACGGCGTCCAAAGTGGCCAGTTCCGCGTCCCGGCCGGTGAACCCGGCGAGGTCGGCGGGTAGTTCGCGCGGCACCGCGACGGCTCGGCCGCGGGCACCGTGCAGGGCGTCGCGAGCGTCGCACAGGCGACGGCGTTCCCCGGCCGGGACGCCGAGTTCGTCGAGCAGGTCGTCGAACACCTCGGCCGGCGGCAGCGTGGTCCCGGCCAGGTAGGCGTAGAGCGTGCTCTGCGAGAGGTTCAGCCGCTTGGCCAGCGTCGCCACCTTGACCGGGCCCGACGGCCGCCGCCGGGTCCAGCGCTTGAGGTCGCGGCCGAGGTCGGCGGCGGTGCGGATCGGCTCGCTGTGCATGGTTTCGCAAGATTCCAGAATTTCCGGAGTTGTCCAGGAACGGGGGTGCGGACACTCCGGTCATGGTGCGCTGATCTGGTGAAATTCTTACGCCACCTCGCGCTCGGTGCCGCCATCGTGCTCACCGGCAGCGCCGCCACCACCGGCGCGGCTCACGCGGCGACGCCCGCCGAGATCCTGCGCGCGGGCGCCGAACTCGGGGTCAGCCAGGGCTACCCCGGCGTGATCGGCCTGGTCCGCACCGGCGAGACCACCGAACGGGTCAGCGCCGGCTGGGGCGACCAGTTCATGCGGGTACCCGCCGATCCGCGCGCGAAGTACCGGATCGGCAGCAACACCAAGGCGTTCGTGGCCACGGTGCTGCTCCAGCTCACCGGGGAGGGCAGGCTCTCGCTGGACGACCCGGTGGCGAAGTGGCTGCCCGGCGCGGTCGCGCGCAACGGCAACGACGGCACGAAGATCAGCGTCCGGCAGTTGCTCAACCACACCTCGGGGCTGGCGGACTACATCGGTGACGCGCGGGTGGCGGTGCCCTACGTCGCGGACCTGAACCCCGGGAAGCTGTGGCCGCCGCAGACGCTCGTCGACATCGCCACGGACCAGGCACCGGTCGGCGCGCCGGGACAGAAGTACAGCTACGCCAACACCAACTACGTGCTCGCCGGGATGGTCATCAAGGCGGTGACCGGCGCGGAAGCGGCGGCCGAGGTCCACCGCCGGATCATCGAACCGCTGGGGTTGTCCGGCACCACGTTCCCGGTGAGCGACCCGAAGCTCTACGGCAACTGGCTGCACGGCTACTTCTTCGTCCGCGACATCTCGTTCTCCAGCGTGCAGATCACCGGCGCGGCCGGCGCCATGGTGTCCACAATGGACGACCTGGCGAAGTTCGAGCGGGCCCTGGTCGCCGGGGAGCTGCTGGCGCCGGCGCAGCAGGCCGAGCTGAAGACCACCGTGCCGGTCGACGCCACCTCCGGGTACGGCCTGGGCATCGTCTCGGTGCAGTTGCCGTGCGGCCGGGCGTGGACGCACTCCGGTGCCGTGCTCGGCTACTTCAACAGCTGGCTGACCAGCGACGACGGCAGCAAGCAGGTGCTGGTGGCGGCGAACGAGTACCACCTGCTCGGCGGCACCCCTGCCCAGGCCGCCATCGGCGAGGCCGCGGCGGACGCCTACTGCGCACGCTGATTTCCGGTGAACAGGGAGAAAGTGATGAAAAAACGACTGGTGGCGCTGCTGACCGGCGCACTCGCGACGGCGGGCCTGCTGGTGGCCGGTGCGCCCGCGGCTTCGGCCGCACCCTGCGGCGGGACCTACACCATCGCGGTGGGCGGGTTCAACGATCCGACCTCGGGCATCTTCAGCGGCAACGTCAGCCAGCGCGTCGGTTACTCGGCGGCGTTGAACAGCGCGAGCGCCCGCGAAGGCGTGAACGAGCTGAACCGGCTGATCCGCAACCAGCGGAACGCCTGCCCCGGGCAGCACGCGAAGGTGGTCGGCTTCTCCGAGGGCGCCGCGGTGGCGCACATCTGGGTGACGGAGAACTGGCAGAGCTTCGGCAACGTCAACGCGGTGCTCATCGCCGACCCGAAGCGCGCCGGCGGTCCGGGCGCGGCGGGACTGGCCGGGCAGTGGTACTCCGGCATCGTCGGCCCGCCGCTGGCCGGTGCCGACGACTTCTTCGGCAACGTGCCGACGCTGACGCTGTGCACCGACGACATCATCTGCGACAGCACCGCGGCTTCGGGCTGGCTGGGCTACCCCGGGAAGCACATGAACTACGACTTCAACGTGGACGCCTACTCGGACCACGCCAACGGCCAGTGGTTCAACGGGGTCTTCATCCCGCGGTGAGACCGCCCGAGACGACCGGCGGGGTCAGCGACCCCCACCCGACCCCGCCGGTCACCCCCGCGTGCAGCGGTGGCGGGTGAGGTAGGTGACCGGGTTGCGGCGCCGGCGGGCGCGCCCGGGGCCGCGGCGGTTCCGGCCCGCGTGGGGCAGGCGGCCGCAGGCCGGGGACCGCGCGAGGATGTCCAGTGCCTGTTCCGTGGTGACCAGGTCCGGTATGGGCACGCTGTCGATTTCCGCGCACCACGCCGCCAGCAACCGGTCAAGTGCGCCGGGTGGGTGATCCCGATTCATGGGCACGCCTCGCAGTCGGTCCCCTCAAGTGCCGTAGTCGTGACCGGTCCGCGCGGCGTTACCACCGCCTTTCAGCCGGGCACGTCCAAGCGCTGGGTACCGATGACGGAGAGCAAGCGCAATGCCTCTTCCGAGGGCGTTCCGGGCTCCGCGGTGTAGATGACCACGCGCTGGTCACGGTCGGCGATGTCGAGCACGTCGCAGACCACCGTGATGGGGCCGACCAGGGGGTGCTGGAACGTTTTGCACAACGCGGGCCGGGCGCATACGTCGTGTGCGGCCCACAGCCGCGCGAAGTCCTCGCTGCCGTCGAGCAGCTCGCTGATCAGGGACGCCAGTTCCGGGTCGTCCGGGTAACGCGCGGCGGTGGCACGCAGGTCCCGTGCGGCGCTCTGCGCGAATTCCTCCGCATCGGACGCGCCGTAGAGCGGCCGCCCGTCCGCGCGCGGTTCGAGGTAGGCACGCCGCACCAGGTTGCGCTGCCGCCGCGACAACGCCGAGAAGTCCTCCATCAGCGCCGCCGCCAGCGGGTTCCAGGCGATCACCTCGTAGGTCGCGGACAGCACGATCGCCGCGGCCTGCGGCAACCGGTCCAGCAGCGCGAGGATGCTCGGCCGCACCTCCCGCGACGGCCCCGGCGGCGGGCCGGGCGGTGCCCCGGCGAGGTGGTGCAGGTGGTCGCGTTCCGCGTCGGACAGCCGCAGCGCCCTGGTCAGCCCGGCCAGCACCTCCCGCGACGGCCGCGGCGCACTGGCCTGCTCCAGCCGCGTGTAGTACTCGTTCGAGATGAACGCCAGCTGCGCGACCTCCTCGCGGCGCAGCCCCGGCGTGCGGCGGCGCCGGCCGGCGGGCAGGCCCACGTCGGCCGGGGTGATCCGCTCACGCCTGCTGCGCAGGAACCCGGCCAGCTCTGTTCGGTCCACGCCCTGCAGTGTGCGCGGGTTCGCCGCGCTCAGCCAGGTACCGCCGGTGCCTGGTTGAGCCCGCGGCCCGGCCGCAGGCTCGGTGGCATGAACGGAACCCTGCTCGGCGACAAGGTCGCCTTCATCACCGGTGCCGGTCGCGGCATCGGCGCCGCCGCGGCCCGCCTGTTCGCCCGAGAAGGCGCCAAGGTGCTGCTCGCGGCCCGGACCGAGGCCCAGCTCAAGGCCGTCACCGACGAGATCCGCGAGGCGGGCGGTGTCGCCGACTACGTGGTCTGCGACCTCGCCGACCCGGCCGCGGTGCGGGCCGCGGTGGACCGCGCGGTCGAGTTGCACGGCCGCCTCGACGTCGCCTTCAACAACGCCGCCACCAACGCCCCGCCGGGGCCGATGGACCAGACCACCGAAGCCGACTTCGACCACGTCTACGCGGTCAACCTCAAGGCGCCGTGGCTGGCCATGGTCGCCGAGATCACCGCCATCCGGGCCACCGCGGGCACCGGCGCCATCGTGAACAACTCCAGCGTCGGCAGCCTCATGGCCAACCCCGAACTGCCCGCGTACGGCGCGATGAAGCGCGGGGTCAACAGCCTCACCGCCTCGGCCGCGGCCACCTACGGCCCGGAAGGCATCCGGGTGAACGCGATCGCGCCCGGCACCACCCTCACCGAAATGGTGCTCGACTGGGACCAGGCCTCTCCCGGCGTCATCGACCGGCTCAACGCCGGGACCCCGCTGGGCCGCGCCGCCGACCCGGCGGAGGTCGCCGAGGCAGCCGCGTGGCTGCTCAGCGACCGGGCCTCGTACGTGACCGGCACCGTTCTGCGCGTCGACGGCGGCATGCTGTCCTAGGTCCCGAGGTCGACTACGCTCGAATCGTGAACGCGGTGGCCGGCCTGCTGGGACGCACGGAGTGGTACCGGGATCCGTTGTGGGCGGTGGAGTTCCGGCTGACCCCGGTGGAGCGGAGCCTGCTGCGCAGCCGCCCGGTGCGGCGGCTGCAGTTCGTCGCGCACGCCGGGGCGGCGGCGGTCACCACGCACCAGACGTACTCACGGCTGGAGCACAGCCTCGGCCTGCTGTCGCTGGTGGCGCACTTCGCCCCGGACGACACCGTCGCCAGGGTCGCCGCGCTCGTGCACGACCTCGGGCACCTGCCGTTCAGCCACACCTTCGAGGGCGTCGGCGGGCTCGACCACCACGTGCTGGGCGTCCGGCGGATCCGGGAGCTGGAGCCGCTGCTCGCCGAGCACGACATCGACGTCGAGGACGTGCTCGCCATCGACGCCAGGACGCCGCCGGTGCTGAGCGGCCGCCGCGGCGCACTGAAGCTGGACCACCTCGAGTCGTTCATCCGCAGCGGCCGCGCCCACGCCCGGCTGGCCGAACCGCCGCCGGCCACCCTGGCGCGGCTGCGCCTGGTCGACGGCGAGGTGCACACCGACCAGGCCACCGCCGCCTACCTCGCCGAACTCGCGGCCGGTGAGGCGGAATACCTGTGCGCGTGGGAGAACGTGGTCCCGAACGCCGTGGTCCGCGGGCTGGCGGGCATCCTGCTCGACGACCACCCGCGCATCTGCGAAGCGACCGACGACGAGATGTGGGCGCTGCTGCTCGAAGACCCCCGGACCCGCGATGACGCCCGCCTCCTCCGGGAGGACCCACTCGCCTGGGACGTCTTCCCACCCGGGCACGACGCGGGCTTCCCGTACGAAGTGCGCTACCTCTACCTCGACACTCCCTGCGTGAACGGGCAGCCGGTCCCGATCCGCGAGAGCCGTGCGCTGCCGTGGCGGTGCACGGTCGCCCGGCGCGAACCCTAGGAGCAGCATGGGCGCCGCCCTGTTCGCCGGTATCTCCGTTTCCGACTTCCCGGCCGCACTCGCCTGGTACGAGAAGCTTTTCGGCGTGCCTCCGACCTTCTTCCCCAACGACATCGAAGCCGTGTGGGAGATCGAGGAAAACCGGTACGTCTACCTCGAACTGCGGCCGGAGCACGCCGGCCACGCCCTGCTCACCCTCTTCGTCGACGACCTCGAAGGCGTCGTCACCGGGATCACCGGGCGTGGCCTCGAACCGGCCGGGCGGGAGACCTACTCGAACGGCGTCCGCAAGATCACCTACCGCGACCAGGACGGCAACGAACTCAGCTACGGCGGCGGCCCAGCCTGAGCTCTAGCGGGGCAGTTCGCGCAGGTACTTCGCGAAGCCTTCGAGCCCGTCGATGTTGCGCGGCCCGCTGATGCCCTCGTTGTAGTCGAGCACGTAGAACCGGTTGTGCACCACCGCGGGCAGCTGCGCGGTCGCCGGGGAGGACTTCAGGAAGTCGATCTTCTCCTGGGCCGGTTTGTCGCCGTAGTCGAGGATCACCACCACGTCCGGCTGCGCGTCGACCACCGCTTCCCAGCCGACCTTGGTCCAGCGGGCGTCGACGCCGTCGAAGATGTTGCGGCCGCCGGCGAAGCGGATGATGTCGTTGGGCGGTACCTGGTTCCCCGCGGTCGAAGCCTGGTCGGTACCCGAGTCGTAGAGGAAGACCTTGGGCTGGTCACCCTTCGGCGCGGTGGCGATGACCTGGTCGACGCAGCGCTGGTAGTCGGTGATCACCTGCTGGGCGCGGTCGGGGACACCGAAGATCTGGCCCAGCCGCCGCAGGTCCGTGTACAGCCCTTCGAACGGCGTCACCTTTTCCGGGAAGTTCGGGTAGTTGAAGCAGGATTCGGTGTGCATGAAGCTCTGGATGCCGAGGCCGTCCAGGATCGCCGGGGTGATGCCGCGCTGGTCGCTGAAGCCGGAGTTCCAGCCGGCCACCACGAAATCGGCCTTGGCGTCGACCACGAGTTCGCGGTTGAGCAGGTCGTCGCCGAGGAACTGGACCTTCGCGTACTCCGCGGCGTACGGCGACTCCGCCACCGGCGGGTTCGCCGGCGGCATCACGTAACCGTGCACGTGCTCGGTCAGCCCGAGCGCGAACATCTTGTCCGCGCTGCCCGCTTCGTAGACCACCGACCGCTGCGGCTTGGTGTAGCGCACGTCCTCCCCGCAGCGCTTCACCACGACGTCCTGCGCGGCCGGGGCGGCGCCTTCGACCTGCGCACCGCACCCCGCGGCCAGCAGCGCCACCGCCGCCAGCACGGGAACCGCCTTGTTCATACCGAACTCCTTCTGTCACTGGTCAGGGCGTAGAGCAGTTGCGGGTCGCCGGTGAGCGGGTGGTCCACCACGGTCACCTCGACGCCGAACACCTCGCGCACGAGGTCGGCGGTGAGCACCTCCGCCGGGGTGCCCGCGCGGACCAGCGAACCGGCCGACAGCACGCCGATCCGGTCGCAGACCGCCGCCGCGAGGTTGAGGTCGTGCAGCACCACGAGCACGGTCAGGCCGAGGGTCCGCAGCATCGACAGCAACTCGATCTGGTGGCGCACATCGAGGTGGTTGGTCGGTTCGTCGAGCACCAGCACCGCGGGTTCCTGCACCAGTGCCCGCGCGATGAGCACGCGCTGGCGTTCGCCGCCGGACAGCGACAGGACCCCGCGCTCGGCCAGGTGCGTGACGTCGAGCCGGTCCATCGCGTCGCGGCACAATTCCCTCTCGCGTGCGGTCAGCGCCTGGTTCCCGGTCAGGTGCGGGAAGCGGCCCAGCTCCACGAGTTCGGTCACGGTGAAGTCGAACTCGCTGCTGCTTTCCTGCGTCAGCGCGGCGATCGCCCGGGCGGCGCGGCGGCTGCCGAGTTCGGCGAGGTCGGTGCCGCCCAGCCGGACCGCGCCGACGTGGGGCTTGAGCGCGCCGTACACGCAGCGCAACGCGGTCGACTTGCCCGAGCCGTTCGGCCCGACCAGGCCGACGACCTGCCCGGAACCGACCGGCAGGCTCAGCCGGTCGACCAGGGTCTTCCCGTTCAGCACCACGGAAACGCCATCGAAGCGCAGGTCCATCGCTAGCGTCCTCCGAACAGGTAACCGCGGCGGCGCATCAGGGTGATGAACACCGGCACGCCGACCAGCGCGGTGATCACCCCGAGCGGCAGTTCCCGCGGCGCGACCACGGTGCGCGCGGCGAGGTCCACCCAGACCATGAAGATCGCCCCGGCCAGTGGCGCGATCAGCAGCACCCGCGCGTGCGAGGCGCCGAACACGATCCGCACCAGGTGCGGGATCACCAGGCCGACGAACCCGATCGCGCCGCTGACCGCGACCATCGCGCCGGTCACCACCGCGGTCAGCACGAACAGCCCGCGCCGCAACGTTTCCGTGCGCACGCCGAGGCTCGCGGCGGCCTCGTCGCCGAGGGAAAGTACGTCCAGGCTGCGCGCGTACCGACGCAGCACCAGCACACCCACGAGCACCGCGACCGCCACCACCGGCAGCGAGCCCCAGGTGGCGCCGCCGAAACTGCCCATCGTCCAGTAGAGGACCGTGCTGGTGGCCTCGCTGTCCGGCGCGAAGTAGATGATCAGGCTCATCACCGCCTCGAACCCGAAGGCCAGCGCGACCCCGGTCAGCACCAGCCGCAGCGGCGTGATCCCGGCGCGCGAGCGCGCGGCCGCGTAGACCAGCACCGAAGCCAGCAGCGAACCGAGGAACGCGCCGATCGACACCGCGTAGATGCCGAACACCGCGAGCGCGCCGAAGGAGGTCACCGCCACCGCGCCGACCGACGCCCCGGACGAGACGCCGAGGATGAACGGGTCCGCCAAGGCGTTGCGCACCATGGCCTGGATCGCCACGCCCACCGCGCCGAGCCCCGCGCCGACCACGGCCGCGAGCAGCACGCGCGGGGTGCGCACCTGCCAGATGATCTGGTAGCGGCTGAACTCCTCCACCGGGATGCCGTCGCCGGTGATCGCCGCCCAGAGGTACCGCGCGGTGTCGCCGGGCGGGATCACCGCCGAGCCCAGGCCGATCGCCAGCACGATCGACCCGGCCAGCACCGCCCCCAGTCCGGCGGCGACCACCACCGCGTCCCGCCCCACCCCGGCACGCCGGGTCCTGCCCATCACCACTTCGCCTCCGCCGTTCGCCCGGCGCAGCCTGGCCGAACATGAAACTCATTGTCAAATAGCCGGATGACCATAGGATGGCGGCATGCTCCTGCTGGGACCCACCGAACCCGTGCCCCTCGATCAGGTGCGGCGGATCGCCGTGGCCGGCCCGCCCGGCTCGGGCAAGACCACCCTGGCCGCCGAGCTCAGCCGACGGCTCGGGGTGCCGTTCACCCAGTTCGAGACCTTCTTCCACGGTCCGGAGTGGACGGTGCTGCCGGACTGGCAGGAGAAGGTGCTGGCCCACGTCGACGGCGAAGCGTGGGCGATCGAATGGCAGGGCGAAGAAGTGCGCGAGCGGCTGACCGCCCGCACCCAGGTGCTGGTCTGGCTCGACCACCCGCGATGGCTCACCACGGCCAGGGTGGTCACGCGCACGCTGCGGCGGCGGTTCGGCCGCGGGAGCGCGATCCCCGGCGGCAACACCGAAGGCCCGCTGTACACCTTCTTCACCGACCGCGACCACATCGTCCGCGAGTCGTGGCGGCGGCACTCGTGGTTGCGCGCCAGGGTGGAGCGGGTGCTCGCCGAGGACCGGCACCCGGACCTCGTCGTCGTCCGGCTGCGCGGTCAGCGCGAGGTGGACGCCTGGCTGGCAAGATCGGGTTCGTGGCTGAAACCGTGCACATCCCCGGACTGGTCCTGACCGAACACGAATTCGCCGTCCCGCTGGACCACGCTCGTCCCGACGGCGAGCGCATCACCGTCTTCGCCCGCGAGGTCGCCGCGCCGGACGGCCGCGACCGGCCGTTCCTGGTGTACCTGCAGGGCGGCCCCGGTCAGGAAGCGCCGCGCCCCAGCGGCTCGCCGGTCGCACCCGGCTGGCTGGGCCGCGCGCTGCGCGACTACCGCGTGCTCATGCTCGACCAGCGCGGTACCGGCCGGTCCACCCCGGTCGGCCTGCTGCCCGGGCGCACCCCGCAGGAACAGGCGGACTACCTCAAGCACTTCCGCGCCGACTCGATCGTGCGCGACGCCGAGTTCGTCCGAGCCGCGCTCGGGGTGGACACCTGGAGCGTGCTCGGCCAGTCCTTCGGCGGCTTCTGCACGCTCAACTACCTGTCCACCGCGCCGGAAAGCCTGCGGGAGGCCTACTTCACCGGCGGACTGCCGCCGGTCGGCCTGCACCCGGACGAGGTCTACCGCGCCACCTACGCGACCGTGCTGGAGCGCAACCGGCGGTTCTACCTGCGGTACCCGGGCGACCGCGACCGCGTGCGCGCCCTGCACGAGCGGCTCGACGCGGGAGAAGTCGTGCTGCCCAACGGTTCGACGCTGACCGGTCGCCTCTTCCGCCAGGTCGGCAGCATGCTGGGCATGAGCGACGGAGCCGAGCGCCTGCACTACCTGCTCGAACGCGACCCTGCCTCCCCGGCGTTCGCCCACGACGTGGCCGCCTCGCTGCCGTTCAACGCCCGCAACCCGCTCTACGCCGTCATCCACGAGGCCAGCTACGCCGACGGGCACGCCACGCACTGGTCGGCCGCCCGCGTGCGGCCCGCCGAATATGAGGACGACGTCACGCTGTTCAGCGGGGAGCATGTCTACCCGTGGACCCTGAGCGACGACCGCGGCCTGGCGCCGCTCGCCGAGGCCGCCGACCTGCTCGCCGAGCACGAATGGCCGCGGCTGTACGACGCCGGGCGCCTGCGTGCCTGCGAGGTCCCGTGCGCCGCGGCGATCTACACCGAGGACGCCTACGTCGACCGGGCGCTCTCGGAGGGGACCGCACGACTGCTGCCGCGCCTGCGCCCGTGGCTGACCAGCGAATACGAGCACGACGGCCTGCGGGTGAGCGGCGGCCACGTGCTCGACCGGCTCATCGCGCTCGCCCGCGGGCACGCCTGAGGATCGGGAATCCAGGGGGAAGGATCCCGGTACGCGGTCGATTCCGCGGGTGCGCGCTCGACGCTCCAGTGCACCCGCCAGCGCGACCGGAGGAGATCCCGATGACCCCGAAGTTCCTGCCCACCGCCGCGGCGGTGCTCGCCGTGCTGCTGTTCGCCGGCTGCCGGCCCGGCGGCGGGCAGCCGGCCGAGCCCGCCGCGCCCCCGGCCGGGCCGCCGGTGCAGACCGGCTACGCGCAGGTCAACGGGCTGAACATGTACTACGAAACGCAGGGGCAGGGCCGGCCGCTGGTGCTGCTGCACGGATCGCTGTCCACCATCGAGACCTCGTTCGGGAAGCTGCGGCCGGGGCTGGCCCAGTCGCGGCAGGTGATCGCGGTGGAGCAGCAGGGGTACGGCCACACCGGCGACATCGACCGGCCGCTGGCGATCGAGCAGATGGCCGACGACACCGTGGCGCTGCTGGACCGCATCGGCGTCGGCACCGCGGACTTCTTCGGGTACAGCATGGGCAGTTCGGTGGCGTTGCAGATCGCCATCCGGCACCCGGAGAAGGTGCGCAAGCTCGTGCTCGCGGCGGTGTCGTACAACAACTCGGGCTTCCACCCCGGGATGCTCGACGGCATCGATGAGCTCAAGCCGGAGGACCTGGCGGGCACCGTCTACGAAAGCGAGTACCTGGCGAAGGCGCCCGACCCCGCGCACTGGCCGGTGTTCCTGGAGAAGACCAAGGACCTCGACCAGAACTCGCCGGAGGTCCCGGCGGAGACCATCCGGGCCATCAAGGCCCCGGTCCAGCTGATCGCGGCGGACTCCGACATCGTCACGCCGGAGCACACCGTGGAGTTGTTCCGCCTGCTCGGCGGTGGGGTGATGGGTGATCTGAACCCGCTCCCGGCGTCCCAGCTGCTGGTGGTGCCGGGAACCTCGCACATCGGCCTGGTGGACCGCGCGGACTTCCTGCTGCCCGCCATCCCGCCGTTCCTGGACGCCCCCATGCCCGGCGAGGGCTGAGCCCCGGCCGAGCCGTCCTTTAGCGGACAGCGGAGAATTCCCGGCGTGACCGAAGCCACCACCAAGACGCGGAGCGACCGGCTGTCGATCCGCCTGGCCCGTCCGGCCGATCTGCCCACGCTGACCGGCGTACTGGCCGACCGCGAGTTCGTCGAAGACCGGCTGGCCAGGCAGCAGCTGCGCGCGGGCTGGCTGCTGACGGCGTGGTGGGACGGTGAGGCCGTCGGTGGCATGTACGTCTGGCGGGACCTCGCCGAGGAAGACGAGCTGCGCGAGCACCTGCCCGGCGTTCCGCTGCTCACCCACATCGAGATCGCGCCCGGCCACCGGGGGCGGGGCATCGGCACCGAGCTGATCCGTCACGGCGAGGCCCAGCTCGCCGCCGCCGGGACCACTCGGGTCGCGCTGGCCGTCGAGGTCACCAACGAGCGCGCGGAACGTCTCTACCGCCGCCTGGGCTACCGGGAGTGGGCGCACGGGCTGATCACCTGCTACGCCGAAGAAGTGCTGGCGGACGGGCGCCGCAAGTCGCGCCCGGAAACCTGCCGGGTCCTGGTCAAGCCGCTCTGAGAGGTTGCAGGTAGCGCGCGTGGCAGAGCAGCCCCAGCTCGGCCAGTGCCTTCTCCGGGCGCAGGCCGGTGCGCGTCCGCTCCACCTGCGCACGCCAGGTTTCGCGATCGGCTCGCAACGCCTCGAGGTAGTCGACGCACAACTGCGGGGTGATCAGCAGACTGCGGCCGTGGGCGGCGGCGAGCGCGTGCACGATCCGCTCGCGTTCGGCGGGCTCCTGGTCCAGTTCGCCGATCCGCTCGATGATTTCGCGGATGAACCGGCGTCGCCTGGTCAGGAAGTCACGCCAGTAACCTTGTTCGGCGGCCGGGGTGCGGCGCCGGTCGTCCAGCGCGGCGAACACGCCCTCGGCCAGGCAGTCGCCGAACTCCTGCGCCCGGGCCCGCCCGGCGTCGAGGAACGGGTCGTACGGCCGCTGCACCGCGGTCCCGGTGACCGCGGCCGAGCGCAGGCCGGTGTTGTCCACCAGGAAGAACCAGTCCTCGTTGTAGACGTCCGGTGAGAACGAGGTGAACGAGTCCGCGCCGACGGCCAGCGCGCCGGCGCCGATGAAGGTCGCCTGTGCGCCGCCGGCGTGCCGAAAAGCGTGGCACACGACGGAATTGTCCGGGTAACCCGTGACGGACAGGCCGACGCCGGCATAGGAATCCAGCAGCTTCGCCGCGTCACGCAGATCATCCGGCCGCGGTACGCGTATGTCGTCGTCGAGGAAGACCAGCCGTTCCCAGCCGAGCGCCCGCGCCAGCAGCAGGCCGAGGTTCCGCTTGAGGCTGGTGTCGGTCGGGCGCCGGAACCGGGTGCCGCGCAACAGTTCGGCGGTGCGGAACCGGGGCAGCAGCCCCGGGGCGAGCCGGTCCACGTCCACCGCGATCAGCTCGATCCCGGCTTCGGCGGCCAGTGCGACCGTCCGGTGGATCGAGGCCTGCTTGCTGCACAGCACGACCAGCGCGCAGTCCAGCGCGGCCGCCGTCGCCACCGCCTCGCGCAGGTACTCCGGAGGGCGGAAAGTGGGTACCACGATGCCGTCCACCGCGGTGGTGTGCGCCGGCACGGTTTCGATTTCGGTGAGCAACTGGCGGTGGGACCCGTGGTGGAACCGGGAGGGCGTGCGGCCCCGCGTCGCCAGGGGTGAACTCACAACGGATCCTCCGACCACTCGTGCAGCACAGCGTCCGGGTCGGTCCAATCCGGCGCGACGGCCCGGCCGTTCACCACGGCCACACGAGCGAGGATACTGAATGCGGCACTGCCGGAGAAGCGTCTTTCCGCGTACTCCTCATTGCGCGCCCCGAACTCGGGATCGGTGAGCGAGCGCACCGCACCCAGGGTGCCGCGGCCGTACATGCCGTTGCACAGGGAGACGGTGAATTCGCGGTTGTACGGGCTCGGGCCGCGGTAGAAATGCGCCACGTCCTCCAGCAGGACCGGCTGCCCGTGGATTTCGCCGAGAACGGGATGGAATTCTTTCCTTTCACCTCCTTCGGTCACCTCGAAATGCCCGGAGGTGGAGTGCGTCGGCCGGGTTTCCTGCCGCACCGACACCGGCAACCGGGCGAGCAGGTACTGGGTCAGGTTGTTCCAGTCGACTCCCCCGAGGGAGATCAGGTGGGTGCCGGCGTAGTCCGCGCCCGCCATTTCCGAAGCCAGCTTGTAGTGCACCTCGGCGCCGGGGTTCAGTGCACGGACGTGCCCGTACAGCTCCAGCAGCGCGTCCGGATCGGCGTAGGTGTACAGGCGCACGTAGTCCGGGTTGAGCGGGTCGGCGTACGGCAGGTGCGTCAGCATCTCCGGGGGCAGCTGCCCGCAGACGATGGTGATCGGCCGGTCGTCGTCGAACCGCCACAGGCTGCGGGGGACGGGCGCCGTCGGCTCGGGGCGGCCGCCCGGTTCCACGTTCGCCTCGGTACGCAGCCTGGTCAGCTCGGCGAGCAGGTCGTCGCGTGCGGACCGCTCGGCCGTTGCCAGTTCGTCCGCGCCGGGCACGCGGTACGGCTTCTTCGCCACCGAGCGCTCGGTGGCGAAGAAGGTCGCGTATGCCTCCAGCCGGTGCACCGGCGGCGGCGTCGGCGAGCGCGTGTTCTCCCAGGCGGAGATCGATGCCGTGCTCACCGCGAGCGCGTTGGCGAGCTGCCCCTGGGTGATCCGCCGCGCGGGCCAGCGTTGCTCGCGCAGCTCCTTCAACCGGCGGGCGAGGATCAGGCGCGCTTCTTCGGAGACCTGCACGGTCCACCCTTCCAGTCAACTTCAGGTCATCGTCCTGAACTCTAGCTGTACTGAGCATCGCGCGCTCGCGACCCACTGTTACGGCCAGGCCTCGGTCCGACGGCCATTCGGCCGCGTACCCACGGACAGTTGCCCGAGCAGAGAGCTGGCCCTATCCTGAATCGGCCTGAACTTAGCTGTTGTTCAGCCAGCTTCACTTCTTCGAGGTGGGAGGCCGCGATGGGAGAGGCGACGGTTTTCATCCCTGGTGGGAGCGCCCTGCGCCCCCACCACCGGACGATCCTGGTGTTCGACGTGGAAGGCTCGACCCGGCGCACCGACATGGCCAAAGCCCGCCTGCGGCAGACCATGTACCGCCTGCTGGACGAGGCACTGCTGGCAGGCGGCATCACCCCGGCGCACTACGACCCGCCGTCGGACCGCGGGGACGGCGCGCTGGTGCTGGTGCACCCGGTGGCCCAGGCGCCCAAGACGGCACTGCTGAACCAGGTGCTACCCAGGCTGGGCGAACTCCTCGCCGAGCAGGACGCCGAGCACGGCTTCCGGCTTCGCGTGGCGCTGCACGCCGGCGAGGTCAACTACGACGAACAGGGCTGCTTCGGGGAGTCGGTGGACATCGCCTTCCGGCTGCTCGACGCCCCGGAGGTCAAGCGCAGGCTCCGGGCCACCGGCGCGCCGATGATCCTCGTGGTCTCCCCGGTGATCTACCAGTCGGTGATCCGCCACGGCTACGAAGGCATCGACCCGGCCGCCTTCAAGCCACTGCGCCAGGTGCAGGTCGCCGGGATCCGCCACCGCGGCTGGGTACACCTGCCGGACGGTTCCGGCAGCCGGACCGCGCGGTTGCGGCGACTGTCCGCCACCGCCTGATCGGCCGGGAGCGGGCGGTCCCCCGTCCCGCCCGGCACACCCTTGACGTTCCCGCTGGTCGCGGCTTAGTGTCGCCGAAACTTTCCCATGGTGTTCCGAAAGTTTCGAGGAGCGAGTGCTGATGCAGCCGATTCGTCTGGTCACCGCCCTGTTGACGGCCGTGGCGCTGGTGGTCCCGCTGTCCGCCACGGCATCGGCCGCGCCGCCCACGGCGGACCAGCACGGGAAGACCCTCCGCCAGGCGGCCCCGAAGAAGTTCCGCATCGGCAGCGCGGTGGCCGGCGGCGGGCACCACGAGACGATGCCCTACCCGGACCCGTTCAGCGCCGACCGGCCCTACCGCGACCGGCTCGCCGCGGAGTTCAGCTCGGTCTCCCCGGAAAACCAGATGAAGTGGGAGTACATCCACCCCGAACGCGACCGCTACGACTTCGCCGCCGCCGACGCGATCGTCCGCTTCGCCCAGCGGAACCACCAGGTCGTGCGCGGGCACACCCTGCTGTGGCACAGCCAGAACCCGGCTTGGCTGGAGCAGGGCGAGTTCACCGCGGACGAACTACGCGCGATCCTGCGCGACCACGTCCGCACGGTCGTCGGGCGGTACCAGGGGCGCATCCAGCAATGGGATGTGGCCAACGAAATCTTCACCGAAACCGGGGAGCTGCGGACCACCGACAACATCTGGCTGCGTGAACTCGGCCCCGGCATCATCGCCGACGTGTTCCGCTGGACGCACCAGGCCGATCCGCACGCGGAACTGTTCTTCAACGACTACGGCGTGGAAAGCGTGAACGCCAAGAGCGACGCCTACCTCGCGCTGATCCAGCAGTTGCGCGCGCAGGGCGTGCCGGTGCACGGCTTTTCCGCACAGGCGCACCTGAGCACCCGCTACGGCTTCCCCGCCGACCTCGAACCCAACCTCAAGCGCTTTTCCGCGCTGGGCCTGGAAACCGCGATCACCGAACTCGACGTGCGCATGGATCTGCCCGACGGCGGGGTGCCCACCGCCGAGCAACTCACCCAGCAGGCCGACTACTACCGGCGCACGCTCACCGCTTGCCTGAACGTCCGCGGCTGCGATTCCTTCACCATCTGGGGTTTCACCGACAAGTACTCGTGGGTGCCGGTGTTCTTCGAAGGTGAAGGCGCGGCGACGGTCATGTGGGAGGACTTCTCGCGCAAACCCGCCTATTACGCGCTGCGGTCCACGCTGGCCGACAGGCGCTGACGCAGGCCGTCGCGGGCTTCTTCGGTCGTGTCGTAACACGGGAAGTACTCGCGCAGTCCGCCGACTTCGAGGGCTCGGCGGACCGCGTGGGTCAACCGTGACAACGCGAGTTCGGTGTCGGCACGCACATTCGCCAGGCAACTCAGGCCCGCGCTGCCGAGGAAGTTCACCCCGGCCAGTTCGACCACCACCGCACGCGGTGCGTGTTCTTTGCGCAGATCCGCGAAAGCGGCGGCGAGCAACGGCGCGGTGGCCATGTCGATGTCCCCGGTGGGGGCGAGCAAACCGATTTCGTCCCCCAGCAGGGTCGTGCGGACGGACAACGGCGGACCCGGGCGGTGCACGGAAAAGTCCATGGGGGGAGCTCCCTGCGCTGATGTGGCGTGGCGTTGGGCAGACCGGGCGAACACCCGGCTGGGCTCCTGGCTGAACCTCACTTCCGAAGGTACGGTGCTTCGCCGGATCGGACAACCCGAGTCCGCCGCGCGGTCACCGCTTCCGCGGCCCGGCCGCAGGGGCCGGCCGGTGCGGATTCACCCGCCCGGTCGACCCCGGGCGCGCTCACCCGCCGATCTCCTTGCTGACCCCGCTCGGGCCTTCGTACTCGCGGTCGGGGATCCCGCGCAGCGCCTCCAGAGTGCTGTCATCAGCACCGTTGCCCTGCGCCGCCGCGATCAGGTCGTCGCGGCTCGCCGGGTAGTCCACGCCGGACAGGTGCTTCTGGATCTCGATGGGATTCGGCTTGCTCATGCTCACTCCTCGGGTTCGTCAATCGTCGTGCAACGGCGGCGTCGGGTGGCCACCGTCACCGTGCAGGCCGGCGAGCAGTTCGCCGACCGCGTCCCAGGCACCCACCCGGGGCGTCCAGCCGAGCTGGTCCCTGGCGCGCCCGGTGTCCATCAGCGGCAGCCGGGCGACGGTGTCGAACAGGCCGGGGTCGACCGGTACCGCGTGCAGCCGGAAGGCCGCCGCGACCATCGAGCGCACCACCGCCCGCGGCACCGGGACCAGCGGCCTGCCCAGCGTCGACGCCAGCCCCCGCCCGTCCAGCGGGGGTTCGGCCGCCAGGTTGAACGCGCCCCGCACCGGTCGCAGCAACGCGCGGCGCACGGCGTCACCCACGTCGCTCGCCTGAATCACCTGCACACGCAGCCCCGGCACGTCCGGCACGAACGGCAGCAACCGCGGGCGCAGCAGCTGCCCCGGCACGAGCGGGCCCGCGAAGAGGCGCCGCTGCTCGGGGGCCGCCGGGCGCTGGAACACGAACCCCGGGCGCAACCGCACCACCCGCATCGACGGGTGGTCCTGCTCGAAAGCGTCCAGATAACGCTCCAAATAGGACTTTTCACGCGGGTAGGCGGCTCCTGGCCAGCCGTGGGTCGGCCAGCTCTCGTCCACCCGGTCGTCCACCGGTCCCGGCGCGTACGCCCCGATCGACGAGCTGTAGACCAGGTTCGGCACCCCGGCGCGCGCGGCCGCCTCGAACACCCGGATGGAGCCGAGCACGTTCGCTTCCCAGGTGGTTTCCGGGGAGCGTGCGGGCTGGAACTGCCAGGCCAGGTGGACCACCGCGTCGGCGCCGGTGAAGTCCAGGTCGTCGGTGCGGATGTCGGCCTCGGCGAACTCCGTCTTCGGCGGCCGCCACTCCGGCCGTCGCCGGGCCAGCCCGCGCACGGACTCCACCGACGGCTCCTGCGCGAGCGCCCGGATCACGGCCACGCCGAGGTTGCCGGTGGCACCGGTGACGACTACCTGGGACATGTCCTCCCGATACCCGGCACCCCGGCCCGCAAACGCCGGTGACCCGGCCGGGAAAACTTTCTGGCTAGCCTGTCCATCCGGGCCCGGCCCGTTCGTAGTGAGGACACCAACCCACTCCAGGCTAAGGAGCCCGACCGTGAAGTACCTGATGCTGATCCACGCCGCCACCGACGTGACCGAGCCGGAGTGCACGCCCGAGGACTGGATGGCCTACGACAAGCAGGTCCGCGACGCGGGCATCTTCGTCTCCGGGGAATCGCTGGCCGACCTGGTCACCGCGACCACCGTGCAGGTCGACCGCCAGGGCAAGCGGGCGGTGACCGACGGCCCGTTCGCCGAGACCCGCGAGGTGCTCGGCGGCTTCTACGTCATCGACGTGCCCGACCTCGACGTGGCACTGGACTGGGCCGCCCGCTGCCCCGGGTCCCGCGACGGCGGCGCCATCGTGGTGCGGCCGATCGCCGACTTCGACAACTGACGGCGATGGGCGCGCCGGTGTCTTCTGTGTCTTCTGTGTCTTCTATCGAGGCCGTTTTCCGCGAGGAGCACGGCAGGCTGCTGGCCGCCCTCGTTCGCCGATTCGGCGACCTCGACCTGGCCGAGGAGGTCACTTCCGAAGCCATCGAGGTCGCACTGGCGCGCTGGCCGGTCGACGGGGTACCGCCGAAACCGGGCGCCTGGCTGATGACCACGGCCCGCCGCCGCGCGGTCGACCGCCTCCGCCGCGACCGGACGCTGGCCGCGCGGGTGGCGGTGCTGCAGGTGGAAGCCGACCGGGCGCCCGCGTCCGAGGTGACTGGGGACGCCGAACTGCCGGACGAGCGGCTGCAGTTGTTCTTCACCTGCGCGCACCCCGCCCTGCCCGCCGAAGACCGCGCCGCGCTGACCCTGCGCTGCCTGGCGGGCCTGACCACGCCCGAGGTGGCGCGGGCGTTCCTGGTCCCGGCCGCGACCATGGCGAAGCGGATCGTGCGGGCGAAGAAGAAGATCCGCGAAGCCCGCATCCCGTTCCGCGTGCCCGGAGCGGACGAACTGCCGGAGCGGCTGCCCGGCGTGCTCCAGGTGGTGTATTCGATCTTCACCGAGGGGTACGCGGCCAGTTCCGGGCCGGACCTGCAGCGGCTCGACCTGGCCGAGGAGGCGATCCGGCTGACCCGGATCCTGCACCGGCTGCTGCCCGCGGAACGCGAGGTCACCGGGTTGCTGGCGCTGGTGCTGCTGGTCCACGCCCGGCGGGAGGCGCGCACCGGCGCGGGCGGCGAGCCCGTGCTGCTCGACGAGCAGGACCGCACCCGCTGGGACCGCGCGATGATCGACGAGGGCACCGCGCTGGTGCCGGTCGCGCTGAGCGGCGGGCCGCCGGGGCCGTACGGCGTGCAGGCCGCGATCGCCGCGCTGCACGACGAAGCCGCGGACCTCGAGCACACCGACTGGCCGCAGATCGTCGCGCTGTACGACGTGCTGCAAACGCTTGCGCCCTCGCCGGTGGTCGCGTTGAACCGGGCGGCGGCGGTGGCCATGCGCGACGGGCCGCAGGCGGGTCTGACGCTGCTCGACGAACTGTCCGCGGAGCCGCTGCTGCGTGCTTACCACCCCTACCCCGCCGCCCGGGCCGATCTGCTGCACCGGCTCGGCAGGCTGTCCGAGGCGAAGGCCGAGTATCAGCGGGCGCTCGACCTGGCCGGGAGCGAGCCGGACCGCCAGCTCCTGCGGCGCAAACTGGAGTCGCTCGGAACCGCGTAGGTTCGACCGCATGCGCGTGCTCTTCGCCAGCCTGGCGTCCGTCGGTCACACCTATCCCCTGATCCCGCTCGCCACCGCCGTGCGGGCGGCCGGGCACGAGGTGCACTTCGCTGCCGGCGAGGCCGTGCACGCGCCCCTGGCCGCGAGCGGGTTGCGCCCGTTCCGGCCCGCCGACTCGTTCTACGAGATCTACGCCGAAGACCTGGCGCCGGAACTGACGCGCCTGCGGCCGGATCTGGTGGTGCACGAATGGGGCCTGCCCGGCGCGGCGGCCGCTGCCGCGGAGGCCGGGATCCCCGGGATCTGGCACGGATTCGGGCGGCTGTTCCCGGCCGGGATCGGCCTCGAACTGCCCACGGGGGACGGGCGGCCGCATTTCGACATCTGCCCGCCTTCCCTGCAGGACCCGGATTTCCTCGCCACGGGGAATCGCATTCCACTGCGTCCCCTGCCGTATTCGCCATCCGAGTCGTGGGAGGCGCCCGCGAAACCGTTCGTCTACCTGACGCTGGGCACCGCGTTCGGCACCACGGAACTGCTCACCACCGCGATCGACGGCCTGGCGGCCACTGGCGCGCACGTACTGGTGGCGACCGGTCGGCTGGCTCCGGAAGAACTCGGTGAGCTGCCGGACCACGTCACCGCGCGGTCGTGGGTGCCGCAGGCGCAGGTGCTGCCGCACGCCGACGTGGTGGTGCACCACGGCGGGAGCGGGACCACGCTCGGCGCGCTCGGCGCCGGTATCCCGCAACTGCTGCTGCCCCAGGGCGCCGACCAGTTCGGCAACGCCGACGCGATCGACGCCGCGGGCGCCGGTATCCGCACCGGGGAAACCGCCGAGGAGATCACCGTGAACGTCCGGAAACTGCTGGAGCCGAAGGAAAACAGTTACCGCGAAGCCGCACGGGCGGTGGCCGGGGAAATCGCGGACCTGCCCTCACCCGAGGAAATCGTTCGGCGGCTGCCCGAGCTGATCCCATAATCGAGCGCATGAAGACTTCGATCGTGCTCCCGGATTCGTCGCGTGCTCGCCTGCTGCAACGGTTCGGCGCCGCGGCTACCGCGTGGTGCGACGATCTCGACGCGCTGGTCGAAGACTTCGCGGACGGCTGGGGACTGCGTCCGCTCGAACTGCTGCCCGCTGGCAGCAATTCGGTGGTGCTGCGGTGCGAGTCCGCGGCACACGGCCAGGCTGTGCTGAAACTGACGCCGGACCCGGAAATCGCCACGCAGGAAGCCACCGCGCTGCGTGGCTGGACCGGCGTGCGGCACGCGGTCGACCTGCTCGACGCCGACCCCGGCCGTGGCGCGCTGCTGCTGGAATGGCTCCCCGAACCGGTGCGCCTGGTCGACGCCGAATGGTCGCTCGAAGAGGTCGTGCCGTTGCTGGCCGCACTGCGCGTACCGCCACCGGACGGGGCTTCCCTGCCGTCGCTGGCCGACCGCGTGGAGTTCATCTTCGACCTGACGGACGGCCGCGCCGGCGAGTTGCCGCCGCTCGACTACCTGCCGAGGCTGCTCGCCGAAGGCCGTGCCGCCTGCCGTGACCTGGCCCAGGGCGGCACCCCCGGCCTGGTACACGGAGATCTGCACGCGGGCAACGTGGTGCGTGCCGGGCACGGCCGCGGCCTGGTCGCCATCGACCCGCGCCCGTGCCTGGGTGACCAGACGCTCGACCTGGTCGACTGGGCACTGGACGGCACCACGGACGAGCGAACCGCGCGCGAACGCGTGGACCTGCTGAGCGACGGCATCCCCGGCGTCGACCGGGACCGACTGTGGGCGTGGTGCCGGGCTCTGGCGGTGGCCGTCGCCGTCAGCCTGCTGCGCCTGCGCCCGGACGACCCCTGGGGCCGCTTCATGCTCCGATGGGCACGCGGATAACCCCCGAGTCCCACACTCAGGAAGCCGAACCCCACGTTCCCGAAGCCGAACCCCACACTCAGGAAGCCGAGTTCCCCGTTCGCGAGCCCGAACCCCACATTCGGCCCGGGCAGCCACCGGGTAAGCGCGGCCACCGCCCTGCCTCGAGCGCGGACCGGACGTGACACTCAGGCCCGCGAACGTGGGGTTCGGCTTCACGAACGTGGGGTTCGGCTTCCTGGGTGTGCGACTCGGCTGAGGTCGGATCGGGAGCTGCCGCGGCCCCGGGTTGCGAAACCTTGACGAACTTCATCCAATAGAGGTGAAAAGCAACCGGATCGGGTGGTCAAGCATCTATACGAGTAGAGCTCCGAGGAGAACGAGGAGGAACGGCCATGACCCAGCAGCCGACCAGGAGCCGTGCACTCCGGCGGATCACCTTGACCGCGGCGGCGCTCGGCGCGACGTCCGCGCTGGCCGCGTGCGGCACGGCGGGCAGCACCGCGGGCCCGCCCGATGTGTCCACAGTGGATACCCAGCCGGTGGCGATGGCCGGCGCGCAGGCCGGGGACGGCCTCTGCAAGGCGGCGTCGCTCGAACTCAGCCTGCATCCGGACGAAGGTGGGGCGGGAATGAACCAGAACCACCTGAACCTGCGGTTCACCAACAAGTCCGCGACGGCCTGCTCGCTCCAGGGCAGCCCCGGGGTGTCCTTTGTGGCCGGTGACGACGGGCACCAGCTCGGCGAGCCGGCCGAGCGCGTGCCCGCCGAACAGGGCGCCCTCGTGCGGATCGTGCCGGGTGGGTACGCCCAGAGCCCGCTGACCGTGGTCAACGCCGGCGTGTACGACGAAACCGAGTGCCAGTCCGCCCTGTCGCGCGGCCTGCGGGTCTACGCGCCGGGGGACACCGCGGCCATGTTCGTGCCCTACGAACAAAACGCCTGCACGGTCGCCGGGCGACACCAGCTTTCCGCCGACGTCGTCCGCTAGGACAACACGCTCAGCGAGGCGGGCCCGAGGCGAAGCAAGCCGTCGTCGAGCGGCTCGCACCGGATTCCGCCTCGCGAGCGCAGACCGCGGAAAGCGCCGGGGGCGAGCACGACGTCCATCCAGGCACACGGGTGGGCCGGGCGGTGTGCGCGGAACCGGACCGGGCCGTCGCCCGAATCGAGGCAGAAGACCGTGCCGCGGGCCAGGCCGTCGACCTCGAACCCGCGCAGGGTGATGTTCCGGCGGGTGAGGTGCGGGTCCGGCGCGGCGGGCAGCCCGAGCACACCGGCCAGGTGGTCGAGCGATCCGGCGTCGAAGACGGTGACGGCCGCGTGCCTGTGCGCGGGGTGGTTGAAGTAGCGGTCGCCGGTCAGGCCGAGCCCCGCGCGCACGGTGACCCGCTCGCGCGAAGCCGGTTCCGGATCGGGGCGCGGCCCGTCCGCGGGCCTGCCTTCGAAGGCGTGCCGCGAAGACACCAGCAACGCGACGATCTCCACCGGGTACGAGGGCACTGGATCACTGCCCGCGCATCGACCGCCGGATCTCGTCCAGTTTGGACTTCGCGGCTTCGTCGCGGTCGGCCAGCTTCTTGTCCAGCGACTCGACGGTTTCCTCGCCGCCCAGCCCGGCCAGCTCGGTCGCGCCGTCCGCGGTGGCGGAGCGCTTCTCGATCTTGTCGCGGACGAAGTCGAAGTTGGGCACCCCGCCGCTGGTGTAGTCGCCTTCCGGTGGCTCGGTCATCGACTGCTCCCCTCTGTTCTTCCCGAGACTAGGCGCTGTCCTGCGGGTCTGGTAGATGGGCTTCGTGATTCAGGTGGTTCCCGGCGTCCCCCGCCGACTGAGCCCACTTCGATTGCTGGGAGTGGGGCATTACTTGCGTCGATTGCAAGTAATGCCCCACTCATAGCATTGGCCGCCTGGGCGCGGAGGGCGCGACCTACCCCGCCGGGCGGCGCCTAGCGCGTGTTTTAGATGTGGCGTAGCCAGATGTTGATCGCTGCGATGTCGACGGTGGCTTGGTAGCGCAGGGCGAGTTTGTCGTAGCGGGTGGCCAGGGCCCGGTGTTGTTTGAGCAGATTGATGCCGCACTCGACGGCGTGTCGTTGTTTGTAGGTTTCGGTGTCGAAGGCGGGTGGGCGTCCCCCGGCGGAGCCGCGTGCCCGGCGGTGGGCGATTTGGTCGCGGGGCTGGGCGATGGTTGCTTTGATCCCGCGGCGGCGCAGGTAGGCCCGGTTGGCGCGCGAGCTGTATGCCTTGTCCGCCAGCACCCGGCCGGGCCGTGTGCGGGCGCGCCCCGGACCAAGGCGGGGCACCACGATCTGGTCCAGTACCACGGTGAACTGCGGGCTGTCGCCGCGCTGGCCCGCGGTCACCAGCAACGCCAGCGGCTTACGGCCCTGTTCGCAGGCCAGGTGCAGCTTGGTGGTCCACCCGCCCCGTGACCGGCCCAGGCCGTGATCGGCCAGTTCAGCGCCCCCGGCGGTGGTGCTGGGTGGTTCGGCCTGCAGGTCCCCCTTTTCCGCGCACCGGCGGCATGCTGGTGCGCTCGCGCGATCGTGGAGTCCACGCTCACGTCCCAGGTGATCAACCCCGCGGCGTCAGCACGGGCTTGCAGGGCCAGCAGGATGCGCCGCCACACCCCGCCGCGCTGCCAGCGGCGGAACAACCCGTACACCGTCTGCCACGGGCCGTATTCGGGTGGGATGTCCCGCCAGGGCGCACCCACCCGCACGCGCCAGCGGACCCCGTCGATCAGTTGCCGTTTACTCCATCGCGGCGGACGGCCCGGCTTCTTCCCCACAGGCAGCAGCGGTTGCAGCATCTCCCACTGCGCGTCGGTCAGATCGGCCCGCCCCGCTGCCGTTACCCTGGGCACGAGGTCTCCGGTGGTGCAGGTTTTCTTGGTCGTTAACCCGTCTACCGGAGACCTCACCTATCAGGCCATCGACACGCCCACACCACAACCCAACCTTTGAAACACGCGCTAGCCCTGTCGCGGGCGGCGCGGGATGAAGCAGGCGATGAACGCCGCGACCAGCGCCGCGCCCGCGCCGATCGCGAGCACCACCCGGAACCCGGTGGGCGAAGGCACCTCGGCCGGACCGAAGGGCACGGTCAGCTGCGAGAGCACCACCCCGGCCACCGCGCTGCACACCGACGTGCCGATCGAGCGCATCAGCGTGTTGAGGCTGTTCGCCGCCGCGGTCTCGGTCACCGGCACCGCCGACATGATCAACGCGGGCATCGCGCCGTAAGCCAGGCCGATCCCCGCGCCGATCAGGCTGGACACCACCACCAGCTGCCAGATCTCGCTCATCAGCACCAGGTTGAGCCCGTACCCGGCGGCCACCACCAGCACCCCGCTGATCAGCGTGGTGCGCGGGCCGCTGAGCCGGGTGATCCGCGCCGACACCGGGGCCATCGCCATCATCACCAGCCCGGACGGCGCGAGCACCAGGCCGACCACCACCATCGGCTGCCCGAGGCCGTGACCGGTTTCGGCGGGCAGCTGGAGCAACTGCGGCAGCACCAGCGACATCGCGAACATCGAGAAGCCGAAGACCGCCGAAGCGAGATTGGTCAGCGCGACCGGGCGCCGGGCCGAGGTCCGCAGGTCGACCAGCGGCTCCCGGATCCGCAGCTCCCACCGGACCCAGGCCAGCAGCACCACCGCCGCGCCGCCGAGCAGGCCGAGGGTCAGCCCGCTGCCCCAGCCCCACTCCGCGCCCTTCGACACCGCGAGCAGCAGGCACAGCAGCACGATCGACAACCCGATCGCGCCGACGAAGTCGAACCGGCCACCCGAGCGGACCGCCGACTCCGGCACCACCAACACCACCAGCGCGGTCGCGAGCACGCCGAGCGCCGCGGCGACCCAGAACAACACGTGCCAGTCCACGCTTTCCGCCAGCAGGGTCGCCAGCGGCAGGCCGAGTGCCCCGCCGACGCCGAGCGAGGCGCTCATCAGCGCGGTGGCCGAGCCGAGCCGTTCGGCGGGCAGTTCGTCACGCATGATGCTGATGCCGAGCGGGATCACCCCGGACGCCAGGCCCTGCAGCACGCGCGCCGCCACCAGCGGCGCCAGGCTGGTGCTCAGCGCGGCGAGCACCGAACCCGCGACCAGCAGGCCGAGGCTGATCAGCAGCATCCGGCGCTTGCCGTACATGTCGCCGAGCCTGCCCATGGTCGGCGTGGCGACCGCGGCGGCGAGCAGGGTCGCGGTGATCGCCCAGGCGGTGTCGGCCGGGGTGGACCCGAGCAGGCCCGGCAGCACGGGCACCAGCGGGATGACGACCGTCTGCATCAGCGCGACGGTCACCCCGCCGAAGGCCAGCACGGCGACCACGAGGTTCGGCCGGCGAGCGGGTGCCGGCACGGCGGCCGGACCAGGCGAAGCGGGGGTGGTGGACACGGACGCCACGAGGCGGCCTCCCGGGGACTCGGCGGCAGGGTTAAAGCAGGCGCTTGACTTAGCATAATGTGTCCGGTTTGACTGACCGGCGACCCCCGAGCGAACCCCCAGGAGGACACCCCGGTGCTGAACTACCCCATCCCGAACCCGGCCCCGCTCGACCCACCGGCCGAATGGGCGGAGCCGCGCACCGGGTGTCCCGTGGCGGACGTCCGGCTGCCCAGTGGGGATCGCGCCGCGTTGCGCCTGGCGCTGGGTTTCCCGCTGCCGGTGTGGGTCATCTGCGACCTGCTCGGCGTACCCGATGCAGACCGCGAGGACTCCTGCCTCGGCCAGACACTGGCGCGCACCGAACTGCAAATGGTGCTCGAAGTGCTGCTGCGCAGGCTGCCCGGGCTGACCCTCTCGGTGGCCCCCGAGGACCTCGAACGCGTCGAGGGACTCGTGGTCGGGGGCCTGCGGACCGTCCCTGTACGGTGGTGATCGTGGTGACCGATGTCGGCAGGACCCCCAGGGCCGCGCAGGTCGGTGCCACCAGGCAGCAGATCCTGACCACGGCGGAGCGGCTGTTCGCCGAGCAGGGCCTGTACGCGGTGTCCAACCGCCAGATCAGCGCCGCCGCCGGGCAGGGCAACAACGCCGCCGTCGGTTACCACTTCGGCACCAAGGCGGATCTCGTCCGGGCGATCATGCGACGGCACTCCGGCCCGATCGAGGCGCTGCGCATGGAGATGGCCTCCGCCGTCGAGGGTTCGCGCGAGGTGCGGGACTGGGTGGCGTGCCTGGTCCGGCCGATCACCACGCACCTGGCCTCCTTCGAAGGCGAGTCGTGGTACGCGCGGTTCAGCGCACAGGTGATGACCGATCCGGCGTTCCGGCCGATCATGGCCGAGGAGTCGCTGGCCACCCCGTCGTTGCGGCTGGTGGTGAGCAACTTCCGCCAGTGCCCGCCGGAGCTGCCCGACGAGGTGCTGGCCGAACGCGGGGACATGCTGCGCACGCTCATGGTGCACGTGGTCGCCGAACGCGAACGGGCCCTCGCCGAGGGCACCGCCACCCCGCGCGCCACCTGGGACGAGGCCGCCACCGGCCTGATCGACGCCATCACCGGCCTCTGGACCGCCCCCATCACCCGTTCGTAGGAACCGATGTCACGAATGTGGCTTTCGGGACGCAGAACTTCTCGAAAGCCACATCGTGACATCGATCCTCCGTCTAAGTCAGTCGCTTGACTCAAGCTCGTGAAGTCGGTTAGCTGTTTTCCAGAAGGCAGCCGGCGGAGTGAGGAGGCACGCGGTGGCCCGCGACGCAGTGAGCACCCGCGAGTCCATCCTCACCGCGGCGGAGCGGTTGTTCGCCGAGCACGGGGTCACCGCGGTGTCCCACCGCCAGATCGGCGAAGCGGCGGGGCAGGGCAACAACTTCGCCGTCGGCTACCACTTCGGCGATCGGATCGGGCTGGTGCGGGCGGTCCTGCGGCGGCACACCGAGCCGATCGAGCGGACGCGGGCCCGGATGGCCGAGCGGGCGGACGAAAGCTGGGAGACCCGCGACTGGGTCGCCTGCCTGGTGGAGCCGTTCACCGAGCACCTGGCGGAACTGGGCAGCCCCACCTGGTTCGCCCGCTTCGGCGAGCAGGTGATGACCGATCCGGTGCTGCGGCAGGTCGTGGTCGACGACGCGCTGGCGGACGAGTCGATCCGCCGGGTGCTCGCCGGGCTCAACCGCTGCCTGCCCGCGCTGCCGCTGCCGGTGCACCTGGAGCGCAGCGACATGGCCAGGCACCTGCTCACCCACCGCTGCGCCGGGCGCGAACGCGCGCTCGCCGAAGGCACCGAAGCCCAGTGCTCCTGGGCGCACACCGCCACCGGCCTGATCGACGCGATCACCGGCCTGTGGACGGCGCCGGTCACCCCGGTCGGCGCCCGGAACCCCGTGAGGAAGGACGAGACGTGAAGATCACCGTCGACGAGGACAAGTGCTGCGGCGCCGGTTCGTGCGTGCTGGCCGCGCCGGACGTGTTCGACCAGCGCGACGAGGACGGCGTGGTGGTCCTGCTGGACGCCGAGCCCGCCGAGCACCTGCGGACCGCGGTGCGGGAAGCCGCCGACGTCTGCCCGGCCGCCGCGATCGCGCTGAGCGAGGCGTGAGCGGTCCGGCGGGCGTACTCGTCGTCGGCGCGTCCGCTGCCGGGCTGGCCACGGCGGAAGCCCTGCGGCGCAAGGGTTACACCGGCGACCTGACGTTGCTGGGCGACGAGCCGCACGTACCGTACGACCGGCCGCCGCTGTCGAAGCAGGTGCTCGCCGGAGCGTGGCAACCGGAACGCGCGCACCTGCGCACCCGCGAAGTCCTCGACGCACTCGACGCGCGACTCGTGCTCGGTGACGAGGCCGTCTCGCTGGACGTGGCGAACCGGACCGTGCACACCGCGGCCGGGCGCGCACTGTCCGCCGACGCGGTCGTGCTGGCCACCGGCGTCCGCCCGCGCACGCTGCCCGGGCAGGAGGGCTTGCGTGGCGTGCACGTGTTGCGGTCGTTGGACGACGCGCTCGCGTTGCGCGGCGACCTGCTCGCCACGCGAAGGCTGCTGGTCGTCGGCGACGGCGTGCTCGGTGCCGAAATCGCCGCCACCGCGCGCGGTCTCGGCGTGGAGGTGGTCCTGACCGGACCGCAGGCCGCACCACTGGCCGCCCAGCTCGGACCGCTGGTTTCCGGGCTGCTGGCCGAACTGCACGCGGAAAACGGCGTGAAGCTGCGCCTCGGCGCCGGGGTCGACGAGCTCACCGCCGCGGACGGCCGGGTCACCGGCGCCCGCCTGAGCACCGGCGAGGTGCTGGAGGCCGACCTCGTCGTGGTCGCGCTCGGGGCGGTTCCCTGCACGGGCTGGCTGGAGGACAGTGGGCTGGTGCTGGGAAACGGCGTCGTGTGCGACTCACGGTGCCGTGCCGCCGACGGTGTCTACGCCGCCGGTGATGTGGCGCGCTGGCACCACGAACGCTTCGGCTCCTTGCTGCGCCTGGAAAACCGCACCAACGCCACCGAACAGGCGGGGGCCGTGGCCGCCAACATCCTCGGCGCCGACCAGCCGTACACGCCGATCCCCTACTTCTGGACCGACCAGTTCGACGCCAAGCTGCAGATCCACGGGGTGCTCGCGCCCGATGCCCAGGTCAGCGTGGTCGAGGGCGACCCGGCTGCCCGCCGCTTCGTCGCCCGCTACGACCGCCACGGCCAGCCCACCGGCGTGCTCGGCTGGAACATGCCGAAGCAGGCCCGGCTGCACCGGCAACAGCACCTCGCCGCACCCACCACCGGAGGAACCGCATGACCACCACGACGCCGGAGTACCCGATGGCCAGGGCCGCCGGCTGCCCGTTCGACCCGCCGCCGGAGCTGCGCGAGCTCCAGCAGGAGACCCCGCTGACCCGCGTCCGGCTGTGGGACGGCAGCACGCCGTGGCTGGTCACCCGCTACGCCGACCAGCGTGCCGTGCTCACCGATCCCCGGGTCAGCGCCGACATGACCCACCCGACCTACCCGCGCCAGGCCGCCGGGGGCGGCACGCTCAGCTTCATCGGCATGGACGACCCCGAGCACGCCCGGCTGCGGCGCATGGTCGGGTCCGCCTTCGCGGTGAAGAAGGTGGCCGCGATGCGCCCGATGGTCCAGCGGATCGTCGACGACGCGCTCGACGAGTTCCTCGGCGGCCCGAAGCCGGCGGACCTGGTGGAGGGCTTCGCGCTGCCGGTGCCGTCGCTGGTCATCTGCGAGCTGCTCGACGTGCCCTACAGCGACCACGGTTTCTTCCAGGACAACAGCAAGACGATGATCAACCGCGACTCCACCCCGGAGCAGCGGGCCGAAGCGTCGGGCAACCTGGGCCGGTACCTCGGCGCGCTGATCGCGTCCAAAATGGACGCCCCGGGGGACGACCTGCTGTCGCGGCTGTGCGAGCGCATCAAGGCCGAGGAGCTGAGCATCGAGCAGGCCACCGCGATGGCCGTGCTGCTGCTCATCGCCGGGCACGAGACCACGGCGAACATGATCGCGCTGAGCACCCTGCTCCTGCTGCGCAACCCCGACCAGCTCAACCTGCTGCGCGAGGCCGACGACCCCGCGGTGGCCTCGCGGACGGTCGAGGAAATGCTGCGCTACCTCAACATCACCCACGGTGGACGCCGCCGGGTCGCGCTGGAGGACCTCGAGGTCGCCGGGCAGCTGATCCGCAAGGGCGAAGGACTGGTGCTGCCCAACGAGATCGCCAACCGCGACGCCGACGCCTTCCCCGACCCGGACCGGCTCGACATCACCCGCGAGGCCCGCCACCACGTCGCCTTCGGCTTCGGCGTGCACCAGTGCCTCGGCCAGCCGCTGGCCCGGCTGGAACTCGAAATCGTCTACCGCACGCTCTACCGCCGCGCGCCGGACCTGGCGCTGGCCACCGACTTCGAGAACATCCCGTTCAAGCACGACGGTTTCGTCTACGGCGTCTACGAACTGCCCGTCACCTGGTAGTCGATCCCTCCCACCACGCAGCAGGAAGGCAGTCATGACCACCCCGAACCAGCAGGTCCCGCTCGCCGAGGACCTGGGCTTCGACCCCGCAGAACTGCGCGCCAGATACCGGGCCGAGCGCGAGCGCCGGATCCGGCCGGACGGCAACGCGCAGTACCAGCGGCCGGAGGGGGCGTTCGGTTCCTACGCCGCGGATCCGCACGCCGACCCGGACTTCCACCGGGAACCGCTGCACGACCGGGTGGAAGCCATCGTCGTCGGCGGCGGGTTCGGCGGCCTGCTCGCCGGGGCGCGGCTGCGCCAGGCCGGGGTCGAGCGGATCCGGCTGATCGACGACGGCGCGGACTTCGGCGGTACCTGGTACTGGAACCGCTACCCCGGCATCCACTGCGACATCGAGTCCTATGTGTACCTCCCGCTGCTCGAAGAGGTCGGCTACGTGCCGAAGTGGAAGTACGCGCCGGGCGAGGAGATCCGCGAGCACTCGCGGGCCATCGCCAGGAAGTTCGACCTCTACCGCGACGCCTGCTTCCAGACCAGGGTGACCTCGCTGCACTGGCACGACGAAGACGAGGAATGGCAGGTGGAAACCGATCGCGGTGACCAGCTGCGCGCGCAGTACGTGGTGGTCTCCAGCGGGACGCTCAGCACCCCGAAGCTGCCCGGCATCCCCGGTATCGAGAACTTCACCGGGCACACTTTCCACACCAGCCGCTGGGATTACGCCTACACCGGCGGTGACGCGAACGGCGGGTTGGCCGGGCTCGCCGACAAGAAGGTGGCCGTGATCGGCACCGGCGCGACCGCCATCCAGGTCGTCCCGCACCTCGGCCGCGACGCCGAGCACCTGTACGTCTTCCAGCGCACGCCGTCCACAGTGGACGTCCGCGCGAACCGTCCGACGGACCGGGAGTGGGCGGCCTCGCTGGAGCCGGGCTGGCAGCGCAGGCGCCGGGACAACTTCCTGGAGGTGGTCACCGGCAGACCCGCCGAAGAGGACCTGGTCGCCGACGGCTGGACCGGCAGCGCGCAGTTGCTGCAGAAGCTCATCCCGAGCGACTCCTACCCGGACCTGTCGCCGGAGCAGCGCGAGCAGGTCGACGAGATCGTCGACTTCCAGAAGATGAACGAGCTGCGGGCCAGGGTGGACTCGCTGGTCGAGGACCCGTCGACCGCCGAACTGCTGAAGCCCTGGTACCGCTACATGTGCAAGCGGCCCACGTTCAGCGACGACTACCTGCAGACCTTCAACCGGCCCAACGTCACCCTGGTGGACACCGCCGACCACGGCGGGGTGGAGCGGATCACCGAGCGCGCGGTGGTGGTCGGCGGCCGGGAGTACGAAGTGGACTGCATCGTCTTCGCCACCGGCTTCCAGGTCGGCGTTTCCGGGGTGCTGTCGGGGAAGCTGCCGGTGCACGGGCGTGGCGGCATCTCGATCTTCGAGCACTGGGGCAGCGGGCCGCGGACGCTGCACGGCTTCTACAGCCACAAGTTCCCCAACCTGTTCCACCTCGGGCCGCTGCAGAACGCGGCCTCGGTGAACTTCGTGCACATCCTCGACGAGCAGGCGACGCACATCGGCGAGGTGGTCGCCGAAGCACGCCGACGCGGGATCCGTTGTGTGGAGCCGAGTTCGCAGGCCGAAAGCGAGTGGGTGACCACGATCGAGGAGAAGTCGGTGGACGAGTACAAGTTCCACGCCGAGTGCACCCCCGGCTACTACAACAACGAGGGCATGCCGCACCCGCGCCGGTTCTCCTTCGGTGACGGGCCGGTGGCGTTCCACCAGGTGCTGCGGGACTGGCGTGCGAGCCGCATGGACGACGTGCTGGCGGACGCCGAATGAGCGCCGGGCGGCGGTTGACCCCGCCCAGCGGGCTGCCCGGCTCGAACGGCGTGTCGTTCGGGCCGGACGGGCGGCTGTACGTGGCGCAGTTCCTCGCCGGGCAGATCAGCGCGGTCGACCTGGCCTCCGGGGACATCGAGGTGGTGGTGCCGCCGGGCGGGCCGATCGAATCGCCGGACGACCTGGCCTTCGGCGCGGACGGCTCGATGTACGTCACCGACCTGGTGCCCGGCCGGGTGTGGCGGCGCGATCCGCTGGGCGAGTACCGGCTGCTCTCGGAGGAACTGCGGCTGCCCAACGGCATCACCTGCGTCGGCGACCGGCTGTTCGTCAACGAGATGAACTTCGACGGCCGGGTGGTCGAGCTGACCGGTGGCGAGCTGCGCGTGCTGACCGGCGGGCTCGCCATGGGCAACGCCATGCAACTCGGCCCGGACGGGTGCCTCTACTACCCGCACATGCTGACCGGCCAGGTCTTCCGGATCCCGCCCGACGGCGGCGAACCCGAACTGGTCGCGGAGGACGTGCACGAGCCGGTCGCCGTCCGCTTCGACCTGGACGGCACGCTGCTGGTGCTGTCCCGGGGTGAGGCGGGCATCGTCACCCGGATCGACCTGGCCGGTGGCGGGGCTCGTTCGCTGGTCACCAGCGGGGTGGTCGGCCTGGACAACGCGGCGTTCGACGCGGAGAACCGGATGTTCGTCTCCAGCTACGCCAGTGGCGGCATCGCGGAACTGCACCCGGACGGCCGGACCCGCCAGGTGGTCGACCCGGGCTTCGACGGCCCGTACGGCGTGACGGTCGACTTCGGCGGCCGGGTCTACGCGGGTGATCACTACCGGCTGGCCACCCCGGACGCCACGGCCGCGGGCGGGGTGCGGACGCAGGCGCTGATGATCTTCACCCACGGCGTCGTGGCCGAGGGCGAACTGCTGCACCTGACCTCGCAGTACGGCGAGGTGCGCACGTATAACCCGGCCACCGGCGAATCCCGCTCACGCGCCGGCGGCCTCGCCCGTCCCCAGGGCATCGCCGTCCGGGACGACGGCGCCCTGGTCGTCGCCGAGACAGACGCGGGCCGCATCCTGCTGATCGATGCCGCGGACGTGGTGACCGTGCTGGCGGAGAACCTGACCCATCCCGTCGATGTGGCCTTGGACGCCTCGCGGCACTGCTACTTCAGCGACGACCACGACGGTGCCGTCTACCGGATCGACGACGGTGAAGCCGTTCCGATCGCCACCGATCTAAGCGCTCCCCAAGGCCTCACGATCCGCGGTGACGAGCTCTTCACCATCGAAACCACCCACCACCGACTACGCGCGATCTCGCTCACCACCGGCGAAGTCCGTACGGAGGCCGAAAACCTGCCCACCACCGCACCGGAAGCCACGCCCCGAGCCCTCTTCAGCCACGGCATGCCCGGCACCCCGCTCCCCTTCGCCGGTCTCACCACCGCCCCCGACGGCTCGCTGCACCTGACCGCCCCCGGCACGATCCTGCGCTTCGACCCCTGATCAGAACGGCCGGCTGGCGGCCAGCACCGCCGCGAGTCCCTCCTGCAGATCGTGGACGAAGTACTCGGGAACCTCCAGCGATGGGAAGTGTCCCCCGGCTTCGGGGGACCGCCACCGGACGATCTGCCGGTACCGCTCCTGCGCCCAGGCACGCGGGTACTTCTCGATGTCGCGGGGATACGTGGTGATCGCCGACGGGACGTCGACCCGGAGTTCGGGGTCGAGCGAGTTGTGGCTTTCGTAGTAGATGCGGGCCGAGGAGGCGCCGGTCCGCGTCAGCCAGTACAGGGTGACGTCGTCGAGCACGCGGTCCCGGGAGATCGTCTCGAAGGGGCTGTCCTCGGTGTCCGACCACTCGGCGAACTTGTCGAGGATCCAGGCGAGCAGGCCGACCGGTGAGTCGACGAGCGAGTAGCCGATGGTCTGCGGCCGGGTCGCCTGCTGCTTCGCGTATGCCGCGCGGTGACGCCAGAAATGGTGGGTTTCCTCGGCCCATTCGCGCTCGAGGGCCGTCAGCCCGTCCGTGGTCGCCCCCGGCAGGCCCTGCGCGAACGTGGTGTGGATGCCGAGGACGTGCTCCGGGAACCGGCCGCCGAGGACCGTGGTGATGTTGCCTCCCCAGTCGCCGCCGTGGGCGAGGAACCGGCGGTAGCCGAGCCTTCCCATCAGGTCCACCCAGGCGGCCGCGATCTTCTCGGTTCCCCACCCGGTGGTGGCCGGTTTGTCGCTGTAACCGAAGCCCGGCAGCGAGGGAACCACGACGTGGAACGCCGGTGCGGCCGGGTTCCCGGGATCCGCCAGCTCGTCCACCACGTCGATGAATTCGGCGATGCTGCCCGGCCAGCCGTGCGTCAGGACCAGCGGCGTGGCGTCCGCCCGCGTGGATCGGCGGTGCAGGAAGTGAAGTCCCAGCCCGTCGATGGTGGTGCGGAACTGGCCGATGCGGTCGAGGCGCTCTTCGAACGAACGCCAGTCGTACCCGGTGCGCCAGTAGTCCACGAGCTCGGCGAGGTCGGCGAGGGGCACGCCCTGGTCCCAGCGGCCGGGCCCGGCGCGATGGACCGTCTCGGCCTCCGGCAACCGTGCCGCGCCCAGCCGCGCCCGCAGGTCGTCGAGGTCGGCGTCGGTGGCGTGGGCTTCGAAGGCTTGAACGCTCCGGGACATGGGACCTCCTGGCATCGTGGAACCGGCTAAGACGGTTCTAGCAGCCGCCGGAGCCCGGGGGCAACCTGCTAAGGTGGTTCCATGCCTGCCGAGTTCCCCGAATTCCGTCTCGGCACGGTGCTGGCGACCAGCTTCACGGCCACGCTGACGGAGCGTCAGGGTGACGCCGTGGAGCGCATTCCCACCCCTCAGCGGCTCGTCGACTGGCTGGCGGTGAGCGGACTCGCCGTGGATTCCTGCACCACCGCCCAACTCGAACGCGCCCGGGAACTGCGGGAGTCGATCCACGCCGCCGCGACAGCCGCCGCGCTCCAGGACCCGCTTCCCGCGTCCGCCGTCCGAGTCCTCAACGACTGCAGCGTTCAGGGGCGGGCCGCGGCCGTCCTGACGCCCGAGGGCACGCGGCAGTGGCAGCTCGGTTCGGCTTCCCGCGTGGAAGACGCCCTCAGCGTGATCGCCGCCGACGCGATCAGCATCGTCGCCGGGGAACGAGACGGAAGATTGGCCTTGTGCGCGTCACCGACGTGCCAAGCCGCCTTCTTCGACACCAGCCAGAGTCGCACCCGGAAATGGTGCGACATGAACACTTGCGGGAACCGGCAGAAGAAAGCGCGCTTCAACGCCAACCGGCGCAAGGAGTCCAGCTCAACGAAGTGAGCGTCACTCACGCTGTTCGGCCAGCACCGCGTCCATGGTCACCTGCAGGTCCTCCAGGAATTCCTCGAACCGCGCCACTTCGGCAGGCGAGTACTTCTGCAGCAAGGCACCCATGTGCTCGGCCAGCGGCCCGAAGTACTCCCGGCCCGGCCCCTGGATTTCCGGACTGCTCCGCAGCGTCACGATCCGCCGATCCGGCTGTTCCCGGCTCCGGACGATGTGCCCCGCCCGTTCCAGCCGGTTCAGCAGAGCCGTCGTCGCACCCGAACTGAGCGAAATCCGCTCACTCAGCCGCGCCGGCGAGAGGGGCACACCGTTGTCCTCCGCGTAGAGGATTTCGACCAGCGCCGCCGCGTCGGTGGAGTGCAGGCCGAGGTGCGCGGCGAAACCCCGGGTGAACTCGGTGTAGTGCGCGCCGAACCCGCGCAGCCCGTCCAGCACCCGGTCCACCGGCGTCAGCCCGCTGGAGCCGACCTTCTCCATGACCACTCCCGCCGCTCGAGGTTGCGCGCTCGACGCCTTGTGGACTACCCGGCGATGAGCCAGGTGAACGCCTCGGCCCGCACCCCGCGCAAGCCAATCGTCTCGCGGGAAATATTCTTCCGCGCGAGACGTTTACCCGGGTAGCGCCACCCCGGGCGCCGGAGGACCACAGGAGGCTCCCCATGCAGTTCGGCATCTTCACCGTCAGCGACGTGACCACGGACCCGACCACCGGGCAGACCCCCGACGACACCCAGCGCGTCCGGTCGATGCTGAAGATCGCCCAGCACGCCGACCAGGCCGGGCTCGACGTCTTCGCCACCGGGGAGCACCACAACCCGCCCTTCGTCGCCTCCTCCCCGACCACCCTGCTCGGCTACCTCGCCGGGGTCACCGAGCACCTCACGCTGTCCACCTCGACCACGCTGATCACCACGAACGACCCGGTGAAGATCGCCGAGGACTACGCGATGCTGCAGGTGCTCTCCGACGGCCGGATGGACCTGATGCTCGGCCGCGGCAACACCGGCCCGGTCTACCCGTGGTTCGGCCAGGACATCCGCCAGGGCATCCCGCTGGCCATCGAGAACTACGCGCTGCTGCGGCGGCTGTGGGAGGAGGACGTGGTCGACTGGGAGGGCAAGTTCCGCACCCCGCTGCAGGGCTTCACCTCGACCCCGCGCCCGCTGGACGGCGTGCCGCCGTTCGTCTGGCACGGCTCCATCCGCAGCCCGGAGATCGCCGAGCAGGCCGCCTACTACGGCGACGGTTTCTTCCACAACAACATCTTCTGGCCGATGTCGCACACCGCGCAGATGGTCAACTTCTACCGCCGGCGGTTCGAGCACTACGGCCACGGGCAGGCGGACCAGGCGATCGTCGGCCTCGGCGGGCAGGCGTTCATGCGGAAGAACTCGCAGGACGCGTGGAACGAGTTCCGCCCGTACTTCGACAACGCGCCGGTCTACGGGCACGGCCCGTCGATGGAGGACTTCACCGCGAGCACCCCGCTGACCGTGGGCAGCCCGCAGCAGGTCATCGAGCGGTACGCGGGCATGCGCGAGGGCGTCGGCGACTACCAGCGCCAGCTGTTCCTCGTCGACCACGCCGGCCTGCCGCTGAAGACCGTGCTGGAGCAGATCGACCTGCTCGCCGAGGAGGTCGTCCCGGTGCTGCGCAAGGAGATGGAGGCGCAGCGGCCCGCACACGTGCCCGCGAACCCGCCGAGCCACGCCGACCGCGTCGCGGCCAAGCAGGCCGAACTCGTTTCCTGAACCAGGAGGACACACTGATGGACGAGACCAGGATCGTCACCGTTTCGGCGGGGCTGCGGCAGCCGTCGTCCACCCGGTTGCTGGCCGACCGGCTGGGCGCGGCGACCGTCGCCGCCCTCGAAGCCGAAGGCGCCGAGGCGAGCGTGGAAACCGTGGAACTGCGGGACGTCGCGCACGACGTGGTGAACATGATGCTGACCGGCTTCCCGGCGGGCGGCCTGCCGGAGGTGCTGGAGAAGGTCACCGGCGCGGCCGGGCTCATCGCGGTGACCCCGGTGTTCACCACCTCGTACTCCGGGTTGTTCAAGTCCTTCGTGGACATCCTGGACAACCGGGCGCTGACCGGGGTGCCGGTGCTGCTCGGTGCCACCGGCGGCACGCCGCGGCACTCGCTGGCACTGGAGTACAACCTGCGCCCGCTGTTCACCTACCTGCACGCGGACGTGGTGACCACCTCGGTGTTCGCCGCCACCGACGACTGGGCGGACGACGGTGCCCTGCTCCGGCGGATCGACCAGGCCGCGGGGGAACTGGCGAAGAAGGTCGCCGACGCGCGGCCGCGCAAGCCCGCCGACGAGTTCAGCTCGGTGCCCAGCTTCGAGCAGCTGCTCCGGCGGGGGTGATTCAGGAGCCGGCGCGGTCGAGCCGGTAGCGCCCGCTGAACTGCACGTGCTCGACCATGATCCGCTCGGCGGTGGTCCCGTCGCCCGCCTTCAGGGCCTTGAGCAGGTGCTCGTGCACGGTGAGGTGGTTGCGGGCCTGGTCGGGGTCGAGCCAGAGGGAGGCGTGCGCGGGCACCGGGAAGTTGTTGCGCACGGCCCGCGCGTGCGCGCCGAGGAAGGCGGGGCCGCCGATGTCCGCGATGGCCAGGTGGAACTCGCGGCTCTGCTCACCGAGCAGTTCGTAGCGGCCCGCCTGCTCGTCGGCGACCATCCGCTCGTGCATCGCCCACAGCCGCGCCAGTTGTTCGTCGGTGATCCGGTCCGCGGCCAGGCGGGCGCCGAGCCCTTCGACCACGGCCCGCACGCTGTAGTACTCGACCAGCGCGTCGGCGGACAGGTCGATCACCGTGGCGCCGTGGTTCTGCTCGTAGCGGATGAGCCGGTCGTTTTCCAGGCGCCGCAACGCTTCCCGCACCGGCGTGATGGACACGCCGAGCCGCTGGGCGATCTCGGTGGCCCGCAACGGGGTGCCGCCGGAGAGGCGGGCGTTGCGCAGGTCGTCGAGCAGCGAGGCGTAGACGTAGTCCGCCTTGCTCTGCGGTGGTCCAGCCATGCCCGAAGCCCCTCTCGATACCCGCGGTGGCGACCACGCTACCGGGCGGCGCCGATGTGACCTGCACAACAGGATCCTGGCCAAGATCGGCACATCTTATAACTTATGAGTCATGAGCCCACTGTCGTCGCTCCGCGTCCTCGACGTCGCCACCCTGTTCGCCGGGCCGTCCGCGGCAGCCATGCTCGGGGACTTCGGCGCCGACGTGATCAAGATCGAGCACCCCCGCAAGGGCGACCCGGCCCGCGGGCACGGCCCGGCCGCCGAGGGCGCCGGACTGTGGTGGAAGTCCCTGGCCCGCAACAAGCGCGCCGCCGCGGTCGACCTGTCCTCCGCCGACGGCCAGCGCATCCTGCGTGACCTGGCCGCCCGCAGCGACGTGCTGGTCGAGAACTTCCGGCCGGGCACGCTGGAGCGCTGGGGCATCGGGCCCGCCGAACTGCACGAGCTCAACCCGCGGCTGGTGATCGCGCGGATGACCGGCTTCGGCCAGACCGGGCCGATGGCGAAGCGCCCCGGGTTCGGCACGCTCGCCGAGGCGATGAGCGGGTTCGCCTCCTCCACCGGGGAGCCGGACGGCCCGCCGGTGCTGCCGCCGCTGGCGCTGGCCGACGGCATCGCCGGGCTGGCCATGGCCTACGCGATCATGGTGGCGCTGGAGGCTCGCACGCAGACCGGGCGCGGGCAGGTCGTCGACCTGGCGATCATCGAACCGATCCTGGGCCTGCTCGGCCCGCAGGTCACCGCGTACCAGGCGCTCGGGGTGCTGCCGCAGCGCACCGGGAACCGGTCCAACAGCAACGCGCCGCGCAACACCTACCGCACGCGTGACGGCCGCTGGGTGGCGATCTCCACCAGCGCGCAGTCCATCGCCGAGCGGGTGATGCGCCTGGTGGGCCGGCCGGAACTGATCGACGAGCCGTGGTTCGCCACCGGGCAGGGCCGGGTCGCGCACGTCGACGAACTCGACGCCGCGGTCGCGGACTGGATCGCCGCGCGCGACAGCGAAGAGGTGATCACCGCCTTCGAAGAGGCGCAGGCGGCCATCGCGCTGGTCTACGACGCCTCCGACATCGTCAAGGATCCGCAGTACCAGGCGCTCGGGACGTTCCTGAACCTGCCGGACGAGGAACTCGGCGAAGTCACCCTCCAGAACGTCCAGTTCCGGCTTTCCGAGACACCCGGCGAGATCCGCTGGCCCGGCCCGGCGAAGGGCAGGCACACCGACGAGGTCCTGGGTGAACTCGGCTACGACGCCACCCGCATCGCGGACCTTCGGGAGCGGGGCGTGGTCGCGTGAGCACCCCGGCAACGGCACTGACCTGGCTCTACGTCCCCGGCGACCGGCCGGAACGGTTCGAGAAGGCCGCCGCGAGCGGGGCCGACGTGGTGCTCATCGACCTGGAGGACGCCGTCGCGCCCGCCGACAAGGACGCCGCGCGCGCCACCGTCGCCGAGTACCTCGCGCGACCGCACGACGGGCCGCCGCGGCACGTGCGGATCAACGACGGTGACCGCGGTCGCGCCGACCTCGCCGCGCTCGCGGGCCTCCCCGGCCTCTCCGCGGTCCGCCTGCCGAAGGTGGAATCGACCGCCCGGCTCGACGCGGTGCCCGGGGACTTCCCGGTGCACGTGCTGATCGAATCGGCACGCGGGCTCGCCGCGATGGACGAGATCGCCGCCCACCCCCGCGTCGCCGGTCTCGGCCTCGGGGAACAGGACCTGGCCTCGGCTCTGGCGCTCACCGCGCCGGAAGCGCTTGACCACCTGCGCCTGCGCGCGGTGCTCGCCGCCGCGGCCGCGGGCCTGCCCGCACCGGCCATGTCGGTGCACGCCAACGTCCGCGACGACGACGGGCTGCTGCACAGCACCCGCCGCGGCCGCGACCTCGGCATGTTCGGCCGCTCGGTGATCCACCCCCGGCAGATCCCGGTGGTGCGCCAGGCTTTCGCGCCGACCGACCAGGAGGTGGCCCGGGCCCGCGAAGTGGTCCTGGCCGCCGAAGCCACCGGCGCGCGCGGGGCGATCGCCCTGCCCGACGGCACCTTCGTCGACCAGCCGATCGTCGACCGCGCCCGCCGCGTCCTCGAACTGGCCGCGCGCCTGGCCGCCTGAACACCGCCCTCGTTACGAAGGAGTACTCATGGGCGTCGCCGTCTGGGCGCTGATCACCTACATCGCCGTCATCGTGGTCTGGAACGCCGTCCTCAAGCGCACCATCGGCGAGGCCATGGTGCTGGGCTTCGTGGTGGTCTGCCTGTTCGGCGGGACCGACGCGCTCTCGCTGGCCGCGGCGGGCATCGCCGACGCCGCCGCCGAAGAGGTCGTCTTCGCCGCACTGGCTTTCGTGTTCATGGGTTACCTGCTCACCGAACTGGGCCTGATCGACCGCCAGGTCACCCTGCTCAACGCCCTCTTCGGGCGGATGCGCGGCGGTTCGGGGTACGTCTCGACGGCCGCGTCCGCGTTGCTCGGCGGACCCGCCGGGTCCGGGTCCGGCATCGCGGCCTCGGTCGGCTCGGTGACCATCCCGTGGATGATCCGCTCGAAGTGGCGGCCGGACCTGGCGGCGAGCCTGGTCGCGGGCAACGCCGGGCTGGGCATCTCGATCCCGCCCAGCTCGTCGATGTTCCTGCTGCTCGGCTCGGCCGCGGTGGCCCCGGTGCTGACCGCCGACCAGTTGCTCGTCGGCGCGTTCGCCGGCGGGCTGTGGACGGTCCTCTACCGGTTCCTCGTGGTGTTCATCTGGGTGCGGCGGCACAGGATCGGCCGCGTCGAGCCCGAGGGCATCCTGCCGTTCCGGGTGGCGTGGAAGCAGGGCTGGACCTCGCTGCTGGTCTACGCCGGTATCGCGATCCCGGTGTTCCTCACCGTCGAAACCGGGCAGCAGCTGCTCGAAGGCTGGATCGGCGAGGACGCGGCCGGCGAGATCAGCATCGTGGTCTGGATCCCGGTGCTGATGATCATCGGCACCCTGCTGGTGGCCTGGCGGCGGCTGCCGCGCACGCGCCACGGGTGGAACGAGCTGCTGGGCGCGATGGCGCCGAAGTACGCGGTCATCGGCGCCACCCTGTTCTTCGCCTTCGCCGCGGCGGCCTGCCTCGGCGAACTCGGCCTGGTCGCCGAGCTGACCGGGCTGATGGCGCGGATCGACGCGCCCGCGGTGGTCATCGCCACGCTGGTCGGCCTGCTGATCGTGATCATCTCCGCGCCGCTGACCGGCACCGCGACCATCGCCGCGGTCGGCGGGGTCAGCTTCAGCGCGCTGGTGGCCGCGGGGGTGAACCCGGTCGCGGCGGCCGTGGCCATCCTGATCTTCGCCTCCACCGAGGGCGCCTCCCCGCCGGGCGCGGCGCCGATCTACATCGCCGGCGGGATCGCCGGGATCGACCCGGCCCGGATGTTCGTCCGGCTGATCCTCTGGTTCGTGCTGCCGGTGCTGGCCATCGGCGTGCTGGTGGCCGTCGGCCTGCTGCCCGTCTTCGCCTGAACCCTGGAGCCACTGATGAGTGAATCGCCCCTTCGCACCCTGCTCAAGCGCGTCACCATGCCGGTCTTCAAGCTCGGGCTGGTGGTGTTCCTGGTGCTCGGTGTGGTGCTCGTGCTCGGCCAGGCCGCCGGGCTCGTCGTCGGTGACGGCACGCTGGTCGAAGGCGTGGCCGGGGCGCTCGCGCTGCCGATGACCACCGCGGCCGCGGTGACCGGGCTGCTCGGTTTCCTGCTCTCCTACCTGCACCGCTGGTCGGCCGGCGAAGACTGAACCATGTGGTACCGCACACGTTTCTCCGGGAGGGGCGGGGCCTGGCAGGTACCGATCGGGGCGCTGTGGCAGCCTTGGTTGTCGTCCTCGACGCAGTTTCGGAGAATTCTTTGCAGACCACCGCCGTAGCCGAACGCACACCCGAGCCGGCGCCGGCCGCCGCGCCCCGGCTCGCCTGGCGCCCGGTCTCGGCCATCGCGGGCGCGGTGGCGGCGCTGCTGCTGGGCACCAGCTGGCGCTACGGGTTCTTCGGCGACGAGCTGTACTTCCGCGCCGCCGGGCGGCACCTGGGCAGCGGCCTGGCCGACCAGCCGCCGCTGGTGCCGCTGGTGGCCCGCGCGATGGACCTGCTCTTCGGCGATTCGGTGGTCGGCACCCGGCTGCCGGTCATCGCGCTGGTGGTCACCGGGGTGTACCTGTCCGCGCTGATCGCCAGGGAACTCGGCGGCGGCAAACTGGCACAACTGCTCACCGCCGGGGTCTTCGCGGTGTCGCCGTTCTTCATGTACGGCGCCGGGCACACGCTGTCCACCCAGTCCTTCGACTCGTTCTTCTGGACGCTGATCAGCTGGCTGCTCGTCCGCTGGGTGCGCAAGCGCGACGACCGGCTGCTGCTCTACGCCGCGCTCGCCACCGCGGTCGGCCTGCAGGCCAAGGCCATGCTGGTGGCGTTCTGGATCGGCATCGCGATCGCCGTGCTGCTGCTCGGCCCGCGCGTGATGCTGATCAAGAAGCAGCTGTGGCTGGGCGCGCTGGTGGCCGCCGCGCTCGCCGTGCCGTTCCTGCTCTGGCAGCGGGCCCACGACTGGCCGCAGGCGGCGATGACCGAGGTCGTGGCCAAGGAGATCGAAGCCGCGGGTGGCGGCAAGGAGACCTTCTTCCCGGTCGCCTACGCCTACGTCGCCGGGCCACTGGGCGCGGCGATGCTGATCGTCGGCGTCCTGTCCCTGCTCTTCGCGCCCACGCTGCGGCCGTTCCGCTTCTACGGTCTCGCCGCGGCGGGCATCATCGCCGCGTTCTGGTACAGCGACGGCCGCCCGTTCTACATGGCCGGGTTGTTCGTGGTCTGCTGGGCGGCCGCGGCGGTGGTGATCGAGCAGCGCAAGCCGAAACGCGCGCAGATCCGCTGGATCGCCGGGCCGATCTACGCGGTGTGCGGGGTGCTGATGCTGTGGGGCCTGCCCAGCGGGCCGCCGATCTGGCCGCTGTCCCATTTCGAAAACCAGCCGTTCAGCCCAGCCAACATGCACCTGGAAGAGTTCGGCTGGCCGCATCTGGTGGACGCGGTGGAACGCGCCTACAAGGCGCTGCCGGAATCCGAACGCGCCACCACGACCGTGCTCGCCGGGCACTACTGGCAGGCAGGCGCCCTCGACGAGTACGGCCCGGAACGCGGCCTGCCGCCGGTGCACAGCCCGCACCGCGGTTACTGGTACTTCGGCACCCCGCCCGAGACGGCCACCACCGCGCTCGTGGTCGGTTTCTCCCCTGCGGACGCCGAATCCATGTTCGCCGACGTCAAAGCGGTGACGCTGGTGGACAACGGGCAGCGGATCAACAACGGCACGCAGGGCCAGGCCGTCTTCATCTGCCGGGAGCCACTGCGGTCGTGGGCGGAGAACTGGCAGCGGATGAGCCCGATGCAGTCCTGAACGTTCAAAAGGTCACGCGCTTCACCGTTTCCGGGTGGATGACGAGGCGAACCTGGTCCGTGGCCAGGATTTCGGCGAGGTCGTCGGCGCGGGCGGGATCTTCGTCGGACTCCCAGTAGCGAGCGGCGAGGCGGACGCTCAGTTCGTGCGCGCCCTCGGGTTCCACCGTGGCGTGACCGGCGACCGAAACCCAGCGCTCCCGTTCGCCCACCGGAGCCGCGACGACGAGCGAAGCACGCGGGTCGCGTCGCAGGTACCGCACCTTGAGTGAGTCCGGCGCGGTGAACAACTGGACCTTGCCCTCGTCCGTGACCTCGAACCACACCGGCCGGGGCTGGGGTGGCACCGGGCCCCCGGCCATGGTCAGGAAGCCGTGCAGGGGGCGCTTGAGGAACTCGATGTCCTGGGCGGTCAGTGGGGAGTCGTCGGTGCTCATGACCTCGATTGAACACGTCCGGCTCGGACGAGCCCATGGGTAATAAGCCGGATTACCTGTGTGATCGTCTAAACTGACCGGGATGGACGCCTTCAGTGACCTGATTCGCGGGGTGCGGGCCCACGGCTCGCTGTTCGGCAGTTCGACGCTGTCCCCGCCCTGGGCACTGCACTTCGTGGACGGCGCGCCGCTGACCCTGTGCACGGTCCTCGCCGGGGGAGGCTGGATCGTCCCGGAGCACGGCCCGCCCGAGCCGCTGCGCGCCCGCGACACGGTCATCGTGCGCGGGCCGGGGACGTTCACCTTCGTCGACGAGGTCGGCACCGCGGCGGAACCGGTCGCGTGCGGCGAGGACTGCGCCACGCCCGAGCAGGGCGGAACCCGGCACCGGCTCGGCTGGTACGACCGCGACGGCGACGGTCCCGGCGCGACCACCCTCATCGTCGGCGCGTACCCCGTGCGCGGCGAACTCAGCCGCCGGCTGCTGGACGCGCTGCCCGTGGTACTGCGCGTGCCCGCCGGAGGCACGTCCGATCCGGTGCTGGACCACCTCGCCGACGAGCTCGCCGTCGACACGCCGGGCCAGCAGGTGGTGCTCGACCGGCTGCTGGACTGGATGCTGGTGTGCACGCTGCGCGAGTGGTTCGACCGGCCCGGCGGTGAGCCCCCGGCCTGGTGGGCGGCCCAGCGGGATCCGGTGGTCGGCCACGCGCTGCGCCTGCTGCACGCCGAACCGGCGGCCCCGTGGACGGTCGCCACACTGGCCGAGCGCACCGGGGTCTCGCGGTCGACGCTGGCCAAGCGGTTCGCCGAACTGGTCGGTGAACCACCGCTGACCTACCTCACCCACCTGCGCATGACGCTCGCCGCGGACCTGCTGGTCGAGCAGGACGCCGCGACCGTGGCGGACATCGCCCGGACCGTCGGGTACTCCGACCCGTTCGGGTTCAGCGCGGCGTTCAAACGGGTCCGGGGCGCCAACCCGAGCGAGTTCCGGCGCAGCGCGCTGGTCACCCGGTGAGCAGTTCACCGAGCACGTGGCGCTGATCGGCCCGCTGCGGGTCCTTGGCCAGCAGCAGCAGGGCCTTCCACAGCGCCCAGCCGCGCGCCCGCGCCCAGACGCCTTCGTCTTGGTCGACCGCCTCACGGAAGGCCTCGCGGCTTTCGCGGTCGAGCAGGGTCCAGGCGAGCACCAGATCGCAGGCCGGGTCACCGACGCCGGAGGTGCCGAAGTCGAGTACGGCGGTCAGCTTTCCGTTGTCCACCAACAGGTTGCCGTGAGCGATGTCGCCGTGGAACCACACCGGCTCTCCGGTCCACTCGGCTTCCAGTGCCTCCGCCCAGATGCGCGCGGCCGTTCCCGTGTCCACCTGACCGTCCAAGATGGACAGATAGCGCCGGGTGTCCTCGTCGTAGTGGGCGGGCGAGGCGCCACGGTAGAAACTGTGCCTTCCGGCGATCGGCCCGCCGGTGGTGTCGCACTGCTGGAGCGCGCGGATGAACTCCGCTACGGCGACGGCGAACGCAGGCAGGTCGTCGATGCGCTCCCGGCTGGCGGTCTCCCCGGGTAGCCAGCCGCGGATCGACCAGGGATACGGATAGCCCTCCCCCGGCACGCCCTCGCCCAGCACTTCCGGCACAGCCACCGGAAGCGCGGGCGCGAGCCGCGGGAGCCACTCGTTTTCCTTGGCCACAGCGGGTACGTAGCCCTCCGCGGTCGGCAACCGCACGCTCATCTCGTCGCCGAGGCGGTAAGTCCGGTTGTCCCAGCCGTCGACCTCGACCGGCGTCACCGGCAACCCACCCCACCGCGGAAACTGCGCGACGATCAGCCGCCGCACCAGCGCGGCATCAATCCCAGCACGACCATCAGACATCCCGCGATGATCGCCCCCAGCACCCCACCCCAGCAACACAATTACCCGCCCCCAGCCGAACCCCACACCCAGGCACCCGAACCCCACACTCGCCGCCCCCGACCGCACCTGACCAATGCTATGAGTGGGGCATTACTTGCAATGAACGCTAGTAATGCCCCACTCCTGGCATTCGGAGCGGTCGGCGAGGGGTGGCCGGGTTTACAATACAGGGCTGTACTGTATTGTAATGGGCATGAGTACCGCTGGGAGGCCCCGGAGCAAGGAGGCGGACGCGGCCATCTTGGCCGCCGGGCTGGAGTTGTTCCTCGAACGTGGCGCCGAGGCGTTCAGCATCGAGCAGGTGGCCAAGCGCGCCGGAGTCACCAGGGCGACGGTGTACCGGCGCTTCCCCGACAAGACGCGCCTACTGCTGGCCACGATCGAATCCGCCTACGGCAGTCCGCCGCGGAAACCGAAGATCCGCGACCTCGAACACCTGCTCACCGCGTGGGCACAGGTGCTCGCGGACCCCGCCCAGCGTCGCTTGCTAAGGCGCCTCTACGGCGCGATCGAGGACTACCCCGAGCTGGCCACCGCCTACCAGGCCCAGTTCGGCGAGGCCCGCGACGACGTCCGGCTGGCCGTGCTGGAGCAAGCCAGAGAACGGGGCCAGCTCCCCGCGGACACCGATCCGGCGGTGCTGCTCGACCTGCTCACCGGAGCGGGCTGGCAACACCTCGCCACCCGGCCGGACACCTGTTCCGCGGCCGAATGCGAACGATTCCTGCGTGCCGTCTGCCACCAGGCGGGTTACCGGAGTTAGGAGACAGCCATGACCGCGCACCAGCGCACCCGGGCGTTCGCCAGGGTCATCGGGCCCTACATCGCCGTGTTCACCACCGTCTACGCGATCCGGCTACCCGCGTTGCAAGGACTGGTCGCCGAGTTGTTCGCCGAGCAAGCCCTGATGCTGATGCTCGGCGCGCTCATGCTGGGCGGCGGGCTGGTGATCATCGGCGGCCACCGCAACTGGCGCGGCCCGCTGGCGGTCACCGTGTCGTTGTTCGGCTGGTTCGTCGCGCTGCGCGGCTTCCTGCTGATCGCCTTCCCCACGACCATCGAATCGGGCGTGGAGGCGACCTTGCTCTCGCCGACCGCGATGGTGCTGGCCCGGGTGTTCTTCGCCGCGCTCGCGGTGGTGGGCCTGGTCCTGACCTACGCGGGCTGGTTCTCCCGCCCCGGACGTGACCCCGAGTTTGCATGATTATGCCCTTGGATGCATACTCTTGCCATGTCCAAGGTTCTCACCTCCCTGCCCACCGGCGAACGGGTCGGCATCGCGTTCTCGGGCGGCCTCGACACCTCCGTCGCGGTCGCCTGGATGCGCGACAAGGGTGCGCTGCCGTGCACCTACACCGCCGACATCGGCCAGTACGACGAGCCCGACATCGCCTCGGTGCCCGGCCGCGCGACCGCCTACGGCGCCGAGATCGCGCGCCTGGTCGACTGCCGCGCGGCACTGGTCGAGGAGGGCCTGGCCGCGCTGAGCTGCGGCGCGTTCCACATCCGTTCCGCCGGCCGGGTCTACTTCAACACCACCCCGCTCGGCCGCGCGGTCACCGGCACCCTGCTCGTCCGGGCGATGCTCGAGGACGACGTGCAGATCTGGGGCGACGGCTCCACCTTCAAGGGCAACGACATCGAGCGGTTCTACCGCTACGGCCTGCTGGCCAACCCGCAGCTGCGCATCTACAAGCCGTGGCTCGACGCCGCCTTCGTCACCGAACTCGGTGGCCGCAAGGAGATGTCGGAGTGGCTGCAGGCCCACGACCTGCCCTACCGCGACAGCACCGAGAAGGCCTACTCCACCGACGCCAACATCTGGGGCGCCACCCACGAGGCGAAGACGCTGGAGCACCTCGACACCGGCATCGAGACCGTGGACCCGATCATGGGCGTGCGGTTCTGGGACCCCGAGGTGGAGGTCCCGGCCGAGGACGTCACCATCGGCTTCGACCAGGGCCGCCCGGTGAGCATCAACGGCAAGGAGTTCTCCAGCGCCGTCGACCTGGTGATGGAGGCCAACGCGATCGGCGGCCGCCACGGCATGGGCATGTCCGACCAGATCGAGAACCGGGTGATCGAGGCCAAGAGCCGCGGCATCTACGAGGCGCCGGGCATGGCGCTGCTGCACGCGGCCTACGAGCGCCTGGTCAACGCCATCCACAACGAGGACACCCTGGCCCAGTACCACAACGAGGGCCGCAGGCTCGGCAGGCTGATGTACGAGGGTCGCTGGCTCGACCCGCAGGCGCTGATGGTGCGCGAGTCGCTGCAGCGGTGGGTCGGCACGGCGGTGATCGGCGAGGTGACGCTGCGGCTGCGGCGCGGCGACGACTACTCGATCCTCGACACCACCGGCCCGGCGTTCAGCTACCACCCGGACAAGCTGTCGATGGAGCGCACCGAGGACTCGGCGTTCGGTCCCGGGGACCGGATCGGCCAGCTCACCATGCGCAACCTGGACATCGCCGACTCGCGCGCCAAGCTGGAGCAGTACGCCGGGCTCGGCCTGGTCGGCAGCACGCACCCGAAGCTGATCGGGGCCGCGCAGGCCGCGTCGACCGGCCTGATCGGGGCGATGCCGGAGGGCGGCGCCGAGGCCATCGCCTCCCGCGGCCGCGCCTCCAGTGACGAGATCCTGGACCGCGCCGCCATGGAGTTCGGTACCGACTGACCCACCCTCGTGGGTGCCCGGGCCGGGCACCCACGAGGTGCTTGACCTGAACCTTGGTTGAGGTTGTTCACTCGTCGTCATGTACGCGACGGTGTTGCACGAATACGGCCCGCCCGAGAACCTGCGCTACGAGCGGGTCCCGGATCCGGTGCCCGGGCCAGGCCAGGTGCGGATCGAGGTCCGCGCGGCCGGGGTTCACCTGATCGAGACCGTGATGCGCGCCGGGCTGTCGATCGACATGGCCCCGCCGCCGCCCGAGTTGCCCGCCGTGTTCGGCGGTGAGGTGGCCGGCACGGTCGAATCCGTCGGCCCGGACGTGGACCCGGCGTGGCTGGGGACGCGGGTGGTCGTCGGCGCGAGCAGTCCCGGCGGGTACGCGGAACTGGCCGTCGCCGAGGTGTCCGCGCTGCACCGGATCCCCGGCGATCTTGGCTTCGAGGCCGCGGTCGCCATGGTGGTCACCGGCACGACCGCGCTCGAACTGCTCGACGTCGCCCAGCTCACCCCCGCCGACACGGTCCTGGTGACCTCCGCCGCGGGTGGCGTCGGGCAGTTGGTCGTCCAGTACGCGCGTGACCTCGGTGCCACGGTGATCGGCGCGGCCGGTGGCCCGGACAAGGTCGAGATGGTGCGCGCGCTCGGCGTGGACCTGGCCGTCGACTACAACCAGCCGCACTGGGAGAAGACCGTCGGCGACCGGGTGGTCACCGCGGTGCTCGACGGCGTCGGCGGGGACAAGGGCAGGGCCGCCTTCGAACTGATCGCGGACGGCGGCCGGTACGTCACCATCGGCAACGCCTCGCAGGGCGACTTCACCCCGGACCCCGCTCGTGCCGTGACCACGACCAACGCCCTGATGGTGCTGCTCAGCCGACGCGCAGAAAGCCCGGCTTTCACCATCCGCGCCTTGGCCGCGGCGGCCGAGGGCAAGCTCGTGCCCGCCGTCCAGGCCTTCCCGCTCGCCGAAGCCGCCGCCGCACACGCCGCCCTGGAGAACCGGGCCACCAGCGGGAAGGTCGTGCTCGTCCCCTGACCGCGCGGACTCCGAAGTGGAACCACGGCACGCGCGTGAGTTTCGTTCGGTTTTCGCGTGGTACCTCCCGGAAGTGCGACGACTTGTGCGACTTCCGGGCGTGTACCGCCCGCAGACGGATACCCGACTGCTGACCAGGGCATTGGACGAAGCCGGGTTCCGCCCGGGTGTCCGGGTACTGGACCTGTGCACCGGATCGGGGGCCGTCGCCATGGCCGCCGCGCGTGCCGGAGCGGCCGAGGTGGTCGCGGTCGACCGCTGCCGCCGCGCCGTGCTCAGCGCGTGGCTCAACGGCAGGCTGAACCGGTTGCCGCTGAAGGCCTCGCGCGGCGATCTGTCGACTTGGGACGCGCTGGGCCGGTTCGACGTGGTGCTGGCGAACCCGCCGTATGTGCCCGCCGACCCGCGGCACCACCACGGCCGCGGGGTGGCGTGCGCGTGGGACGCCGGGCCGGACGGCCGCCGTTACGTCGACGCGTTGTGCGAGCGGGCGAACGACCTGCTCGAAGTGGACGGCACGATGCTCATGGTCCACTCCGACGTGTGTGATCCGGCGGTGACGCTGGACCTGTTGCGGGAGCGGGAGTTGAAGGCGTCGGTGGCCGCGCGCTGCGTGGAGCCGTTCGGGCCGGTCATGCGCGAACGCCGCGGCTACCTCGAACGAACCGGGCTGATCGAGCCCGGTCAGCAGTTCGAGGAGCTCGTGGTCATCCGCGCCGACCGGCCCGCGCTCAGCTGAGCGGAGCCCGCAGGGAGGAGCGGCCGGCGGCCCACGAAGACAGCAGGTGCTCGCCGAACCGCCCCTCCAGGAACTCCGTGGCCTGGATGCCGAACACCACGTCCGCCGCCAGTTCGGGTTCGTGCTTGAGCAGATCCCCGATCACGTCGTGGCGCAACACCTGTTCGTGCACGGCGTCGGCTTCGATGTGCTCGGTGTAGAAGTGGCGGCACGCCTCCGGACCGTCCAAACGCGACACCGCGGCCGCCATCCGCCGCGCGCTCGGCCCGGTGCTGATCTCGGCGGCGGCGAAGTGCCCCACCAGCGCGCCACGCAGGCCGCGGTGCAACCCGAACAACGACATGGCGTTCACCACGGCCAGCATCTGCGCGGGCGCGTTCTCCAGGTACGCCAGGTAACCGGAGTCGAGTCCGGCGGCGTCGAGCAGGTCCGCGAAGAGCTGCGCGTGCACCCGATCACCGCGCCCGCCACCGAATTCGTCGAACTCCACGGCCACCAGCGCCGCCTTCGCCTGCCCGCGCAGCCGCGGGATGACCCACGCGTGCGGGTCGGCTTCCTTGAGGTGGTAGATCGAGCGGTGCGCGAAGTACTCGTTGAGCTGCCACCACTCCCCCGAATCCTGCAGCAGGTGTGACACCCCGGTGCCGTCGACCGGTTCGACGAGCAGCTCGTTGATCTCCCCGTCCACATCGGACCCACCGGCCACCGCCGAGCGCAGGCCGTCGAGGAAGATCCGTTCCAGCTCACCCCGCAACCGGAGCAGGCCGGGGTCCCATTCCCACTCGGGGTCGACCTCGTCCCAGCCCTGGTAGTGCAGTTCGTAGCAGGTGTGCAGGGCCAGTTGCACATCCTCGGAGAACGGCTCGGCCGCGCTCACGCCACCGAGGTCCTCGTCCCGCCGGTCGTGCTTGAGCGCGTTGATCACCTTGGCGGACAAGGGACCTCGTGCGGTGGGCAGAACAGCCACCCTTACCTCCTCGTTACTTCACGAACTCGCATCAGCCGCGCCACCCCGGCCGGGCCGGCCTCGCGCTGCCGCCGCGCGCCGGTGCCGTGGTGGTGTACTTCTTCGACGAGCTGTTTCACCAGCGCCAGATCACCGTGTTCCTCCAGCGCGGGCCGCACGTGCACCAGCAGTTCGGCGACCAGCAGCGCGGCGGGTTTCGGACTTCCCGACCGGAGGTCCACGCCCCGGCCGTCCAGGCCGTACCGGGCCGCCGCCCACACCGCGGCGGCCGCGATCTGGGGTGACAACGCGGGTGCCTCGCGGCCCGCGGCCACTTCGGACAGCGCGGTGCCCACCAGCGCACGAGCCAGCAGGGCCTGCAACAGCGCCTCACCGACCGTGCCGGCGGTGTCCGCCGCCCGGAACTCGATGGTCGGGAACTTGCCCGACAACCGCGCCAGCCAGAAGCTCATCTGGCTGTCGATCAGCACGCCGCAGTCCACCAACCTCGAGACCTCACCCTCGTAGGCCTCGAGATCGGTGAAGTGCGGCGCCACCCCGGAACCCGGGAAACGGGACTGCTGCACCATGCGCCAGCTGCCGTACCCGGTGTCGCGGCCGGACTGGAAGGGGGAGTTCACCGAGAGCGCCAGCAGGCTCGGCAACCACGGCCCCAGGTGGTTCAGCACCGCCACGGCCTGCTCGCGGTCCGGCACTCCGATGTGGACGTGACAACCGCACGCTTCGTAGTCGTCGACCACCCCGCGGAAGCGCTCGTCGATCGCGCCGGCGCGCCCGCTCGAAGCGCTCGGCGGCGGTGACGGCCACACCGGGGTGCCGGTGGCCAGTGGCACCGCGCCCGCGGTGGCCGCGGCCTTCGCCACCAGTTCGCGCCCGGCGATCAACTGCTCCTCCAGGTCGGTGGCCGTCCGGCAGATCCCGGTCGCCACCTCGATCTGGGTGTCCCGCAGCTCCCGGCGGACCACGTCGTTCGCCGCCACCCGCAGCACGTCCTCGGCCACGGGCGCGGCGATCCCGCTTTCGGCGTGGGCGAGCAGGAACTCCTCCTCGACCCCCATGGTGGTCATGGTCATCGAGTACCCGGGGTCCGGCGATCGAACCGGCGGGCCCGCGTGCGCTGGGCCACTGGCTGTTTGCCGCCGGTTCGCGGTGGTATCTGACCGCGGTGAGCGACGAACACACCGCGGAACTGCGCCGGCTCGCCGAGCGGTGCTTCGGCTGGCCGGAGTTGAGCGACGAGCAGGTCGAAGCCATGGAGGCGGTGGTGGCCGGGCACGACGTGCTGGCCGTACTGCCCACCGGGGCCGGGAAATCGGCCATCTACCAGGTGCCCACGCTGATGCTCGACGGCCCCGCGCTGGTCGTTTCCCCGCTGCTCGCCCTGCAACACGACCAGATCAAGGGGCTCGTCGACAACGAGGTTCCCGAGGCCGTCGCGATCAATTCCGCGCAACGCGCCAAGGAGCGCGAAGAGGCCTGGGAGTCGGTGCGGTCGGGTGCCGCGGCCTACCTGTTCCTCGCGCCCGAGCAGCTGGCCAAGGACGAGGTGGTGGCGGACCTGGCCGAGCTGGGCGTGGCGCTGGTGGTGATCGACGAAGCCCACTGCGTCTCGGCCTGGGGCCACGACTTCCGGCCGGACTACCTGCGGCTGGGCTCGGTGATCGACCGGCTCGGCCACCCCCCGGTGGTGGCGCTCACCGCCACCGCGGCGCCCCCGGTGCGCGAGGACCTCGTGCGGCGGCTGGGCCTGCGCGAGCACCGGGAGGTGATCGCCAGTTTCGACCGGCCGAACCTGCACCTCGCGGTCCGGCGCCACACCGACGACCACGGCAAACGCGAAGCCGTGCTGGCCGAGGTCCGGGCGCTGACCGAGGATCCGGCCACCCGCGGTGGCCTGGTCTACGCGGCCACCCGCCGGGACACCGAGTTCTACGCGGACGAGCTCACGAAGTCCGGCATCCGCGCCGCGGCCTACCACGCGGGCATGAACGGCGACGATCGAACGCGCGTGCACCAGGCGTACCGCGACGGCGAACTCGACGTAGTGGTGGCGACTTCGGCGTTCGGCATGGGCATCGACAAGCCGGACGTGCGGTTCGTCGTGCACGCCTCCGCGCCGGACTCGCTGGATTCCTACTACCAGCAGATCGGCCGGGCCGGGCGGGACGGGGAACCGGCTCGGATCATCCTGTTCTACCGGCCGGAAGACCTGAGCGTGCAACGGTTCCTGACCGCGGCCAAAGCCCCGGAGGACACCCTCGACGCGATCGCCGGCGCACTGCGGTCCCACGGCGACCCGGTGTCCACAGAGGACTTGTCCGACGAGGTGGACGCCCCGGCCGCACGCCGCACCCGCGCGGTCAACCTCCTCGAACAAGCCGGTGTGGTCACCACCGACGAGCACGGCGAACTCGCCTACACCGACCCGGAACTGCCCGTGGACCAGGCACGCGAGCAGGCGCTGGAAGTGGCCGGACGGCACCAGCGGCTGATCCGGTCCCGAGTCCGGGTACTCAGCGAATACGCCGACACCACGGACTGCCGCAGGCGGCACCTGCTGGCCTACTTCGGGGAGCAACTGGCGGATCCGTGCGGCCGGTGCGACACGTGCGAAGCCGGGACCGCGTCGGCGGCACCGGCGGACTCCGCCGAATTCCCGGTCGGCGATCGGGTGCGCCACGCGGAATGGGGCGGCGGCGCCGTGCTGGCCGTGGACGAGGACCGGCTCACCGTGTTGTTCGACGACGTCGGGTACAAAACCCTGTCGCGCCAAGCCGTGCTGGAGAACGACCTGCTGCGCCCGGCGGGCACTTTCACCGAGGCCTGAATCCGCGAACAGCGGTTCCCGGACTGTCCTAGGCTCGCCACCGCTCAGTGTTTCCGGCTAGTTGGGGAGAAACGTTCCACGTGGGAATCAAACGTGCGGTCAGCGCGCTCGCGCTCGGCCTGATGACCCTCGGCGGCGGCCTGGTCGCCGCCCAGCCCGCGGTGGCGGCCCCGGCCGCGCCCGCCGACGTCTCGGCGCAGATGGGCTGCGGCTTCGGCGTGGTCGACGGGTGGGCGAAGTACAACCACTGCGGCAGCGGCTGGATCACCATCCGCGTCCGCTGGTTCATCGCGGGTGTGGCGGAGAAGGACCGCTGCGTCGGCCCGGGCATCACCAACCTGGAGGACGGCACACCCGCCGACCGCTTCATCACCAACGCCTGGTACATCGGCGGCTGCTGACGCGGGGTGCCCCCGCTGTGGGCGGTGTCGCACACCGCCCACAGCGGCTTGACCTTGACACCGGTGTGAAGGCCTACCGTCGCCGGGCACGGATCGAACCGACGGAGGAGTCGTCATGCCGGGAGCCATCATCATCGGAGCGGGACCGGGGATCGGCCGGTCGGTCGCCCGCCGGTTCGCCAGTGAAGGGCTGCCGGTCGCACTGCTCGGCCGGACCGCGGCCACGCTCGAAGCGGTGGCCGCCGGGATCGGCACCGAGACGCACATCCTGACCGCCGACAGCGGCGACGAGACTTCCCTGCGTGCGGCGCTCGACACCGCGATCGAGCGACTCGGCACGCCGGACGCGGTGATCTACAACGCCGCGATCATCCAGCCCGACGCACCCGGCGACCTGAGCGTCGACGAGCACTTGGCGGCGTGGAAGGTCAACGTGCTCGGCGCGCTGACCGCCGCCACGCACGTCGTGCCCGCGATGACCGGCGGCTCGTTCCTCATCACCGGCGGCATGCCGGAGCCGAAAGCCGACTACACCAGCCTTTCGCTGGGCAAGGCCGGCGTGCGCACGCTGGTCGAGCTGCTCGACCAGCGATACGGCCCCTCGGGTGTGCACGTCGCGTCGGTGACCGTGGCCGGACCGGTCGCGCCGGGCACCGCCTTCGACCCGGACGACATCGCCGAGCACTACTGGCACCTGCACACCCAGCCGCGGGCGGAGTGGGCGCGCGAGATCCTCCACAGTGGACTCACGACCGGCTGAACCGGTCAGCCGTCGTGCACGGTGATGGCGTAGCCCTCGGGGCCGGCGAAGGTGAAGGTCCGGCCGAAAGGACCGGTCTCCGGCTCGCGGAGCACGGTGATCCCGTCGGCGGCCAGCTTGTCGTGCAGCGCCTGGGCGTCGTCCGACCGGAACCACAGCGCGACGCCGGTACCGGGGCGATCGAGCGCGTCGAGATCGACTCCCGGCAACGGCTCGCGGACGGCGAACGGGATCGGCGTGGTGGCGAAGACGACCGCTCCCGGCGGTGCTGCGGGGGCCCGGCGCAGGCCGAGCTTCTCTTCGAAGAAGCGGGCGGCGTCCTCCACCGCACGCACCTGGAGGGCGACGAAATCGAGTCCGGTGAGCATTGCTGGAACCTCCGACGTGTCAGGACTTTGACATAGCCGAAGGTAGCCCGGCGGCCGGCGATATGTCAAACTCCTGACATGCCAGAAGACGTGACCCGGCGCCTCGGTTACCGCCTGAAGGGCGCGGCCGCCGCCCTGCGCGGCGCCATGGACAAGGCCCTGCGCACCCACGGCCTGACCGTGCCGCAGTACGCCTGCCTCGAACTGCTCGACCAGCAACCCGGCCTGTCCAACGCCGACCTGGCCAGGGGCACCTTCGTCACGCGCCAGTCGATGAACGTGGTGCTGCGCGGCCTCGAAGCCGAAGGCCTGATCACGCGGCCGGCCACCAGCGACCACGGTCGCGCGCTGCCCGCGCGCCTCACCGACGCCGGTCAGCACCGCCTCGACCAGGCACGCTCGGCCGTCTACTCGATCGACCAGCGCCTGACCGAGGCCATCCCCGAGCACCGGCGGGCCCAGTTCCTCGACGACCTGGACCGGGCGGCGGCCGCGGTGGCGGGATCTCAGCGGTAGTTGTCGTCACCGTCCGTGTTGCCCGGCCGGGATCCGCGACATCCTCGATCCATCGACAGCCGACGGAGAGGATGAGGAAGATGCGCCAGGCGATCGTCACCTTCTGGAAGGATTTCGCCTACGGGATCCACGCCGGGAACGCCATCCGGCACGGCCTGCCGGTGCCCGCCCGCCGGGGCGACCCGGTGCACGCCGCGTACCTGGACGGCCGGGATGTCCGCTGGCAGGCCGTTTTCGACCGCGAGATCGCCGCCGCGGGAACGGACGGCAGGCGCCGCCTGCTGGCGTTGTTCGAGACCCTGCGCGTGTGCACCGAGGACCCGGCGCTGACCGGCTGCACCTTCGCCGGGGTTCCGCCGACCGGCCCGTTCAGCCACCAGGTCATCCAGCGGCACGAGGACACGCTCAGTGACCGCATGACCGAGCTGGCTGCCGAAGCCGGCGCCCCGGACCCGGCCGCGCTGGCCGGGCACCTGCTCCTGGTCTTCCGCACCGCCGCGCTGCTGCACGAGACCGGCGCACGCCCCACCGCCGTGGCGGAGGCGGCCGCCACCGCGGCCGGGCTGATCGACAGCCACCTCACAGTTCCCGCTGGAACAACCGGGTATCGAGCCACCGCTCGAACTTGAACCCGACGTTCCGGAGGACCCCGGCTTCGGTGAACCCGCACTTCCGGTGCAGCGCCACCGAAGCCCCGTCCCCGGCGATCACCGCGATCACCTGGCGCATCCCGGCCGCACGGCACCGCTCGACCAGCGAGTCGAGCAGCAGCCGCCCCAAGCCCTTCCCGGTCCATTCCGGCGCCAGGTACACCGTGTTCTCCACCGTGTGCCGGTAGGCCGGTTTGGTCCGCCACGGTGCCGCGTAAGCGAATCCGGCCACGGCTCCGTCGACTTCCACCACCAGGAACGGCAAGCCGCGACCGGCCAGCTCCTCGGCTTTCTCCCGCCAGTGCGTGGTACTCGGCGGCACAGTTTCGAAGGTTGCCGTGGTGTGCTCGACGTAGTGGCCGAAGATCGCCGCCACCACGTCGAAGTCGGCGTCCGTTATCGATCGGACAGCCGCCTTCTCTATAGTGAACATGTCTGCACTATAGTGCACTGCGTGGATCTCGTAGACCTCGGTACACGCATCCAGGACCTGCGCACCGAGCGCGGCTGGACGCTGCAGGACCTCGCCGACTCCGCTTCGGTGAGCACCGGGATGCTGTCCGCCGTCGAACGTGGGCAGAAGGCGGCCACCATCGTCGTGCTCGCCCGGATCGCCGACGGCCTCGGCGTGCCCGTCGCCGACCTGCTCGCCACGCCCCGGCGCGTGGTGCTCCGGCGGGCCGCCGAGCAGGACGTGATCGACGAACCCGGCGGCTGGCAGCGCACGATCCTCAGCCCGGTGGTGCCCGGGGTGAACTTCGAATGGGTCCGCACCACGCTGCCCGCCGGACGCGACGCGGGGGTCTTTCCCGCCTACGCTCCCGGCTCGCACGAGTTCGTCGTGGTGGAATCGGGCGCCCTGCGCCTCACCGTCGGCGACACGGCACACCGGCTCGAACCCGGCGATTCGCTCTACTTCGCCGCCGACGCGCCCCACGGCTACGCCAATCCCGGCGACATCCCCTGCACCTACTACGTCGCGGCTTTGATCATGCGTCCCCGCCGCCCGGCGAGGACGTAGGTACTAGTACCAAGGCCGCTTCCGCGCCGCCGCCCGGAACCACCACCCTGCACGCATGCGCGTCCTCCCCGCTTCGCCGCGTGCCCGCAAACTGGTGGTGCTCGGCTTGATCGTCACCACCGTGCTGGCCGCTTCGGCCTACGGCCTCAACGTCCTCGTCAGCGCCCGCACCTTCCAGTTCTTCGGCGGCCTCACCCACCGGGTCGAGGTGCCGGACAAGCTGGTGGCACTCACCTTCGACGACGGACCCGACCCGGCCGGCACCGGCGAACTGCTCGAAACCCTGGCCACCGCGGCTGTCCCGGCCACCTTCTACCTCACCGGCCGGGAACTGGAGCGGCAACCGGGACTGGGCGCGCGGATCGCGCAGGCGGGGCACGAGATCGGCAACCACAGCTACTCGCACGAGCGCATGGTGTTCGTGACCCCTCGCACGGTGGCCGACGAGGTCGAACGCACCGACACGCTGATCCGGCGGACCGGCTACCGGGGTGAGATCACCTTCCGCCCGCCCAACGGCAAGAAGTTCCTGGCCCTGCCGCACTATCTCTCCCAGCGGCAGCGCCAGACGATCATGTGGGACGTCGAACCGGACTCCTACGCCGAGGTCGCCGCCAGCCCGTCCGGGATCGTCGAGCACGCCGCCGAGCACACCCGGCCCGGCTCGATCATCCTGCTGCACGCCATGTACCAGAGCCGGACCACGAGCAGGCAGGCCGTCGCCCCGCTGGTCCAGCGGTTGCGGGGCCTCGGCTACCGGTTCGTCACGGTGTCGGAACTGCTGGCACGGGAATGACCGCCCGGACCACCCAGCGCCGCCCGCGCGGACCGGCTTCCAGCCGTCCGCCGTGTTCCGCCAGCTCGGCGGTCAGGCTCGCCAGCCCGAAACCGCTGCCCTCAGCCGATTTCGCCACCGAGTGCAGGTCGCTGACGATCTCCACCTGCGACTCGCGGTCGCGGATCCGGGTGCTGATCCGGACCCGCGTGCCGGGACCGGCGTGCCGCAGCGCGTTCGTGGCCGCCTCCGCGATCACCCGCCCGGCCAGCGCCCCGGCGACCCCGTCCGGCAGGTCCACGGGTTCTTCGGGCAGCACGAGACCGGCGGCACGCAAGCGTTCGAGCAGTTCGGGCAGTTCGGGCAGTTCGGCGGTCACCGCGCCGGGGTGCTCGTCGTCCTCCGCCAGGTCCCGGAGGGTCTGCCGCACCTCGGTCAGCGCTTCCCGGCCCGCGCTGAGTATCGCGTCCACGCGCTTGCGGTCAGCACCGCTGAGTTCACTGGTGGCGCGCAAGGCTTCGGCCTGCACGAGCATCACCGTGGTGGTGTGGGCGAGCGTGTCGTGCAGCCGCCTCGCCGTGCGCTCCCGGCGTTCCGCAGCGGCGCGCTCCACTTCGTGCCGGGCGATGCGCGCACGATCAGCCACGTGCCGCCTTCGTTCCAGTCCCAGCGTCCACGCCAGGCCGAACACCACCAGGGCCAGCAGGGTGCCCTCCACCAGGCCCTTGACCTCGCCCATCACCACCGCCACCGCCACGGCGACCCCACCCGCGATGCTCCAGCGCACGGCTTGGCGGGGTGCCGCGGCCACGGTGTAGAGGCCGAGCAGGACGGGCACGTACGCGACGTTGCGGGGCGGGCCGAGGAGCAACTGGGCCACGGTCGCCGCACCGACGACCGCGAGCACGACGCCGGGCGCCTGCCGCCGCACGGCGAGCGGCAGGAGTTGCACGGCACCCGCCAGCACCGCCTGCCAGCTCCCCGTGCCGAGGCCGCTGGCCCAGAGCAGCGCGCCGACCAGCACGATCATGCCGACGTCCGAGCGGGCGCGGAACTGGCTGAGCACGTCCCGACAGTAGAGTGCGGGGCATCGAGGTGATCTCCGTGGTTCGTGTCGTGGTGGTCGACGACCACGCGCTGGTCCGGGAAGGGCTGGCGATGGTGCTGGCCGCGCAGCCGGGCATCGCCGTGGCCGCGCAGTGCGCCGGCGGCGCGGAACTGCTGGCGTTCCTGGCTTCCGGCGAACCGGTCGACGTGGTCCTGCTCGACCTCTACCTGCCCGGAATGGACGGTCTGGAGACACTCCGGGTGCTGCGGGAGCGGCTGGCCGAGCCGCCGCCCGTGCTGATGCTGACCACCATCGGGCGACGGCACGAGATCCGGCAGGCACTGGCCCAGGGTGCGGCCGGGTTCGTGGTGAAGGACGCCACGGGGGCGGAACTGGCCGCCGCCGTTCGTGGCGCACATGAAGGAATCACCGTGATCAGCCCGTCCGCCGCGGCGACGCTGTGCGGCAGCCCCGACCCCGGCTTGACGCCACGCGAACGGGAAGTGTTGTCGCTACTGGGTTCCGGACTGTCCAATCGGGACATCGCGCGCCGGCTCGGGCTGGCCGAGCGCACGGTGAAGGTGCACGTCGGCAACGTCCTGGCCAAGCTCGGCGTGACCAGCCGGACCCAGGCGGCCCTGCGCGCCGAAGCCCTCCTCGGCGGCTCCCACCAGGGACGTTGACTTATCGGAAGATATCTTCCTATACTCGTCCCATGCCGCGCCGGAAGCCGGGCAGCCTGCTGCCTCTCGAGACCGAAATCCTCGCAGCCGCGTTGTCGGCCGAACGCCCTGGACAGACCACCTTCCACGGGTTCGGCCTCGCGCAGGTCATGCGGGAGCAGAGTGGATCATCGGCGCTGACCAGCCACGGAACTCTGTACAAAGCCCTGGGCAGGCTGGAGGAATTCGGCCTGCTCACCTCCACCTGGGAGGACGCGGCCGAAGCCGAAGGCCGCCCACGCCGACGCCTGTACGAACTCACCCCGAAGGGAGCCCAAGTGGCCACCCAAGCCCAAGCCGCCCGGGCCACCCGGTTCGCGCCGCGCATCGCCCCGGAGTCCGCATGACGCCGGAACGCGCGGCCGCACTAGTGGGCCGCTGGGTGCGGTTCTACACCAGGGACCTGCCCACCCCGATCGCCGAACGACGCATCGCCGAGCTCGACGCCGACCTGCACGACCACCTCGCGCACGAACGCGCCACCGGCACCGGCGACAGCCGCATCGCGCTCGGTGTCCTGTCCCGCATGCTCCGCGGCCTCCCGGCCGACTACTCCTGGCGGAGCCACCTGTTCCAGATCCACCTACCGGAGAACGTGATGAAGAAGCAGAAGACCGCCTACAGATCCGCCGTCGTCGTCGCCCTGTTCGCGGCGCTGACCCTGCTGTGGGGCCTGGGCGCGGTCGGCCTCATCGGCGTCGAAGGCGACCGGGCCGACCTGATGTACCTGGGCGTACTGGCCGTCGGCGTCGTCGGCACCCTCGCCGCCCGCTTCCGCCCGGCGGGCATGTCGCGCGCCCTGCTCGCCACCGCGGCCGCCACCGCCGTGGTCGCCGTGATCGCCTTCGCCCTGGGCAAACACCACTCCCCCGCCACGTCCGTCCTCGAACTACTGGGCCTGAACGCCTTCTTCACCACCCTCTTCGCCGCCTCCGCCTACCTCTTCCACCAAGCCACCCCCCACCCCACCCACCCCTAACCCCGCCCACACCCGAACCCCACGTTCAGACACCCGAACCCCACACTCGCGAAGCCGAACCCCACGTTCAGACACCCGAACCGCACACTCGCGAAGCCGAACACCACACTCCTGCAGCCGAGTCGCACATTCGCGCAACCGAGTTGGACACTCGCACGCCAATCCCCACGCTCGCCAAGCCAAGGCCCGCACCGCCGAAGCCGAGTTACACACTCGGGGACCCGAAACCCACGTTCAAACACTCGAACCCCACGTTCGCGCAACCGAGTCCAACGTTCACGCGCCCGAACCCCACACTCACGAAGCCGAGCTTCACCTTCAGGCACCCGAGTTCCACATTCCCGCAGCCGAAACCCGCGCTCAGGTAGCCGAGTTCCACATTCAGGCAGCCGAGTTCAGCCCTTCGGCGAAGGACAGGCATCGAATGCGAATTGGCCGTATCGATTGCGTGAGCCGGGGTAGGCGAGTGCGGAACATGTTCGCCGAACGTCGGCTTGGTCACTCGGCCGTCGCTTCGCCCGCCCGAACGCAGGCTCCCCGCCCGAACGCAAAACCCCTCCGCTCGGGCATGGGATTCGCCCGCTCGGTCGTGGAGTTCGACTGCCCGAACGTGGAACTCGGGTGCTCGAACGTAGAACTCGGGTGCCTGAACGTGGGGTTCGGGTGCCTGAACGTGGGGTTCGGGTGCCTGAACGTGGGGTTCGGGTGCCTGAACGTGGGGTTCGGGTGCGGGAGTGTGGGGTTCGGGTGCGGGAGGGGGAAGCCACCGGGATGAGAGGGCACCGGCCAAGGGGGGGTCAACCAGGGCCTCTGCGGCACCTGGCTCAGAGGGGGGCTTCTGGGCCACGATGGAGCCCATGTCCAACCCAGTCCGCGCGATCCGCGAACTCGCTGACGCCTATGCCGACGACCTGGCCGAGCTGAATCCGATCATCGGCACCATGACCGGGCTGAGCCCCGGGGAGGACCGGTTGCCTGACTTTTCTCCCGAGGGGCACCAGGCTCGCGCCGAGCTTGATCGTCGTACGTTGGTGAAGCTTGGCGAGTTGACCGGGAAGGAGCCGGGCGACCCTGACGAGCGGCGGTGTGCGCGGCTCTTGCGGGAACGGCTCGAATCGAACCTGGCAGTGGGCGAGTCCGGGGAGCACCTGCGTGACGTGTCCAACATCCTCGGGCCCGTGCACGTCACCCGCCTGGTGTTCTCGATGATGCCGACGACCGACGTGGACGACTGGGCGGTGATCGCCCGGCGGATGGCCAATGTGCCGGCGACGTTGGCGGGCTACACCGAGTCGCTGCGGGCTGGGGCGGCGAAGGGGCTCACCGCGGCGCCGCGGCAGGTTCGTACGTTGGCTGGGCAGTTGGGCGACTGGGCCGCAGTCGCCGACGGGCGTGGCTGGTTCGCCGAGTTCGCCACACGAGCCACAAAAGCCGCACAAGAACTGCCGCACCCCCTCCGCACCGACCTCGATCGGGCCGCCGCACAAGCCGGGGAAGCCGTAAGCAGACTGAGCCGCTGGCTGTCCGAGGACTACCTGCCACGCACCGAGGGCACACCAGACGGTGTCGGCGCTGATCGGTACCAGGTGACCGCCCGCCAGTGGACCGGCGCCAACCTCGACCTCACCCAGGCCTACGAGTGGGGCTGGACCGAATTCCACCGGCTGCAAGCGGAGATCACCGAGGAAGCCGCGAAGATATTGCCCGGCGCCCCGGTCGCCGAGGCGATGGCCCACCTCAACCAGCACGCCGAGCGCTTCGAGGGCGTCCCCGCCATCCTCGCCCGGCTGCAGGCGCTGATGGACGAGGCCATCACCGAACTCGACGGCACGCACTTCGACCTCGCCGAGCCGATCCGCCGCGTGGAGGCCCACGAGGCACCCACGGGCAGCGCCGCCGCGCCGTACTACGTCCGTCCCGACCGGTCCTTCAGCCGCCCCGGCCGCACCTACCTGCCCACCCTTGGCCGCACCACTTTCCCGCTGTGGAACCTGGTCAGCACCTGGTACCACGAGGGCGTGCCGGGACACCACCTGCAACTGGCGCAGTGGGCACACCTCAGCGACCGGCTCTCGCTGTTCCAAGCGGGCATCGGCGCGGTCAGCGCGTGCACCGAAGGCTGGGCCCTCTACGCCGAGCGGCTGATGGACGAACTCGGCTACCTGCGCGAACCCGGCGCCCGGCTCGGCTACCTGGAGGGCCAACTGCTCCGGGCCATCCGGGTGGTCATCGACATCGGCATGCACCTGCGACTGCCGATCCCCGCCGGCTCACCGGTCGGCGCCGGGCAGCGCTGGACGCCGGAACTCGGCCGCGCCCTGTTCGCCGAGTACAGCAGCGAACCGGACGCCTACATCGACAGCGAGATCACCCGCTACCTCGGCCGCCCCGGCCAGGCGATCAGCTACAAACTCGGCGAGCGAGCCTGGCTGGCCGGCCGCGAAGCCGCCCGCATCGCCCGCGGGGCCGAGTTCGACGCCAAGGCGTGGCACATGGCGGCCTTGTCGGCGGGCTCACTCGGCCTGGACGACCTGACCGACGAACTGGCCGCGCTGTGACCCGTACCGTGATCGTCGTCGCTGCGGTCTCCGGCCGACGGGGTGGGCAGCCAACCACTCCGGCGCTGTCTACAGTGGATCGTCCGTGCTGCGGGCGATCACCGGCCCGCCCGGCAAGCTGGCCAGCGACTTCGAGCTGACCTGGGGCCGCGGCGCGGAGTTCGGGCCACATCGTGTTCGCCGACGCCCCCGCCACTGCCGTAGTTCGGCCCGCGTTCACGCGGACGTGGAGGGTGGGCCATGTGCGGTTCGTAGCGTTGCCGCCATGCCTCCCGAGCGGACCACGCCCCCGTCGATCTCCGAGCTGGCCCAGCGCCGCCTGTCCCGCCGGACGGCGCTGGCGGGTGGCCTCGCCACCGCGGCCGCGTCGTTCTTCGCCGCCGCGCCGAAAGCGAGCGCGCGAGCCGAGGGACTGCTCGGCTTCCCCGCGATCCCGCCGAGTTCCGCCGACGAGGTCGTGCTGCCGCCGGGCTACCGGTACCAGGTGCTGTTCCCGTGGGGCCAGCCCATCGTGCCGTCCGGGCCCGCGTTCGCCGAGGACGCGAGCAACAGCGCGGCGGACCAGGCCCGGCAGGCCGGTGACCACCACGACGGCATGTGGTTCTTCCCGTTCACCGGAGGCGGTGGCCGGGCCGGGCTGCTCTGCGTCAACCACGAGGCCACCACCGAGCAGCTGCTGCACCCGGACGGCCGAGCCGCCTGGACCCCGGAGAAGACCGCCAAATCGCAGGCGGCGCACGGGGTTTCGGTGATCGAGGTCAAGCGCGACCGCCTCGGCGGCGGCTGGCACCTCGCCGAGTCGAAGTTCGCCCGCCGGATCACCATGACCACGCCCGCCGAGATCACCGGCCCCGCGGCGGGTCACCCGTGGCTGCGCACCAGCGCGGACCCCGAAGGCGTGCGCGTGCTCGGCACGCTGAACAACTGCGCCAGCGGCCCGACCCCCTGGCGCACCTACCTGACCTGCGAAGAGACCATCAACAAGTACTTCTACCACGGCGAGCAGCCGCCCCGGCCGGGTTCGCCGGAGGACCGCTACGGCATCGGCTCCGAAGCCCCGTATCCCTGGTACACCACGGAATCCCGGTTCGACATGCGGGCCGAGCCGAACGAGTACAACCGGTTCGGCTGGGTGGTGGAGATCGATCCGTTCGACCCGGAATCCACCCCGAAGAAGCGGACCGCGCTGGGGCGCATGGAGCACGAGAACGCCGTCGTCGTGCGGGGCAGGAGCGGCGAAGCCGTGGTCTACATGGGCGACGACACGCAGTTCGACTACTTCTACAAGTTCGTCGGCGCCGAACCGATCGACCAGGCACGCGCCGAGGGGCGCAGCCCGCTCGACGAGGGCACGCTGTACGTCGCCCGGTTCGAGGCCGACGGCTCCGGCCGCTGGCTGCCGCTGGTCCACGGCGAGCCCGGCCTGACCGCCGCCGACGGTTTCGCCGGGCAGGCCGAGGTGCTGATCCACACCCGGCTCGCCGCGGACGCGGTCGGCGCGACGCCGATGGACCGCCCGGAGTGGTGCACCGTGCAACCCGGCACCGGCGCGGTTTTCTTCACCTGCACGAACAACACCGCCCGCACCGAATCGGTCGACGCGGCCAACCCACGGCTGAACAACCGCTACGGGCACATCCTCAAGATCGACGAGGGCGGCGACCCGGCCGCCGGCCGGTTCGACTGGGACATCTTCCTGCTCGCCGGCGACCAGGCCAGTGGCGCCACCGTGCCCGCCGACCAGGCCTTCGGTTCACCGGACGGCCTGTGGTTCGACGCCGCGGGCCGGTTGTGGATCCAGACCGACGGCACCCAGCCGCTGGTCGACGGCGCCGCGCAGAACAACCAGATGCTGGCGGCCGACCCCGAGACCGGCGAGATCCGGCGCTTCCTGGTCGGCCCGCGACGCTGCGAGATCACCGGCATCACGTCCACTCCGGACGGTCGCTCGCTGTTCGTGAACATCCAGCACCCCGGCGACTCCGGCACCCCGGACAACCCGCGCGCGAGCTCCAACTGGCCCGACTTCCCCCCGGCCGGGCGCCCCCGCTCGGCCACCATCGTGGTCACCAGGGCGGACGGGGGCGTGGTTGGCGGCCGGTAACAGCTCCGTGCACGGGCGTTGACCTCGGCCACCGGACACCCCAGAGTGGCCCCATGAACCGGGCTTTCGCGCTGCTGACCGGCGGCGCGTTCCTCACGCTGGCCGTCGGCGCGCTCGCGTCGGCCGAACCCGTGTGGGCGATGCTGCTCGGCGCGGTGTTCGCGACGGTGGGCACGGCCGGGTTCGCCTGGGTGCGCCGGCGCGGGCAGCTCGGCTGGTCGATCGCGTACGTCGTGTTGCAGCTCCCGCTCGCGTACACGGTGTTCGTCTTCGACCCCGGGGTCGGCGCCACGCTCTTCTTCGTCGTGCTGGTGAGCCAGTGCGTGCTGCTGCTCCCGCGCCCCGGCACCGCGCTGGTGATCCTGCTCGTGCCGCTCGCGCACGCCGGGATGGCCTGGGACCAGGCGTTGCGCGAGGGCCTCGGCCTGTTCGCCTCGGTGGTCTTCGCCGCGGTCATCACCGAATTGCTGCAGCGCGAGCAGAAGACCCGTCGCGAACTCGCCAAGGCACACGAGCAGTTGCGCGACTACGCGGCGCAGGCGGAACGGCTCGCCACAGCGCACGAACGCAATCGCGTGGCACGCGACATCCACGACGGGCTCGGGCACGCACTCACGGTGGTGCAGATGCAGGTCAAAGCCGCGAGGGCGGTGCTGGAGAGCGACTCGGCCAAGGCCGACACCGTGCTCGCGAAGGCGCAGGAGCAGGCCGAAGCCGCGCTGGCCGACGTCCGCCGTTCGGTGAGCACGCTGCGCGAACCGCGGTCGATCCCGCCACTGCCCGAAGCGCTGAGCGCGCTGGCCGAAGAGACCTCGGCGACCGGTATCCCCACCGAGGTCACCATCTCCGGGACCGAACGGGCACTGGCCGACGAAGTCCGTGAGGCGCTGTACCGGACCGCGCAGGAAGGCCTGACCAACGTCCGCAAGCACGCCGGCGCGACCCACGCCGAGCTCGTACTGGACTACGCGGAAGCCGAGGTCCGCGTTGCCGTCCGCGATGACGGGACGGGTGCCGTGGACGGGCGCACGCCGGGCTTCGGCCTGCTGGGCCTGCGGGAACGGGCCGCGAGCCTCGGCGGGCACTTGACCTTCGAACCCGCCCCGGGCACGGGCTGCACGCTGACCATGGAGGTCCCCGCATGAGCCCTGTCCGCGTGCTGCTCGTGGACGACCAGGCGCTCTTCCGCGAGGCGCTGGCGACGCTGCTGGCCATCCGCGACGACATCGAGGTGGTCGGCGAGGCGGGCACCGGCGAGGAGGCGCTGCGCCGGACCGCCGAGCTGAACCCCGACGTCGTGCTGATGGACCTGCGCATGCCGGTCCTGGACGGCATCGCCGCCATGCGCCGCCTGCGGGCCGAGCGACCCGGCGTCCAGGTCATCGCGCTGACCACGTTCGACGACGACGAGGACGTGTTCGCCGCCCTGCGCGCCGGCGCGCTCGGCTACCTGCTGAAGGACGTGTCCTCGGCGCAACTGGTGGACGCGGTGCTGGCCGCCGCCCGTGGCGAGTCGGTGCTGCAACCCTCGGTCGCGGCGAAGGTGGTAGCCCGCTTCGCGCAACTGCCCGACGCCGACCCGGAACCACGGCCGCAGCCGCTGGTGGTCCCGCTGTCCGACCGCGAACTGGAGGTGCTGCGCCTGCTGGCGGACGGGCACAGCAACCGTGAGATCGCCGCGTCGTTGTTCCTCGCCGAGGGCACGGTGAAGAACCACGTGACCAACGTGCTGGCCAAGCTAAGCGCCCGCGACCGCACCCAGGCCGCCCTGCGCGCCCGCGCGCTCGGCCTGTTGTGACGCCCGGGTCATGCCACGGCATGACCCCATCCATGACCTCCGGCACCTGGCAACGGCGGCTCCGGCGGCGATCCTCGGTCGAGACAGTTCATCGAACCGGAGGTCCCCCTCATGACAACCGCCGCACCCGACCGGAGTCGCAACCGGAAACTCGCCCGTTTCGTCGGGCACTACGTGGAAATGATCGTCGCCATGCTCGTCGGCATGATGGCGCTCGGCCCGCTCTGGCCCGAAGCGTGGGTGGCGCGTGCGGACGTCGGCGCGCTCGTGATGGCCACCGACATGACCGTCGCGATGGCGTTGTGGATGGCCGTCCGGCGCCACTCGTGGCCGCGGATCGCTGAGATGTCCGCGGTGATGTTCCTGCCGTTCGCGGCGCTGCTCGTGCCGTACTGGTTCGGGCTGCTGTCGGGCTCGGCGGTGATGATCGCCGGGCACGTGCTCATGTTCCCGCTGATGCTGGCCGCCATGTTGTGGCGCCGCGCCGAGTACTGGCACTGACGCCATGCCTGCCTTCCTGCGCCGCACCTTCCGTGTGCTCGCCGTGGTGCTCGCGGTGCTGGTGGTCCCGGCCGTCGGGGCGACCTTCTCCGCGCTGGCGGCGTTCGGCGCCCTCTACGCCCCGGGCCCGGAGCGGCCCGTCCCGGCAGTCGCGCCGATCCCGCACGACCCCGCCAAGCCGACCGCCGCGGTCGTCGTGGGCGACAACGGTGCCGTGGTCTCCGATGTCCTTGCCCCGTACGAAATCCTGGCCGCCACGGGCCGGTTCAACGTCTACACGGTGGCGCCGCAGCGCCGTCCCGTGCCGTTGACCGGCGGCCTCGACCTGGTCCCGGACCTCACCTTCGACGACCTCGCGGCCCGCACGCCGATCGCGGACCTGGTGGTCGTGCCCGCGTTCCCCGATGTCGGCGAACCCAGCACGAAACCGGTCACCGACTGGCTGCGCACGCAGGCCGCCGGGGGCGCGCAGTTGCTGAGCGTGTGCAACGGTTCCGGCGTACTCGCCTCGGCGGGTCTGCTCGACGGCCGGTCCGCCACCTCGCACTGGCTGCGGATCGGTGAGTTCGAGGCCGACTACCCGGCGGTGAACTGGGTTCGCGGACAGCGGTTCGTCGACGACGGCGACCTCGTCTCCACCGCGGGCATCCTGTCCGGCATCGACGGCACGCTGCACGTGATCACGCGGATGATCGGCCCCGACGTGGCCGCGGCGGCTGCCGCGGAAGTCGGCTGGCAGCACACCGATCCACCCGTGACCCCCGAAGCGGGCATGCCGGATCCGGTCGCCATCATCAACGCCGGGTTCATCTGGCTCCCGCCGAAGATTGGCGTGCTGCTCACCCAAGGCACCGGTGAGATCGAACTGGCATCGGTGTTCGACACGCACGGTGGCCAGTCCCTCGCCGCCCGCACGATCGCGCTGACCGCCGACGGCGGGCCCGTGCGGTCCCGGCACGGCCTCACCTTCGTGCCGCGAGCCGGGCTGGCCGGTGCCGCACCGGACCTGGACCGCTTGCTCGTGCCCGGCGCCGCGGCCCGCGGCGTGGTTCCGGTCGACGGCGGCCCGGCCCCCGAATACGTGCACCACCAGCCCGGCTTCGCCTACGAGGTCACGGTCCGCGACCTCGCGGGGAGCACCGATGTCGCCACCGCACGCTGGGCGGCGAAGGTGCTGGAGCTCCCCGCCGACAGCCTCGTCCTCGACGGCCCGGCCTGGCCGTGGGTGCCCACGCTCTTCCCGCTGTTGCTCATCCTCCTGGCGGGAGCAGCGGTGGCCTGGTGGCTCAGCCGGTCTCGCAGAGCGCGGCGTCGATGAGGTCCTCCCGCAGCGGGTTGGTGGCCGAGGACATCGTGTTGGTCACCATCGAGGCGTGGTGGCCGCCGTCGGTGACCGCGGTGAGCGAGGAGTGCCCGGTCGCGAGGTCACCGGGGTGTCCCCACGCGTTTCCGCCGCACGACAACGGTTGCTGGACCAGCGCGAGGCCGTAGCCGTAGCCGGGAAGGCCGCCGGGGATCGCCACGGTCCGCCGCATCTCGGCCAGCGAACCGGCGGAAACCACCTGCCCGTCGAACAACCCCCGGTAGAACTTCGACAGATCCTCCATTGTGGACAGAACGGCCCCTGCGGTGCTCGCCAGCGAGGCGATGTCGATTTCGAGGACGACGGGGATGCCGAAGGTGGTCTCGGTCCAGAAGAAGAACGGCCCCACCCGGCCGCCGGTGTAGCCAGGGACGTAGGGCGTCTCCAGCGATTTGTCGCCAGGCGCCGGGAACCGCGTCTCGGCCAGGCCGAGCGGTTCGATGATCCGGCTGGTGATCGCCTCGGCCGCCGGCTTCCCGGTGAGCTGCTCGATCAGCAACCCGGCGACGTGGTAGTTGACGTTGGAATAGGCCCAGCTCGTACCCGGCTCGAACAGCGGCGGCGTGCCGAGTCCGATGCGGACGAGGTCCCGCAGGGTGAAGGTGCCGTCCGGGTTGGTCGGCTTGACATACGCGGTGATCGGCGGGCTCGCGATCCCGCTGGTCTGCTGGAGGATGTGCCGCACGGTGATCTTGGTGCCGTCGTAGCCGTTGCCGGTGACCACGCCCGGCAGATACCGGTCGATCGGCGCGTCCAGCTCCACCAGGCCTTCGTCGACCAGTTGCAGCACGACGGCCGCGGTGAAGGTCTTGGTCTGGCTGGCCGCACGGAAGTGGTCGGCTGGCCGGATGGGCAGGTTCGGGCTGCCGATGTTCGCGGTGCCGCTGCTCAGGTTCCACGAGGCGGCGCGGTCGCCCGCGAAGATCGCGGCGCCCGGCCCGGCCTTGGCGCGGTAGCGGTCGAGGACCTCCTGGGTACCGGCGTGCTGGGGCTGGGCCGACGCGGGCGCGGCCAGCGCGGCGGTGGCGGTGACGGCGGCCAGCAGGCACACCCACCGCCTCGGGGCGACGTTCTTGGTCACTCGGGCTCCTCACCGATGCAGTTGGCGCCAGCCTGCTCGGAGGCGATGAAATCGCGATGAAACCGCGGTATCCGCCGGATACGCGCGGCCTGAAGCTGCCAGATCGGGACCCGTCCCGGCCCCGGTGCGTAGGAAAGGTGCATGCGGAAAGAAGTGCGGCTCGGCGCCGCGGCCCTGGTCCTGTGCAGTCTCGCCGCTTGCGGGGCGCCGGACGGGACACCGGCCGCCCCGCCGCCACCGCCCACGAGCACCCCGGCTCCGCCGCCCACCCCGGATCAGGTCGCGTGGCTGAACGAATTCTGCGAAGCGACCAAGGTGTTCTTCTCTCCGCCGCAGCCACCGGAGGACCTGCGCGACGAGTTCGTCGCGATGGACCTGGACACCTACCTGAGCTCGGTGAGCAGCGAGCTGCAGAGCGTCGACTTCCGGACCGCTTCCCTGGCCCCGGAACGGTTTCCGCGCGGAGCGGAACTGGTGGAGGCGTACACGAAGACCGCGGAGGAGCTGAGCACCAAGGTCGGCGGGTACGCGAGGCAGTTCGACGTCGCCGAGGAAACCGTGCGCGGCTGGGTCGCCGAGGTCTCGTCCACATTGAAGACGCTGAAGCCGCAGGGACTCGACCTGGCCACGCTGGCCGCCGCGGACGGCACCGTCGCCCAGGCACACCAGCAGGCCGAGAAGTGCCGTCCTGCCAAGGCAGAAGAGGGCAAACCGTCGGCCACGCCGGTCGACCTGCCCGCGGCCAAGGACGGCGAGAACCTGGCTGCCTGCGGAGACGGCCGGTGCGAGGTGCTGGTGAGTCCCAGCGCCGTGGTCCCGGCTCCGCGGCGGTACGGGTTCACCCTCTTCCGCGTCCGCAGCATTTCCGGCGGCGTGATGCAGGTCGGCGCGAAGTTCGGCAGCGGGGCGATCACCTCGCCGCTGGACACCGGCCGCTCCACGATCATGAACGGCCTGGAGGTGAAGGCCGTGGCGGTCGGCGACGGCAAGGCGGTGCTGAGCTTCTCACCCGGCTGATCGGGAAATGCTGTCCAGGTGGGCGCGCAGCACGGCCCGGCTCAGTTCCGGGGTCATCCGGTCGGGCTGCACCACGCCGTCGGTGAGCAGGCCGTCGATGAGCGCGCCCAGCCGCTCGACCTCCACCTCGATGTCCAGCCCCTCGGTCAGGTTGCCCGACGCGGCCGAGCGTTCGAGCACCTTGCGGATCACCATCCGGGTCCCGTCGTAGAGCTTGCGCAGCAACGGCTGTAGCCGGGGGCTCGTGCGCGCGGCATCGGCGAAAGCGAGCCACACCACGCATTCGGTGTAGCGCTCGTCGTCGAGCGGCAGCAGTTCGGCCAGCAACTCCTCAACCGCGGCGCGGCGGGCTTCGGCGGACGACGCGGCCCGGACGTCGTCGACCCTGGCCAGCACCCGGACCGAAACCCGCTCGATGAACACCTCGAGCGCGAACTCGATCATTTCGTCGCTGCCGGTGAAGTAGTGCCGGACGGACCCGATGGCGAGCCCGGCCTCCGCCGCGACGTTGCGCAGGGACGCCTGGGCCAACCCGCGCGTGACGACCACGCGGAACACCGCCTCGGCCACCTCGGTGCGCCTGCTCCCGGGATCGACGATCTTCGGCACGGTTGCCTTTATAGCACACTCTTGCTAATTTAATTGGCACGGCTGCGCTAAATAAGGGGGAACCATGCCTGGCTGGTTGACGATCGTCCTGGTCATCGCGGGGATCGGCTACACCGTCGTCCGCCGCGCGATCGGCGAACCACTCGCCGCGCGCGACCTGTTCGCCACCCCGATCGTCCTGCTGGCCCTCGGGGTACACCAGGTCGCCGACGCCGGCCACCCCGCCGCCGGGGACTGGTTCTGGCTGGCCGTCACCTCGGCGACAGGGCTCGCCTTCGGCTTGCTGCGGGGCTCGACCGTGCGCCTGCTCGTCAAGGACGGTGTGCTGTGGCAGCGTTATCCGGCCCGGGCCTACGCGGTGTGGGTGCTGTCGCTGGTGGTCAACGGCGGCCTGGCTTTCCTGGCCACCTCGACCGGCATGAACGGCGATCTCCGCTCGATCCCACTCTCGATCGGCGTCAGTCTCCTGGGCGAAGCCCTCGCCGTCGGCGCGCGCGCACTGGCCACCGGCCTGCCCTTCGCCCCCACCAGCACCAAGTCCTTTCGCGGTCCACGCCCGACAGAACTCCCGGACGCACCCACCGTCCGGCAAGCCCTCACCACCCTCACCACCACAAGGCGTTAGGGCTCCGGGAAGGCTTGTCCACTTCGGCCATTCCGCAGTGGTGGCCGTCTATTCGAGCGACAGGGCGAGTCCGGCGGTGGCATGCTCTGCGGATGCGTGCGACACGACTGATCCTTTCGCCGTTCGACTCCGGGCATCGCGAGCAGCGCATGGGCGCCGGGCCGTCCGCGTTGCTTCGGGGCGGGGCGGATCGGCTGCTGGCCGCGGACCAAGTGGTGACCGTGGAGTTGGAGAACCCCGGCTTCACCCAGGAAGTCCGCACGGCCACCGAGATCCAGCGCGCCATCGCCGGGCATGTTCGCCGCGCGGTGGCTGACGGGGTGGCGCCGGTGGTGTTGTCCGGCAACTGCAACGCGTCCGTCGGCGTGGTATCCGGACTGTCCACGAACGACGACGACCTCGCCGTGCTCTGGCTCGACGCGCACGGCGACCTCAACACCCCGGAGACCACGACCTCGGGCTTCTTCGACGGCATGGGTCTCTCCGTGCTCACCGGCCGCTGCTGGAGCACGCTCGCCCGCACGATTCCCGGCTTCCGCCCGGTGCCCGACGAGCACGTCCTGCTGATCGGCGCCCGCGACCTAGGGGCGGCGGAGCAGGCCATTGTGGACGGGTCCGGCATCCGCCTGCTCCCGGCCCGGGCGGACGAAGTGGCGGCGGCCCTGCCGAAGGTCCGCCGGGTCCACCTGCACATCGACCTCGACGTGCACGACTCGCGGCTGGTCGGCCCGGCCAACGAGTACGCCGTGCCCGACGGGCCCGACGCCGCCGAGGTCCAGCGCATCGTCGAGGCCGTGAGCGCTCGGCTGCCGATCGTCAGCGCCACGTTCGCCGCCTACGACCCGGCTGTCGACACCGACGGCGAGGTCCGTGCGGCCGCCCTCGACCTCATCCGGCTCGTCGGGACGAAGGTCTCCGCGCTAGACCACGCCGGCCGCGATTAGCTGCTGCCAGATCACCCCCTGGTCGACCACCTCGACGCCGTGTTTCTCGGCCTTGGTCAGCTTGGCGGCTCCGACGTCGGCGCCGGTGATAAGCATGTCGGTGCTCGCCGAGACCGACGAAGCGATGGCCGCACCGGCCTTCTCGCACAACCGTTGGAAGGTCGGGCGAGCCACCTTCTCCCCGGACCGCGGGTCGTTGATCGCGCCGGTGATCACCACGGTTTTGCCCGCCAGCGGCGCCCCGGCCGCCACCACCGGCGGCAGGTCCTCCTCGCGCACGTCCAGCGAAACCCCGCGCTCCCGCAGCCTTTCCAGCTCCGGCCGCAACCGGGTCAGGTGCTCGATCAGCGACGCGGCCACCTTCGGGCCGATGTCCTCCACCGCCACGAGACCGTCCACACCGGCCTCGGCTACTTCTTCCAGCGAACCGAATCCAGCCCGGCACAACCGCGCGGCCGTGCCCTCCGAGGCCATCGGGATCGCGAGCCCGATCAGCGCCCGGCGCAACCCGACCTGACGGCTCGCATCGATCGAATCGATCATGCGCGTCGCGGAGACCTCGCCGATGCGCTCGAACTCCAGCAACCGTTCCTTGGTCAGCCGGTAGAAGTCCGACGGGTGCTCCAGCAGCCCCACTTCGGCCAGCCGCTCGATCCACACCCCGCCGATGGCGTCGATGTCCGCGGCTGCCCGCGAAGCCCAGTGGATCAGCCGTCGCACCGTCTGCGCGGGGCAGGAAACGTTGGTACAGAACAGTTCCCGGCTGTTGCCCTGCTCGGTCAGCGGCTGCCCGCACGACGGGCATTCGGTGGGCGGCACGATCTCCCGCTCCGCACCGGTGCGTTTCGAAGCGTCGAGCACCCCGGCGACGAACGGGATCACGTCACCGGCACGGCGCACCAGCACCGTGTCGCCGATCTTGATGCCCCGCGCGCGGATGACCTCCTGGTTGGCCAGCGTCGCGCGGCTGACCGTGGTGCCGCCCACGAACACCGGCTCCAGCCAGGCGACCGGCGCGATCTTGCCGGTCTTGCCCACGTCCCAGACCACATCGGACAGCACGGTGGTCTTCTCCTCGGCGGCGAACTTGAACGCCAGCGCGCCACGGGGTGAAGCCGACCGCGTCCCGGCGGCGGCGAAGGCGTCCCGATCGGCCAGGCGCAGCACGGCACCGTCGAGGTCGTAGTCCAGGTCGTTGCGCTGTTCCTCGATCGCCGCGATCACCGCCTGCGCCGCTTCCGCGTCGGCGCAGTGACGCATTTCGGCGGCGGTGAACCCCAGAGTCTGCAACGCGCTCGCCAGATCGGTTTCCGCACTGTCGGGCTCGGTGTGCAGGTCGAAGGCGAAGAACCGCAGCCGCCGCCCGGCGACGGTGGCCGGGTCCTTGGCCCGCAGCGTGCCCGCGGCGGCGTTGCGCGGGTTGATCAGCGGCTTGTCCGGGTGCTCGGTGTTGTAGGCGGCGAAGGTGGACCGCAGCATGACCGCCTCGCCGCGCACCTCGACCCGGCCCGGTGCGTCGACCCGCTGCGGGATCCCGTCGGTCAGCGCCCGCACCAGCACGGTCACGTCGTCACCGGTGGTGCCGTCGCCGCGGGTGATCGCCCTGGCCAGCCGCCCGTCCTCGTAGACCAGCGCCAGCGACAGGCCGTCCAGCTTCGGCATCACCACCACCGGCTGCCCGGGGAACCGGCCGAAGAAGGCCGCGACCTGCTCGGGCTTGGTCGCCTTGTCCAGCGACAACATCGGGCGCGAGTGCCGGATCGGCGCGTGCAGCACACCCGGGGCGCCCACCTGCTCCAGCGGGTTCGGGTCCGGCGCCAGCTCCGGGTTTGCCTCGATCAGCCCGCGCAGCTCGTCCTCGATCGCGTCGTACTCCGCGTCCGCCACGACCGGTGATCCCCGGTAGTAGGCGTCGCGCAGCACGACGAGCTGATCGGCGAGTTCCTGTATGCGTTCCCGAGCGTCCACGACCGGAGACGTTACCCGGCCCCACCGACAATCAGCGGGATCCGGCGGCTTTCGCCGCCTGTTCAGCCGGCGTACTCCGGGGCGCGGCGGCCGGGCCGGGGTAGCGGGCGTCGCCCAGCCGACCACGCACCGTCGAGAGTGGACTCGCACAACTGTTCGGCGGCAGCCGGTGGTCGGTCATCTTCCGGCCGGCGCACCGGATCGACGTGTCACTTCTTCTTCGCCCGGTTCACCACCACCACGACGATGCCGGTGATGAGGCCGACCAGCAGCACGAGCACGAGCAGGTTCCAGGGCTGGATCGCGAACATGTGTCCCCCTAGTTCGAAAGGAGCACCACCCTACACCCCTCCACGCGGCGCTCCGCACACCGCCGAGGACACCGAATTGACCACGGCCTCTCTCGAATCCGGAATAGCGGGAACCGCGGGCGGCACAGTTTGCCGAACCTTGAGCCGCCAGCGGAATTCGGCAGCAATTCGTGAGCCGGGAAATCCGGAGTGCGGGACCGGATGCCCGGTCCCGCACTCCGCGGCCGGTCAGATGTTGAGGTACCAGCGCTGGTTGACGCGGTCCCAGTCGCAGGTGTGCAGGCTCAGTTGGTCGTCGTGCCCCTCGTACGTCGCGCAGAGGCCGGTTTCCTCGTTCTTGAGCTGTTTCTGGTTGTGCTCACCGCGGATCCGCCAGCGCTGGCCGGGGTCGTCGCCGTTGCAGTCCGCGCCGATGACCCGGCCTCTGTGCGCGGTGGCGCACAGGTCGGTACCGGTGTTCTGGATGGTGCGATTGCTCCAGAAAATCCAGTGCTGGTTGTCGCTGCCGTGGAAATCGCCGGTGATGGTCGGTTCGCCGTCCCACCACGTCTGCTGCCACACCCGCTCCGTGCCGTTCGCGCTTTCGATGACGTAGTCGGCGGGCTCGTCCGCGATGGCGGGCACGGTCAGCGCGAGGGGAGAAACCGCGACGAAGAGACCGGCGATAATTCGGGAGGTTTTCATCATTTTCCTTCTCTGGCGGAATTAGGCAGAGACCATTACAACCCCGCGCGGCCGGGCTTGTGAACAAGGCGAACACGTTGACGCGCCGACAAAACACGTCCTGGGGGGTGATCCCCTCGCGGCGTCACACACGGTGGCCGGGACTGCGCCCCATCGGGTGCGTAACGCGGGCCTCCACAACGGAGCGGACGGCGTGCCACAACCCACCGTTGTGGGCGTAGGTTCTCCCGCGTGGAGCTCGATGCGGTTCGCACCTTCGTCGCCGTGATCGAGGCGGGCCGGTTCCAGGCCGCCGCTGACGAGCTGGGGATCACGCAGCAGGCGGCTTCGAAACGGGTCGCCGCCCTGGAGCGGCGACTCGGCGTGAAACTCTTCGTGCGCACGGCCCAGGCCGTGCGGCTCACCGTCGACGGCCAGGCCCTGCTCCCCCACGCACGCGAACTGCTGCGCGCCGCCGAACGCGCCACCGCGGCCGTCACCCCGGGACGCCGGCCGCTCCGCGTCGACGTGGTCAACCGCCGGGTCGCGGCCGCCCACCTCCTCCACGCCTTCTACCAGCGGCACCCGGGTATCGAACTCGACGTCGTCGCCCTGACCGGCGCCCACGCCGGCTCGGCGCTGGCCGAGATCACCGCGGGCACCCTGGACGCCACCTTCCGGTCCCTGCGCGACTCCGCGGGCCGGGTCCCGGACGGACTGCGTGCCGCACGTGTCATCGACGACCGGCACCAGCTCCTCGTCGGGCCACGGCACCCGCTGGCGAACGCCGCCTCCGTGCCGCTGGCCGAGCTGGCCGGGCACGCCATCTGGATGCCCGGCCTGTCCGAGCCCGAACCGGTCGGCTACTACCAGGACCTGGCGAAGGCGTTCGGGCTCACCATCGACACGATCGGCCCGAGCTTCGGCGTCGAGGCCCTCCTCGCCGAAATCGCCGACTCGACCCGGCTCGCCACTTTCGTCGGCGAAGGCTCGCGTTACCTGTGGCCGGAAAGCTACGACCTCCGCCGGATCTCCGTGGTCGACCCGACCCCGGTCTATCCGCATTCGGTCATCTGGCGGGCGGACAACCCGCACCCCGTCCTCGCCGACTTCCTCGGCTACCTCCGAACGGGATACCGAGCCGAAACCGGCGACGACGTGTGGGCTCCGGCCTGGGCCCGCTGAATCAGCCGACCAGCGCCGGAGGTACTCGGGGCGGCCACACGTGGGCGTCCAGTGCGCCGATCGAGTAGGCGCGGGCGACCAGCGCCGTGCGGTTCGGTACGCCGAACCGCCGGAGCAGGGCGTTGACGTGGTAGTTGATCCCCGGGCTGCTCAGGTGCAGGCGGGCCGCGAGGGCGTTGCTGGCTTTGCCCGCCGCCACGCCTTCGAGAACGAGGGCGCCCGTGGTGCTGAGGCGGCTCTCGCGTGCCGTGACCACGGCTTGCCGTCCGACCGGATTCAGGGTGACGACCGCCGAACCGGTACGCGACGACACGCACGTCAGCGACGCGGTGAAGGACAGGTGCCCCGTGTCGATCGCGGTGGCGGGGAGCCGGGCGCAACACGTGCGGCCCTCGGCGATTTCGACGAGCCGGTGCCGCAGGCCGGGGCGGGCGTCCGGCGCCAGCAGGTCGCAGATGTCCCGCCCCTCCAACGGTTCCGAGGCGAACTCGTGCCAGCTGGAGAACTGGTTGCTGACGCGGTGGATCCGCTGCGCCGGGTCCACGTCGAGCACGATGTCGTCGCAGTCGCTCAGCATTCCGCTCACACCCTGGCCAGTCGCCGACGCTCCAGGACAGCGGCCACGGCGTAGGCGAAGCCGCCCACGACCGCCAGGATCCAGAACAGCCCGGGCGTGCCGAAGAGGAACGAGACGCCCGCGACCAGCACGAGGCAGGTGCCGAGGGTGTAGTGCAGCGCGTTGCGCCGTGCGACGCCTTCGGCGAGGTAGAGCAGGCCGACCACGAGGCTGGATCCGGCCGGCCAGAGCATGGCCTGCAACTCGGGGTGGTCGATCGCGGCGGACAGGCCGGTGATGGCGAGGAACAGGGCGGTGAACCCGGTGATCCAGGCGGCGCCGAGCAGTTTTCCGGCGAGTGCCTCGGGTTTACCGGCACCGCGCTGGGCACGGGTCGCGGCGATGGTGGCGTTCACCGTGCCGACGGCGAGGCCGATGCCGAGCAGCGTCAACGGCAGCCAGCCGGGCAGCCGGACCAGCGGGTCGGCGCCGTGGGAAACCGCGGCGGCGCCGTGCCCGACCACGTAGGCGAGCCCGAAGCTGAGGTAGGTGGCGAGGTTGTCGACTTCGCCGGCACGCCGGGCTGTGGTGCCGGGGACGATCGGGGCGATGGTGGTCATGGTCGGTACCTCCGAGAATCGGGGAGTCAAACAAGACGGGACAAGGAGAAGGCGATTCGCTGGACGATGTCGTCGGGCCAGCGGAAGGCGCCGGAGACGGCACGCTGGTGGGCGAGCCCGTGCAGGCCCAGCCACAGCGCGACCGCGTCGGCGGCGGGATCGGTGCTGGCGCAGTGCCCGGCGGCCACGCAACGGGCGAGGCAGTCGGCGAGGACAGCCGGCACGTTCGACGGACCGGTTCCGCTGAACATGGCGCGGTACCGCTCGGGATGCTCGTGGGCGAAGTCGAGATAGGCGCGGCAAACGAGGTAGAGCCGCCGCCGAGGGTCATCGTCCGCGTCGTCGACGGCTGACCGGAGCCAGCCGGACAGTTCGGCGAAGGCCTCCCGGACGACGTCGAGCAGGACGGCGGGCTGGTCGCGGAAGTGGGCGTAGATCGAGGGTGCGGTGATGCCGGCCTGGCGGGCGACGGCCCGCAGGGTCACCGCGCGCGGGTCACCACAGGCGTCGAGCAGTTCGGTCGCGGCGGAGAGGATCTCGGCGCGGAGCTTGCCGCCTTCACCACGCCGGTTCCTCCGCCTGCCGCCCACTTCACGGCCGGCTCGGGTCCGGCACCAGGACGACCTTGCCCGCGACCGTGCGTGATTCGGCGAGCGCGAGCGCCGCACCGGCGTCGGACAGCGGGATCTCCGCGGCGATCTGCGGGACGAGGACGCCGTCGGCGAGCAGGCGCAGCACCTGCGTCAGGTCCTCGCTGAGCCGGGCGCGGAAGGCGTCCAGGCGGCGCTTGCCCGCCCAGAAGTTGTAGAAGTACGCGCTTTTGCCGTTCGGCAGGTAGTTCCACAGCATCAGCCGCGCGAACAGTTTCAGGACGGGCACCTGCGAACTGCCGTCCACGTCCTTCGACGCCGCGGTGCCGTAGGAAACCAGGGTTCCGCCGCGGCGCAGCAGCCGCCACGACTCGACGAGCCCGGCACCGCCGACGTGGTCGAACACCGCGTCCACCCCGTCCGGCGCGATCTCCCGGATCCGTTGGTACAGCTCGGGATCGTGGTAGTCGACCGGGATCACGCCCAGTTCCCGCAGGTCGGCGTGGTGGCGCGCCGACGCCGTGCCGATCACCTTGATCCCGGCGTGGCGCGCCAGTTGCACGAGGGTGGAGCCGACACCGCCGTTGGCGCCCAGGACCACGATCGTCCCGCCGGCGCGCACTTTCGTGCCCCGGTGCAGCATCTGCCAGGCCGTGATCCCGTTGACCACCACGGTTTCCGCGGCGGCCGCGGAGACGCCGTCCGGCACGGCGACCAGATCGGCGGCGTCCAGCACCAGGGCGCTGGCCCAGCCGCCGACCTTGGTGACCGCGGCGAACCGGCGGCCGCGCAGCGCGGGGTCCACGCCGGGACCGACCGCGGTGACCGTGCCGACCACGTCGTAGCCGGGCACGAACGGGAACGGCGGCTGGTCGAAGTACTTGCCGCGCCGCATCTGCTGCTCGGCGAACGACACGCCGGTCGCGTCCATGCGCAGCAGGACCTGGCCCGCGGCCGGGGCGGGGAGGTCGCGGGTGCGGACGTGCAGGCCGTCCGCGTCGACCTTGCCCGGCAGGACCACCTCGGTGGCGTTTCCCATGCTCTGTCCCTCGTCTCGCTCAGTTGTGCTTACAGCCGTAAGACTACGAGCGTTAGCTGATCGATGGCAAGGGTTAACGGAGATAAGTTTTCAGGTGTAAGCTAATCGGCATGGACACCGAGAAGGCCGCGCCTCGCACGCGCAACCGCCGCGGGGAAGGCGCCCGCCTGCGCGACGAGATCGTGGCGGCGGCGGTCGAACTGCTCGACGAGACCGGCGACGAGTCCGCCATCACCCTGCGCTCGGTCGCGCGCCAGGTCGGGATCGCCGCGCCGTCGATCTACCGCCACTTCCCCGACCAGCCCGCGATCATGCTGGCCGTGGTGCAGAACGCCTTCGCGGACCTGGATGCCCGGCTGCGCGCCGCCGTGGACGACGCCGACGGCCCGCGGGAGCGCCTGTTCGCCCTCTGCCACAGCTACCTGGAGTTCGCCGAAACCCACCCGGGCCGCTACCGCACCATGTTCGGCGGGCTCTGGATCCCCGATCTGAACGAGAGTTCGCTGACCGAGGAAGACATGTACACCCTCGGCGAAGCCACCATGCGCCTGCTCGCCGACTCCCTCGGGGACTGCGTGACCGCCGGCTGCGCCACCAGCACCGACCTCGCCGCCGATGCGGTGGCTTTGTGGCTGGGCCTGCACGGCCTGGCCCACCAGCGAGCCGTGGCCCCGTCTTTCCAATGGCCGGAGGACATCGCCGAACGCGTCATCACCGCACTGGCCCACCTCACCGGACCCTGACCGTCCTATCCGGACAACAGCGATTCCCGTCAAAGGCGCCGGACAGCCGGCAGGGACAGCGCCACCGCGACCGGCCAGAGCACCGCCAGCATCGCGGGGCTGCCGACCAAGATGGCCGCCACCGTGACCATCGTCGCCACCACGCCGCCGAAGACGGAGAGGTAGCAGAGCCCCAGCGGTCCGAGGACGAGCGCCCAGGCCAGTGCCGCTTTCGGCGACTTTCTCACCAGAGGTCTCGCCCGGGTGGCCAGTTCCACCTCGAACGCCATTGGCGGATGCGGCGCGACCACTCGTGGATTCACCCCGAAAGCTTTCGGTGTGTGGGGCGCCGGACCGATTCCCGCGTAGTCCGGTGCACTCCGAGTACTGCGCATGACGTACCTCCGGATCGTAAGCCCGTGACCTGGTGCAGCCACCGGTCGCCTGTCAGAATTGATGTTCTCGAGGAAGAAAAGAAGTGGCTGTGCGCCTGCCGACCATGGTGGCGACTCGGGGAAGCGAACGATGCGTCAGATGGAACACGAGCGCCAAGCCGGCCCGAGCAAGAACCGGAGGACCACGTGACGGGTTCTTCGATCACCGAGGCCGAGGAACGCCGGGCGTGGCTGCGGCTCACGCCGGACGAGCGATCGGCGCTCACCGCCGCGGGCCACCGGAAGGTGTGGTCACCCGGTCAGGTCCTCGTCCTCCAAGGCAGCCCGCCCTCCAGCATGTTCGTCGTGCTGCGCGGCTGGGTGAAGATCAGTGCCACCAACTACCGCGGCGACGACGCCCCGCTCGCGGCCCGCGGCCCCGCCGAGATCGTCGGCGAACTCGCTCCCATCAGCGGACTCCCCAGAACGGCCACCATTTCGGCCATCGACGAGGTGCACACCCTCCTCGTGACGCGGGAGAAACTGCTCGGGGTACTGCGCGCCCGTCCGCGCATCGCCGAAGAGATCTTCCGCACCGCGGCGATCCGCCTGCAGCAGTCCGACCGCCTCCGGCTGGAATCCGGCGGCCCGGACTTCCCGCAACGGCTGGCCGCCGTGCTCCTGGAACTGGCCCTCCAGCACGAATTCGACTGGGCCGGCGGAAATCAGGTCGACCTCCGCTTCAACCAAGGAGAACTGGCCGATTTCGCCCGGGTTTCCCGCAGCACCTTGATCCGCGGTCTGGACGAACTCCGCAAGCTCGGGGTGGTGCGAACCGCCCGGCAGCGAATAACGATCACCCACCCGCGCGCCCTCCGCGAATTGGCCGCCGGTCGCCCTCCCCCACCGCAACCGGTCTGATTCGGCGATGATTTCGGCTATCCTCGACAGGGTCCAACTCTCACAACCGTTCGACGGTGGAGGGAATCGCCACGATGAATTCACTCTCGGCAAGTACCGAACCGGACATGGAATCCGCCCTGCTCGATCTCGACGCGATTCCGTTCACCGCTTTGCGTTACCTGGACGGTGTTACCCTTCGCCACTCGGCACATCACGTGGTGGAACGCACCAGCCATGTCCGCGCGCGCTACCGGAGCGGGAACAACAACGCTGGTGAGCGGATCGACTGATGCCGCCACCAGCGGAGGCACGCCCCACGTTCCACCGCCTGTCCTGGCAGGATTTCGATGCCCTCGCCCGGTTCGAGGGGGACGAGGACATGGTGCGCCGCCTCCGCCGGACCGAGCGGAGCCGGCGCAAATTGCTGATCCACTCCTTGCTGACCGAAGCAGCGAAATCGCCGGAGCGAATGGGCCCCTTGCCGCCACTGGACTCGGCCTGGGAGCTTTTCACCCGGACCGAGGCCAGGGCGCCCCGAGCGGTGAACCGGATGCTCACCAACCCGTACACCGGCAGCTGGGCCGGTTACACGACGCGGTTGCTGCGCGACGAAAAGGACGGCGTCGGCCCGCTGTGGCTGCACTTGGGCCACGCGCACGCGATCGCGGCGGCCGCGGCGATCCACGCGGGACTGGACTTCGAGACCACCATCCCGGTGTGGCACGGCAACGCCATGCTCCCGTCTTTGGGCATGGCCCGCTTCATCGCGGCAGCACCGTTCTCCACGGCCACGGTGCGCGGCGAAGCCGGCCACTACTCGGTGTCGGACAGCGGTACCACCGTGTCGCTGCCCGACGCCCCCGGCTCCGACGGCCCGGGGTGGCGAGGCCTGCGACGGGTTCGAAGCCAAGTCGGCGCGCACCGGTTCTCGCTGTGGTTGGACGACCTCGATCCCTATCGCGGCCTTTACGAGCCGATCCAGCCGGAACGGTTGCCGGGCGCGGACCTCGCGGCCTGGCAACGGCTGGTCGACGAAGCGTGCCGACTGGCCGTCAGCCACCTGCCGGGGCTGGCTCGCACCATGCCGGTCGGCCTGACCGCCCTGGTGCCGAAACCGCGGGTGCTCTTCCGCAATCCGAGCGCCTCGACCGGTGAAGCGTTCGGCAGCGCGGTGGTGGGCCTGCCCGCCGACGGCGCGGCTCTCGCCGAGACGCTGATCCACGAGTTCCAGCACATCGTGCTCGGCGGTCTGCTGCACCTGGTCGAGTTGTACGAACCGGATCCGCGGGAGCGGATCTACGTGCCCTGGCGAGACGATCCGCGCACGTTGAGCGGCGCTTTCCAAGGGGTGTACGCCTTCTTCGGTGTCACCGCTTTCTGGCGAGCGCTCTGCGCCGCCGGGGTGAGCGCCCGGCGTTCGAGTTTCGAATTCGCGTACTGGCGGAGGCAGAGCTGGAACGTACTGCAGGTACTGCGCACGGACGCGACGCTGACCGCCGCCGGGCGCCGTTTCCTCGACGGCATCGCCGAGCGCCTCGGCCCCTGGCAGACCGAGGCCGTACCGGCGGAAGCGCGGGAACTCGCCGAGGCCGCAGGGCGGGATCACCTCGCCGGCTGGCGAGCGCGGCACCTGCGCCCGAACCCGTCACTCGTCGCCGCGTTGGCGGCGGCCTGGCTGAGTGGCCGTACCCGGCCACCCGCCAGCCTCGTCACGACCGACCTGCCGCCGACCCCGGTGCCGGACGGATCCTGGTCACGCGCCCGGATGGACCTGGTCCGCCTCACCGTCGCGGACGCGGGCCCGCCGCTGTCCGCCGACAGCCGACCGGCCGTTCCCGGCGCCACCCTCGCCTATGCCCGCGGCGATTTCGCCGAAGCGGCCGAGGGCTACCGCGCGGATCTGGCCAGGACCCCGGACTGCCCCAACTCCCTGGTCGGCCTCGGGCTCGCACTGTCCGCGCGCGGCCCCCACCCGGCTGCCCGTGCTTTGCTGCGCTGCCCCGAACTCGTCCGCGCGGTGCACCGCCACCTGCGTACCGGCACCCCGCGACCACTGGACGTCGAGCAGATCGCCGCGTGGCTCGGCCAGCTCGTGCCCGGCTGAGAAGTCACATCAACATGGGGTCGATGTCGCAGTCCGCACGTCCCCCGGCCACCGCCGCCTGGGTCGCCGGGTGCGCCTCGCCGAACACCCGCCGGTACTTGACCAGGATCGAGTCCCGATGGGCAGCGGCCTCGTCGGCACGCCCGGCGGTGACAAGATCCAAGCCCAGGTTGAAGGTCGCGGCCAGGACGGTCGGGTGTTCCTCGCCGAGCACCTGCCGGCCGCGTTCCACCGCGTCCCGGCCCAGTTCGATCGCCTTGTCGAGTTCTCCCAGCACGGAGAGATCACTCGCCAGGTTGACCGCGGTGATGATGGCGTACGGGTGATCCGGGCCGATGCCGGCGCGGAAGTGCTCGAGCGCCCGCTCGTCGAGCGTGCACGCGCCCGCTGCGTCCCCTTGGAGCCGCAAGGTCACCGCGAGGTCGACGCTAGCGGCCATGGTGTGCGGGTGGTGCTCACCGAGGTTGTCCCGGTACCGCTCGAAGGTCTGCTCACCCAGTTCCTTCGCCGCGGCCAGATCACCCGAGTGACGGAGATCGATCGCGTGCGCGAGGGAACAAGCCATCGTGTGGGAGTGGTTGTCGCCATACGCGAGCCGGAACCGGTTGAGCGCCTCCGTGGACAGCGTGCGCGCGCCGGGGTGGTCCCCGTCCTTGCGCCGGGCGACCGAAAGCAGAAAGGAGTTGACCACCGAGTCCGGCTGCTCCGCGCCATAACGAGCGCGGAAACTCTCGGTGAGCCGCTCCTGCTGCACCCGTGCCTGGCCGTACTCACCGGCTTCGCGCAGGTCCACGTTCAGCGCGCTGTTGGTGCTGAAGGTGCGGGTGTGGTCGCGGCCGAGGACTTCGGTCCGCCGCCGGTGGGTCTCCTGGTCGAGTTCCGCGGCGGCGCGGTAGGCACCGGACAAGCGGAGGCTAATCCCGTGCTGGAACGCGGCGTTGAGCGTCTCCGGATCGTCCTCGCCGAACATGCGCTTGGCCTTGTGGTAGATCTCCTCGCTCAGCTTGGTCGCCGCGGCGAAGTCCCCCTCCGCGCGCAGATCGATGGTGATGTTCCGCTGGAGCGCGAAGGTTTCCTCGTTCTCCTCGCCGGAGACCTGCAGGCGGAGAGCGAGGGTCCGCTGGTTGAGTTCCGCGGCCTCGGCGTACCGGCCGATGGCCCAGAGGTAGAGGCCCAGCCTGCCGGATACTTCGAGCGTCTGCGGGTGGGTGGGGCCGAGCGTTTCGGTGAGCCGCTTCCGCGCCTGGAGGCCGAGCTGAGCGGCCTCTTCGTGGTCACCGTATTCGAACAGGTAGCGCATCAGGTTGATGAAGAGCTGGCGCGGCCAGTCGTCGTCGCAGTCCAGCACGCTGGCCGCGTAGGCGTGCGGCAAAAGCTCGCGGTAACGCGGCCAGTGCCTGCTCGACTCGGGGTCGTTGGGATCGAGTGCGGCGAGGAGCTGGTGCGCGCCGTGCTGCATCCGCGCGTGCACCTGCGGTGCCATCACCCGGTTGCGCAGCACCAGCTGGACCAGGCGGTGCAGCTGGAGCGTGTTGCTGCCGTGGTCGATCTTCGCCAGGCCGTACCGGTTGATGTCGCGGATGGCACGCGCCAGTTTGATCGGCTCGCGCAGCGCGGCGTCCAGTTCCGGGGAGATCGACACCCGGCTGACGCCGGTGAGCAGATCACGGGAAATCGGCTCCGGGGAGAAGAACGCGCAGATGTGCAGGATCTGGTGAGCCGCGGGGTTGCGGGTCTTCAGTTCCTCGAATGAGACATTCCAGGCAGCGGCGACGGAAATCTCGTAGTCGGGCGCTGACGCGGTGTCGAGGATCTCCGCGACCGAGTCGTCGAACAGGCGCAGATATTCCTGCACTGGCATACCGGTCACCGCGCGCCAAGCCGCCGCCTGCTCGACGGCCAAGGGCAGGTCGCCGAGCTTTTCGGCCAGTTCATTGGCGTCGTCGACATCGATCTCCGGACCGCGGCGGCCGAGCAGTTCGATGCTTTCCTCGCGCTTGAACACCGCCAGCTCCAGCGGGCGGGCGATGCCTGCCCAGTCGGAGTTGCGCGAAGTGATCAGGATTTCGCCCGGGCCGTTGCGCGGGAAGAACGGCAGCACGGTCTCGGGGCTCTCCGCGGCGTCGAAGACCAGGAGCCAGCGGCGGAACGGACGTCCGGTGCGCAGCGCCTCGATCACCGCGGGCACCGCGATGTTGGCCTCCGACGACCCCGGCAGCCCCAGTGTCGCCGCGAGCTGGGTGAGACCGGCGCGGATCCGGGTGGTGTGCGCGGCGTCGATCCACCAGACGAGGTCGTAGTCCGGGAGGTGGCGGTAGATGTACTCGGCGGCCATCTGCGTCTTGCCGATACCGCCGAGGCCGTGCAGTGCCGAGGGGAGCACGGCGGTGGTACCGCTGTTCAGGCGCTTGGCCAGCTGCCCGAGCAGTTCACCGCGACCGGTGAAGTTAGGATTGCGGGGCGGGATGTTGCCCCAGATCGGCGGTGGATCGGCGGGCCGCCTGGCAGCGGGATCGCCTATTCCGGCCGCGAGGGGGTGGGCGATCGGTCGGGTGGCCGACTCGGCCAGACCGGATTCCTCGGACGTGTGCGAGCGTCCCTCCGTCGCGGCAGAGGGGTCGGTGGGGCGATCAACCGTCTCAGGCATCTTGGACTCACAGACTGGATCGGTTCAGTGGCGGGCACGACGGATCCAGGGCGCAGGACCGCGTTGCGCAGCCGGTCCGCCCGGGACAGATAGGGGCCGGAGAGCGCGCGCATGACCGCGCTCTCCAGTTCGACGTCGGCCGTCGTCTCGAGGGTGAGCACCGGGTCCGGCGTGTTGTGCGGGTCGGCGATGGCGTCTCGGAGGTGGCCGAGCACCGGAATCCGTCCACCGAAATGGGTGGCCGCCACTCGCACAACGCTGGCCGTTTCCGAACGCCGCGCGCCGCTGAGAAGCAATTCCCGGACTGCCTCGGGAAAGGCGAAGACCCCACCTGTGTCCCAAGTGGACTGCCCTTCCTTGAGTCCGGGAGCGTACATGATCCCCGAAACCAGGAGTTCCAGTAGGTGCTCCAGACCGGCTTCGGGAACAAAACGTTGTTTTATGACGCGAGCCACGTCCAGGTGAACGGGAACCGCCGCGAGCAACTGCGCCAACCGCAAAGCGGGAGGCGACGCCACACTTCGGAACCGGTGCACCCGTTCACTGGGTGACGGCGTACCGGACGTGTCGCTGGAACCAGCTTGCCGTGCTTGCCTCAAAGAGAGCAGGATGGCTCCTTCGGCCGCGCCGTCGTGCTCGCCAGCCATCATCTTGGCCCACCACGCCAGCCACTGCGGCTGTAGTTCGAACATCGGCTCGACCCTGAATAGCTCCGCCGAATCGGAATCGAGCCTGGCATCCGTCAAGTCGAAAGCCCACTGGCTGCTGGATTTCAACGCACCCGCTACGCGCAGTTCGGCTCGACGCAGGTTTAGCCCGCACTGCCTCCAAAGCCACTGCGGCAGCAGGTGGACGGTATTCACCGGCATCGTACGAGCCCAACGCGCCAGCATGGGGTACAGCAGTTCGTGTTGCCAGGCGTCACCGACGCTGTCGGTCAGCAACACCGCGCGTCGGCCGGGCGGGTCCAGTAGTTTGTCCAGCTCGCGTGCCGGCGCCCCGGGCCTACCCCTGCGGAACACGAGAATTTCCTCGCTATCGGCCTTGACAGTTTTCAACGGGCGAACCTGGATGGTGCAAAATGCACCCAATCTTTCGAGAACTTCGACAAAGGCGGACACAAGGCGCCACAACGCCATCGATGGGCCATCGTCGGGCAAGATCGTCAAGTCCAGCCAGTGCTTTTCCTCCTTCGGTTGACCGGCCACCACAGCCCGGTTTCCGCAGCGCGGACAGCTGTTACCTCGTCGTCTAGGACCACGTTGCGGGATCGCGGCGAGACTGTCCTGCGTTCCAAGATTTGCAGTGCCCGGAAATACTCGAGTGTTTCATCAAGCGCGATGGTGTCCGCACCGTCCACGGACAGCCCGCGCTTTTCGGCGGCGGCCGTGCCGAGCTCGGTGAAGCCCGACACCGGGGCTTCCGCGACTGGAGGGGGTTGACGTACCGGTGGTGGCGACGACGGGCGTCGCTCGGCTCTGGGACCGTTTTCCGGGTCGGGACTTCGCCGCTGTCGAAAACCTGTTCCGGTTCTTCCGCGGGCTTTTTTCGGTGGCGGTGGCGGCCGGTGTCATGGCAGCGGCCAGCCAGACGACATCGCCGAGTTCGGTCCAGCTCAGATCGGCCGGCCCCTGTCTCTGTCTCGCCCCCTTCGGGCGGACGGCATCGACGTTCAGCTCCGCCGGCGGGGCGGAACGCGGACCGGGGACGCCGGGCAGCCTGCCCACGTCACCGCACCGCCAGCCGTTGCCAGAGCGCTTCCACCAGCCGCGGCCACGCCTCGCGCTCCGGCTGGTACGCACCGGAGGTGGCCAGGTAGACCGCGTCGAGCAAGCGGTCCGTGGGCAGACCGCCCTCGGCCTTGCTCCGTTCGGCGAACTCGCGGACGAGGCGGTCGCGGTAGTCACCGTGATCGTCGACCAGGTGGCTGGAGACGATCGCGGCGAGTTGCTCGTGGTCCGGGTTCTCGATTTTTTCAGTTGCAGGCACCGGCGCAGGAAGGCGGGCGGGAATTCACGCTCGCCGTTGCTGGTCATCACCACGATCGGGAAGGCGTTGCAGGCGACCCGGCCGTCGCGCACCACCGCCGTGCGCTGTGGATCCGCGGTGTGCACGGTGACTTCGGGTTGCCTGTTGCGCACCCGCGCCAACTCGTCGACGGGGAACTCGCCGTCCTCGAAGATCGACAGCAGATCGGATTCGGACTTGTCCAGCTCGTCGATCAGCAGCACGCGGGGCAATCGCGTGGGCAGGAAAGCGGTGCCCAACGGCCCGAGGCGGACGAAGTCACCGATCGGCGGCGGCTCCTCGGCCACGTCCCCGAGTTGCGCCTGGCTGGTCGCGGCGGCTTGGACACGGCCGATGGCGTCATAGCCGTACAGGCCCGCACCCAGCGTGGTGTGGCCGGTGATCGCCCACCGCAGCACCCGGCCCAGCCCGAGCTCACGGGCGATCCGGTAGGCGAGGCTGGATTTGCCGGTACCCGGGTTCCCGGTCACGAGCAGAGGCCGACGCAGGACGATGCCGGCGTTGACCATGTTCAACTCGTCGAGATCGACTTCCTGCTCGGAAAAAGTGAACGCCGCACCGAGACGGCGCTCCGCCTCGCCATCGTCCGGCGGTGGTACGTCGTGCTCCGGCAGCGGACCACCGTCGTAGGACCGCCACGGTGGCGGCGGGGGCAGCAGACTCACGAGTTCGATGTCGTGGATCGGCCTGCCGGTGCTGCGGTAGATCCACCAGTCAGGCGGCTCGAACTGCGCTGCCCGCCGACCCAGCGTCGCGGTGGCGTCCTGCTCGTTCAAGCTCATCCGCAGTCCCCTACTCTCGGGCCGGGTTCAACGGTTGATCGAGAACGATGAGGCGTTTCGGATCGTCCCACATTACCACCAGATCTTGGGCCAACGAATTCACGAGCTGCAGAGCTGCGTGCGAGCTGGCCAAATTGCACCCTTCGGGCAAGCCTTCGAAACTGCGGCCAGCACCCAGTCGATCAGTTCGCGCAGTCCTTCCGGATCGGCCTTCGGATGCCACAGCATCACCGGCAATCCGCCGCGGAGTGCACTGCGACCCGGACATTATGTCGCCACTCGCGCCGCGGATGAGTATCAAATGACAAACAAGCTTCTGCTGCCGCGACTGGCCTGAGGCACCTGTGACTGCTCACGCTCCCGAGGAACGGGCCACGTCGGCACGGCGCGCCTGGCACCCACCTCACCGACGAGCGCGGCCGGGCGTCCACCACCGGCCCGCGGTTCGTACCCAGGCTCGCCGACAGCCGCGAGAGAGGGCGGACAGGCCCTGGATACAACGAAGCCCAGGTCGGTGACCTGGGCGGATGCTCCCCCGATTGGACTCGAACCAATAACCTGCCGGTTAACAGCCGGCTGCTCTGCCAATTGAGCTACAGGGGATCGCTGGCCTGACCGGATCGCTCCGGCCTGACACGAAGAACTCTAACCCATGCCCTCAGCGCCCTCGCACCCGGCCCCCGTCCGCGATCTGAGGAACAATGGCGGTGAGCGAACAAAGGAGGCGTACAGGCATGAAGAAGTTCCTGCTGGGCGCTGCGGTGGGCTACGTGCTGGGCGCACGGGCGGGCCGCAGCCGGTACGAGCAGATCGTTCGCACCTACCGCAAGCTGGCCGACCACCCCGCCGTGCAGGGCGCGGCCGGGATCGCCAGGGCCAAGGTGGGCGAGAAGCTGCCGTTCGGCGAACGGCACAGCACCAACGGGCACCGGGCCGCCCACGAACCCAGCCAGGGCTAGGCGACCCGCGCCACGGTGAAGACGCGGCGGAAGGGGAACCACGTGGTGCCATCCGCCCTCGGCGGGTAGGCATCGCGCAGCAGCGAGCCCAGCTCGAAGCGGAACCGCTCCCAGTCCGCCGCGTCCAGCGCCGCCTTGACCGGGCGCAGCACCGTGCCGGTGATCCACTCCAGCACCGCGTCCTCCCCGGTCAGGCGCTGCACGTACGTCGTTTCCCACGCGTCGACCGCGCAACCCCGCGCCGCCAGCAGCTCCGCGTAGTCCTGCGGCTCGCTCACCGTGTCCTCGCCGGGCAGGTCCAGCGACCGCGACCACCGCGAAGTGGCCGCCAGTTTCCTCACCAGATCGTGTGAAGGTGCCCGGTAGTTGCCCGGCACCTGCATCGCGATCCACGCCCCCGCGGGCAACACCTCCACCCAGCGAACCAGCAGCTCACGGTGGTTCGGCACCCACTGCAGCACGGCGTTCGTGAGCACCACGCCGGTGTCGGCGGGAGGCTCCCATCGGGTGATGTCGGCCAGGGTCGCGTCGACGCCGTTGACCCGGGCCGCGGCGACCATGTCCGGTGAGCTGTCGAAGGCCTCCACCACCGCCCCCGGCCAGCGTTCGGCCAGTGAGGGCGTCAGGTTCCCTGGACCACACCCGGCATCGACGACGCGGCGGGGCTCGGTGGCCCCCACTCGCGCCAGCAGGTCGTAGAACGGACGAGCACGCTCGTCCTGGTAGTTGAGGTACTTCGCCGGGTCCCACATACAGTACGACTGTACTGCTAGGCCTCCGGCTCCACCAGCTTCCGCGAGGCGTCCTCGGCGATCCCGGCCACCACCTCCGGGTCCACCCCGGGATCGGCGCGCACCTGCAGCACCGTGCCGTCGGTGCCCGGCACCTTCCGGGTGAGGAACCACGCCACCCCGCCGGGCAGCTCCTGGCGGTGCCGCGCGCGGATCGAGCCGTCGACGCGGTGGCGCACCATCGGCGGCACCTTGCCCGGCGCCTCGACGCCGAACCGCACCGGCGCCCGGTCGGTCAGCAGCACCGCGTCGCCGGCCTTGCCCGACTCCTCGGCTTCGGTCACCGTGAGCGTGTTCTCACCCCAGACCGCCTTGCTGATCAGGTGCCAGCCGATGCGGCGCGGACCGCCTTCGGCCGGCACCCACAGCCCGAGCGGGGTCACCACCAGGTACCCCCCGCCGGTCACCGGTGCGGCGGCCAGCGCGTCCTCGCCGGGAGCCAGTTCACCGCCGAAGTCCTCCGGCAGCCGGTCGCCGAACAGCCGCTTCCACAGGCCCATCAGTCCAGCCCGCCCACGGCCTGCTCGCGCAACGCCTTGCGGTACTGCTCCAGCGCCACCAGGTCGCCGAACAACGCCCGGTACTCGTCGGGCGCCTCCACCGGCGACAACCGGGTCAGCTTCGACTTGATCTCCTGGATCTGCCTGCCCACCAGGTTCTCCTGCATCGCCGCGAGCACACTGGAAACGTAGCGCGCGTCCACCTCACCCCTGGCGCGCAACGGTTCCACCGACAGTTCGCTGAGCACCCGCCGCACCATCCCCTGTGGACAGTGCTGGGCGGTCGCTTCGAGCAGCGCCGGGCCCGCCATGCCGCCCGAGGCGCCGCCCGCCTCGCGGATCCCCTTGCGGATGGCCGAATACGCCGGGTGCGTGAACGCCTCGTCCGGCAGCGCGTCGAACTCCGGACCGGCCAGCGCGGGTTCCTGCAGCGCCGCCTTCAGCGATTCGCGCTGCACGGTCAGGCGCGGGTCGCCCGGGTTGGGCCTGGCCACGTCCTGCGGGTTCGACGACGCGGCCGCCGCCGGCCGTCCCGGCTGGGCCTTGCCCTTGGCACCCGCGGCCGCGCGCACCCGCTTGACCACCATCGACTCGTCCGGCCAGCCGACCCACCAGGCCAGCTTGGTGGCGTAGCCGTCCCGCTTGGCGCGGTCCCGGATCTGCGCCACCATCGGCACCATCTTCTGCAGCGCGGCGACCTGCCCGTCCACCGACTCCAGGTCGTAGGAACGCAGCAGGCTGCGGATGGCGAACTCGAACAGCGGGATCCGCCGCGCCACCAGGTCCTTGACCGCGGTGTCGCCCTTGGCCAGGCGCAGCTCGCACGGGTCCATGCCGTCCGGCGCCACCGCGATGTAGGTCTGCCCGGCGAAGGTCTGGTCGCCCTCGAACGCCTTGAGCGCCGCCTTCTGCCCGGCTTCGTCACCGTCGAAGGTGAAGATCACCTCACCGCGGAAGGCGTCGTCGTCCATCAGCAGGCGGCGCAGCACCTTCATGTGGTCCTGCCCGAACGCCGTGCCACAGGTGGCCACCGCGGTCGGCACCCCGGCCGCGTGCATGGCCATCACGTCGGTGTACCCCTCGACGATCACCACCTGGTGCCGCCGCGAGATCTCCTTTTTCGCCATGTCCAGCCCGAAGAGCACCTCGGACTTCCGGTAGATGGGGCTGTCGCTGGAGTTGAGGTACTTGGCCTCGATGCGGTCGTCGTCGAACAGCCGCCGCGCGCCGAAGCCGACCACGTCCCCGCTGAGGTCCTTGATCGGCCACAGCAGCCGCCGGTGGAACCGGTCGATCGGGCCCTGCCTGCCCTCGCGCACCAGCCCGGACTTGATCAGCTCGGCCAGCTCGAACCCGCGCTTGAGCAGGTACTTGGTCAGCTTGTCCCAGCCGCCGGGGGCGTACCCGCAGCCGAAGGTCTTGGCCGCGACCGGGTCGAAGCCGCGCTCGTTGAGGAAGTCGCGGGCCATCCGGCCGTCCTCACCGAGCAGCTGCTCGGCGTAGAACTCGGCGGCCGCCTTGTGCGCCTCGACCATCCGCGAGCGGGTGCCGCGGTCGCGCTGCACGCTCCCGCCGCCGCCTTCGTAGGTCAGCCGCAGGCCCACCCGGTCGGCGAGGCGTTCCACGGCCTCGACGAAGGTGAGCTTTTCGAGGTCGGTCAGGAACTTGATGACGTCGCCGCCGACCCCGCAGCCGAAGCAGTGGAAGGTGCCGTGGGTGGGGCGGACGTTGAACGACGGGGTCTTCTCGTCGTGGAACGGGCACAGCCCCTTCAGCGCGCCGCCACCGGCCCGGCGCAGCGCCACGTACTCGCCAACGACTTCGTCGATCCGGTTGCGGTCACGCACCTCCGCGATATCGCTTTCCCGGATCCGTCCCGCCACGCGTCCACTCTAGTGCTCGGCTCCGGTGCCCGGCCCGGGCGGCTCCGGTGGGCGCCGGATGCGGCAGACTCGGGGTATGGCCGTCACCGGGGACCTGCTGGCTGAAGAGTTCACCGCCCACCGCGCGCACCTGGTCTCGGTGGCCTACCGGCTGACCGGCTCGGTGTCCGACGCCGAGGACGCGGTGCAGGAGGCGTGGCTGCGGCTGGCCGGGCTCACCGACGCCCAGCGCGCGGAGATCCGGGACGCGCGCGGCTGGCTGACCACGGTGGTCGGGCGGCTCGGCCTGGACCGGCTGCGCTCGGCCACGGTCCGCCGCGAGCGCTACGTCGGCCAGTGGCTGCCGGAACCGATCATGGCCGGGTTCGGCCCGCGCCCCAGCGAGGACCCGCTCGACGTGGCCGTCCGCGACGACGGCGTGCGGATGGCGGCGATGGTGGTGCTCGACCGGCTCACCCCCGAGCAGCGCGTGGCGTTCGTGCTGCACGACGCGTTCTCCGTGCCGTTCGCCGAGATCGCCGAGATCCTCGGCTGCTCCCCGGCCGCCGCGCGGCAGCACGCCTCACGCGGGCGGAAGGCGCTGGAAGAGGCCGATCCGCCACCCCGGGCGCCGATGACCGAGCAGCAGGAGCTGCTGGAACGGCTGATGGCCGCGTTCAACGCCGGTGACGTGCGCGCGGTGGCCGCGGTGCTGCACCCCGACGTGGTGCTGATCGGCGACTCCGACGGCAAGGCCAGGACGAGCCGTCAGCTCATGGTGGGCGCGGACAAGATCAGCCGCTTCCTGATCGGCCTGCTCCGGAAGTACGCCGACACCGCCTTCGACGGGGCCCGGCCGGTGCTGGTCAACGGCGACCTCGGGCTGCACCTGCCCGCCGCGCCCGGCGACGACGGCCACGTCCCGCTGGACGTGCACGTCACCACGATGGCCATCCGCGACGGCCGGATCGTGGCGATCTACGACCTGGCCAACCCGGACAAGCTGACCCGCCTGCCGGACTGACTCACGAACCGGGGACGGAGCCGATCGGCGGGGGCTTGGGCGGGTCGCCGGGCACGACCTGGCCCAGCGTCTCCGTCCAGTTCTCGCCCCACAGCCCGCTCTGCTGGATCTTCACCAGCCAGTCGTTGACGAACTCCTTGAACGACTCGTCGCCGTGCCGGATGCCGATGCCGTAGGACTCGTCGGTGAACGGCTCGCTGACGATCTGGATCTTGTCGTTGAGCTGGGCGGTCCCGGCGAGCAGCGTCATGTCGTGCACGTAGGCCACCGCGCTGCCCGCCTCGAGCGCCTGGATGCACTCGGTGGCCGCGCCGAAGGTAGTCAGCTGGACCCCGGGCGCGCTCCGCTTGATCGCGTCCACGCTGGTGGTGCCGGACACCGCGACCACCTTCTTCCCCGCCAGGTCGGCCGGGGTGGAGATGCGGTTCTCCGTGCTCAGCGTGGCGATCGCCTGCCCGGAGACCAGGTACGGCCCGGCGAAGCTGATCTTGCGCGCCCGTTCCGGGGTGATGGTGTAGGTGCTGATCACCGCGTCGACCGTGCCGGTCTGCAGCACGGCCTCCCGCGTCTCGGAGATCGACCGCACCACCTTGAGGTTCGGCTCCCCGATGAGGTACTTCGCCAGCAGCTTGCCCAGCGTGGCGTCGAAGCCGACGGTCTCGCCGGTGATCGGGTTGCGCTGGGACATCAGCGGGAGGTCCAGCTCACCGCCGATGAGCAGCTGCCCGCGTTCGCGGATCGCGGCCGCCGTGGGGCTGGCCGCGATCTCCGCTTCGCTCGCCACCGGAGCGCGGTCGAGCAGGCTCAGCGGAGCCGACGGCGCCGCCCCGCCCACGGGCGCGGCACCACCGTTGCACCCGGTGAGGACCAGCAGGCCCACCGCACCCAGTGCCATCGCGGTCCGCAGCAAAGACGCCGTTGTCACGCCGCGTTCCTCCCTCGTGGGTTACGACCCCGGGACGGACCCCAGCTGCGGAGGGGCCGGCGGCTGACCGGCGACGACGGTGCCCAGCGACTCCTTCCACAGCTCTTCCCAGATCCCGGCCTGCACGATCTTGGCCAGCCAGTCGTTGACGAACTTCTTGAACTCGGTGTCCCCCGGCGGCAGGCCGATGCCGTACGGGTCGCTGGTGAACGGCTCGCCGATCACGCGGATCTTGTCGTTGAGCCGGGCCGCCCCGGCCAGCACGGTCAGGTCGTGCACGTAGGCCACCGCCTGCCCGGCTTCGAGCGCCTGGATGCACTCGTTGGCCGTGCCGAAGGTGCGCACCTGCGCGGTCGGGGCCACCCGCTTGAGCGCGTCGACGCTGGTGGTGCCCGCGACCGCGGCGACGGCCTTGCCGTCGAGGTCGGCGGGCTTGCTGATGGACCGCTCGCGGCTGAGCGTGGCGATCGACTGGCCGGACATCAGGTAGGGCCCGGCGAAAGCGACCTTCTGCGCGCGCTGCGGGGTGATCGTGTAAATGCGGATCACCGCGTCCACCGTGCCGACCTGCAACAGGGTCTCGCGCGTCTCGGGGGTGGCTTTCGCGATCTTCACCGCGGATTCGCCGATGATGTATTTCGCCAGCAGCTTCGCCAGCGTCGCGTCAAAACCTTCGGTTTCGCCGGTAATCGAATTCCGTTCGGAAAGCAACGGCAGATCGAGTTCCCCGCCGACGATCAACTGGCCGCGCTGGCGAATGGCCTGGGCGGTGGGGCTCGCGGCCAGTTCCGCCTCGGTGGCCACCGGGGCCCGGTCGAGCAGTCCGCCCGGCCCGGGCGCGGGGCTGCCCCCCGGCGCACCAGGGGTGTTCGGGCCACCACAGGCGGTCAGAGCCACCAGTCCGGCGGCCGCGGTGGCCACCGCCAGCCAGCGGCGTGCCGGAAACACCCTCACCATCTCGTGCCACGCTCCATTCGTCATCCCGCGGCCGTGCCGGGGCCCGACTCAATAGCTCACCGGCATTACTGACTGGCCCCCGAGACTTCCCAGCCGGAGCACACAAAACCCGCTCTTGGCGCAACCATAACCACGCGGAACCACTAATTGTTAGCCCGAATTTCGGTGAGTGATAAACCAACTCGGCGAATCCGGTGCACGATCTTGTCCGCAGGCCGCGAATGCGGGAGTGGGGCGGCCCGAACGCACCGAAGACCGATCCCGGGCCCCTTCGGCGTACCCGAGATCGATCTTGTCCGGTAACGTTTCCGTGACCTGCTCAGCGATTAATCGGAAACTGCTTAACCGGCCTGGGGCGGCGGCGGGGTGACCTGGGGCACACGGCAGGCGTCGCCCGAGGTGAAGCCCTGCTCGGTGATGTCCAGCGCGTTGTTCATCCGGGCACGCATGTTCTCCAGCGCGATCTGGTAGGTCAGCTCCAGCACGCCCTTGCGGCCGAACTCCGCTTCGAGCTCGGCGACCTGCTCGTCGGTCACCGTGACCGGGGTGGCGGTCATCGCGTCGGCGTAGGCCAGCGCGAGCCGCTCCTGACGGCTGTACAGCGGCGACTCGGCGTAGTCGTCGATCGACTTCAGCCGGTCGATGTCGAGGCCTTCGTGCTTCTGCAGCATGGTGCCGAAGTCGACGCACCACGAGCAGCCGAGCTGGACGGCCGCCCGGTACACCGCCAGCTCGCGCACGCTGACCGGGAGCTCCTTGGCCACCCGTTCCGCGAACAGCTCGGTCACCAGCCCGGCCCAGAGCACCCTCGGGTTGTGCGCGCTGACCGCCATCGGCTCCGGGACCGCGCCGAAACGCCGCCGCGCGACCCGGTCGATGACGCGCAACACGATCCCGCCGTCCTTCGTGGCCAGCGCGGGGATACGAGGCATGGTCGTCCTCCTTCGTTGTGTCCTATGCCCTGCTGGACGAGACGGCCTCTTCGGTTGTGACAGCGCGCGGCGAGCAGGCGAGCGCGACCACCATCGCGAGCGCGGCGGCGGCGAACACCACGGTCAGCCCCGCCGCGCCGAACCCGCCGGTGACCAGCAGCGCGAGCCAGCCGAGCACGGTGGTCCCGGCGACCCCGCCCGCCTGCCTGGCGAAGGTGAACACGCCCATCGTGGCGCCCATCTCCGCCGGAGCCGCCCGTCCCTGCGCGAGCACGGTGTAGGCGGAGACCACGAGCATGAAGCTGCCGCCGGTGAGCACCAATCCGGCGGCCAGCAGCGCCACCCCGCCGGCGTGCAGGGACACCGCAATCAGGGTGAGCCCGGCGATGCCCGTGACACAGCCCCAGCGGCCCCAGACGAGCATCCGCGGCCAGCGCCGGGCCAGCACGGCGAAACCGCCGGAGACGAGCAGTGAGCCGCCCGTCATGGCCAGCAGGAGGAGCCCGGCGGCACCCGGGTCGCCGCGGACGCCGAGCGTGATCGCCAGCGAGACGTAGGTGAACGTGCCGTAGAGCGCGATCCCGGCGAGCGTGGTCGCCAGCACCGAGCGCACCACCACGCGATCGTCGAAGATCCGCCTTGGGATGAGCGTCTGCGTCCGCGCGAAGGCGAACCCGGCGGCCACCGCGAGCCCGGCCAGCAGCGGCGTCCACAGTGGACTGCGAGCCAGTTCCGGCACCGTGCCGAGCGCGGTCGCCGCGGCACCGGCGAGCACCAGCAGCGCCGAACCACGCAGGTCCAGCCGTGCACCCCGGTCACCGGAACGGCGGCCGGGCAACCCCGCGAGCCCGAGCACCAGCGCGACCGCACACAGCGGAAGATTGCCCCAGAACAGCCAGCGCCAGCCCCAGGCGTCGGCGACCAGGCCGCCCGCGGGTGGTCCGGCGAGCGAGGCGACGGCACCGACGGCGACCTGCCAGCCCTGCCGTCGGATCAGCTCCTGACGGCTGAACAATTCGCCGAGCGCCGCCATCGCCCCGACGATCAGCCCGCCAGCCCCGGCGCCCTGAACGGCCCGCCCGGCGATGAGCGAGCCGATGTCACCGGCCACCGCGCACCACGTGGAACCGGCGGCCAGCAGCGCGACGGCGAGGCCGAACGCGGCCCGTCGCCCGTACAGGTCACCGAAGCGGCCGTGGATCGGCGTGGAGACGGTGGCGGTGAGCAGGGACGCGGCGGTGATCCCGGCGACCGCGGGACCGGCGTCCAGCTCGGCGCCGATCATCGGCAGCGCCGTGACGACCACGGTCAAATCCAGTTGTGCCAGCAACATCCCGAGCAGGAGGCCGGCGAAGGCCAGGGAGCGACTACGCTGATTCGCGTGCATATCGCACACGTTAACGCGTGCAATACGCACGCATCAAGGGCATGGCAGTATGTCCGGCCATACCCGCATGGGTGATCTTGGTTTCGAAGAAAGGCTGAGGTGACCGAAAACGAGAAAGTCCGGCCCGGCCAGCACGGTGGCGGACCGGCGTTGTTCCGGTTGGTCCGGTTCTGGTCGCGCCGGTGGGCGCCCGAGGTGGTCGAGCGGCTCTACGACGGCGCACCCGAGACGTGGACGGTGCAGAACCTCTACGTGATCGACGCGATCCACAGCGCGGCGCAGGCGGATCCGGAGGTGACCGTGGCCGACGTGGCCCGCCAGCTCGGGCTGGACCGCTCGGTGGCGAGCCGGATGATCACCGACGCGGTCCGCGACGGGTTCGTGCTCCGGGAGACCTCCGGGCAGGACGCCCGCCGCGCCCGGCTGTCGCTGTCGTCCGCCGCGGAGAAGTTCCTCGCCGCCGCCCAGGAGTACCAGCGCGCGGCGTTCGGCGAACTGGTCGCGCACTGGCCCGCCGAGGACCGGCGGCGGTTCGCCGGTTACCTGGGCAGACTCGCCGGAGAGGTGTTGCGCTAGACGCGAGCGGGGTCGGTGATCCTGGCGAGGAAGTAGACGGCGCCGGTGCCGGCGTGGCGGACCAGCAGCAGGAACGGCCGGTCCACCCGCACCTGCACCGGATCGCCCATGGGCATGGACACCATGCGGATCATCGCCGCGGTGGCCGCCGCGCCTTCCAGGCCGCTTTCGTCGATCCGCAGGACCGCCTGGTGCAGCACGTCCGAGACGAGCAGCCGCGGATCGGGGCTGAGGCCGGTCAGGTCGGCTTCCGGGCTGAACAGCGTCCGCACGCCGAGTGCCTTGAGCACGGCGGTGAGATCGGTGCGCAGATCCAGTTCGAGCTTCGGCAGCGCCAGGCTCACCTGGGTGAACTGCTTGGCGGACAGCAGTTCCGCCAGTCGTTCGGCGTCCAGCTCCACCTCCGCGTCGGCCAGTTCGCCGTCCGGCAGCAGGACCACGGCCTCCACGTCACCGACCGCGGGCAGCGTGACCACCTGCCAGCCGCCGGTGTGCGCGTACCCGAGCTGCTCGGTCTGCCGCATGGTCGGCACCTGGACCTCGCCACCCGGCGTGTGGAAGGGCGCGTCGGTGGTGGCGTGGTCGCGGAACGGGCTGGCCCACGCGGTCTTCAGGTAGAGGGCGTTGACCACGGCGGCCACGGTGTCCGGGCCGACCGAACCGGGGGTGAGCAGTTCGGGGATCAGGTCGTGCGTGGTGGTGGCGATGTCGGCGTTGATCGTCCGGCGCGCGCCCTCGGGGTCGTCGACGAACGGCGCGCTCGCGACCGAGCCGTGGGGCCAGTCCGCCAATTCCGCGGTGAACTCTTCGCGCAGCTCGAGCCCGTCCCAGGCCCAGAGCGTGTTCGCCACCTCGAGCACCGGGGTGTCCTGGTTGTCCGGGCCGTGCAGTTCGGCGGCGGCCCGCAGCAGCTTCGCCTGGCCGTCGACCTCGCCGAGCAGCCGCACCAGTTCCTCGGCCGACTCACCGCGGGCCGCTCTGGCCACCAGCGTCAGCGCGCTCGCCGCGGAGTACGGCGACAGGCAGGTGCCCGCGGCACCGGCCTTCGAGTGCAGGGCGAGCGCGAACCGGAGGTGCCGGAGTTCGGCTGGAGCTGCCATGGCACCGACCCTACCTGTGCATCCCCGTGTGCCACGAGTGCCAAGCGTGGGCCTGGGCGTCGGTCAGCGAGGCGACCTGGTCGACGACCACCCGCAGGCGGGCCGCGTCGTCGGCGGCCTCCGCCCACGCGGGCTGGAAGACCGGGTCCAGCGGTTCCGGGGCTCGCCGCACCAGCACCTCGACCAGCTCCGCGAGCAGCTGGCGCTGGCCGTCCTGCATGGCCAGCCGCCGCGGGTCGCTCATCACGTACCGCAACGCCAGCGCCTTGAGCAGCGCGACCTCCGCGGCCACCTGGTCCGGCACGGCCAGCGACGCGGCGTACCGGGTGAGCGGGCCGTCGCCGTGGGCCGCCCTGGTGCCGGTCACCGCGGCCGAGGCGAACCGGCCGACCAGCTCGCTGGTCATCCGCTTGAGCGCCACCTGCGCGCCGAGCGAGGAGTCGTAGCGCCGGGCCAGCTCGGCCACCACCGGCAGCTCCAGCAGCCCGCGCGCCGCACCCTCCAAAGTGGACACCGGACTGGCGGAGAAGTGCTTGGCCGCCAGTTCCGCCAGCGCCGCCCGCTCCTGCGCGTCGGCCAGCACGCGGAAGGAGATGCGCCCGGCGAGCACGCCGTCCTCCACGTCGTGCACCGAGTACGCCACGTCGTCGGCCCAGTCCATGATCTGGGCCTCCAGGCAGGTGCGCCCCTCCGGCGCGCCCTCGCGCATCCAGGTGAACACGCCGAGGTCGTCCTCGTAGACGCCGAACTTCGCCACCCCCGCGCGCCGCGGCCACGGGTACTTCGTGGCGGCGTCCAGGCAGGCCCTGGTCAGGTTGAGCCCGGCGCTGGCGGACCCGTCGAGCACCTTCGGCTCCAGCCTGGCCAGGATGCGCAGCGTCTGCGCGTTGCCCTCGAACCCGCCGCAGGAACTCGCCACGGCGTTCAGCGCGTGCTCGCCGTTGTGCCCGAACGGCGGGTGGCCGATGTCGTGCGCCAGTCCGGCGGTGTCCACCAGGTCCGGGTCGGCACCCAGTTCCTCGGCGATGCCGCGGCCGATCTGCGCGACCTCCAGCGAATGCGTCAGCCGGGTCCGCGGCACGCCGCTGACCTCGGTGCCCTCCCCCGGCCCGACCACCTGCGTCTTGCCGGCCAGCCGGCGCAGCGCGGCCGAGTGCAGCACCCGGGCGCGGTCGCGCGCGAACGCGCTGCGGGCGTCGGCACGCGCACCCGGCAGCACCGCGCCCTTGGCCGGTTCGGCGAGCCGCCGCTCGGCGTCGTGTGCCGTGTAGGAGTTCACCCGCACCAGTTTAAGCGCGGGCCACGAGACCGGCCGGATCCGAAATAGGGGTTCCCCTAGGGACTTTCTCGGGTGCCGCCGGAAAGCAAACCAGGAGACGATTGTGATTCCGGTCACCACGAACACTGGAACCACGGAGGCGGTGATGAGTTATGACAAGCGCCGAAAGAGCCGAAGTCGTCACTCCTGAGACAACGCAGCTCACCCAGCAGATCACCCACCGGGCCCGCGCGATGCTGCGTGCGGTGCAGGCGGGCCGCGCGGAGCTGACCGCGAGCTGCGAGCCGGACCTGCGGGTGGACGGCCTGCACTGCAGTGACCAGGCGACTTCCCACCAGCTGGCCAGGGCGGGGCTGATCAGGGCGGCGGGCCCGGCACTGCCGGGCAGCTGGGTGCGGGCCGAGCTGACCCCGGCCGGACTGGCCGCACTGGCCCGCCCGATCCAGGGCTACACCCACCGGCGGCTCTCCGTGGTGCCACCGTTACCGGGCGGAACCGGTAACCCCAGCGCCGCGTGAGAATTGTTTCCGCATACCGGGAGAATCACATGATCGGCGGCGGAGGAATACCTTTCCTCAGCCGAGGCCGGTGCCGCCGATATCGTCGGCCGGGCGTTTCGAAATCCGGTAGAACAGCAGCGCCCCGGTTTCCCGGAAGATGTACTTGGCCTGGGTCTCGCGGGTCTGGACGATCGGCCCGCTGTGCGTCGGCGAGCTCCAGGCGTCCAGGCCGACGTCCTCGGCCATCGTCCTCGACCGCAGCGAGTGCCACGGATCGCTGACCAGCACCACGGTGCTCAGCCCGCGCCGGTGCACCTCGTCGGCGACCGCGTGCAGCGTGCCGAGGGTGTCCCGGCCCTCACCCACGGCGATCGTGTGCTCGCGCGGCACCCCGCGCTCGACCAGCCAGCGCGCCCCCGCCTCGGCCTCGGTGAAGCTGTCGCCCTCGGCGGAGCCACCCGAGGTCACCACGTACTTGGCCACGCCGGTGTCGTAGAGCTGCTTGGCGTGCACCAGCCGGGCGCGGAAGACCTCCGAAGGCTTGCCGTTGTACTGGGCGGCGCCGAGCACCACGATCACGTCGGCCGGGGACCGGTCGTCGAGGCGGGCGACGTGCCACACCCGCGCCGCCGTGCCGCCGACCACGAGCAGGGTGATCAGCACCGCGCCGACCACGGCTCGGCGCACCCAGCGGGCAGCACTCACTCGTCCGGGAATTCGCGCAGTCATAGTGGGGAAATCCTGACAGACGCACGCTCGGTAGCGAGCACCCCCTCACCGCCGCCGACCCACGTCCACTATGGACTGGGTGGACGACGGGCGGCGAGCGCCGCGGCCGGCCCGCCCCGAAGCTCCACTTCGGACACCGCGGCGGTCACGACCTGCCGTGACCGCCGTCGGCGGATCAGCAGCCGATCAGGCGCGCACCGAGGTAGGACTCCAACTGGTCGATCGAGACCCGCTCCTGGCGCATCGAGTCGCGCTCGCGCACGGTGACCGCGTGGTCCTCGAGCGAGTCGAAGTCGACGGTCACGCAGAACGGGGTACCGATCTCTTCCTGGCGGCGGTAGCGCTTGCCGATCGAACCGGCGTCGTCGAAGTCGACGTTCCAGTTGCGGCGCAGCGTGGCCGCCACGTCGCGGGCCTTCGGCGTGAGGTCGGCGTTGCGCGAGAGCGGCAGCACCGCGACCTTGTACGGCGCGAGCCGGTAGTCCAGCTTCAGCACCACGCGCTTGTCGACCCCGCCCTTGGCGTTGGGCACCTCGTCCTCGGTGTAGGCGTCGACCAGGAAGGCCATCATCGAGCGGCCGACACCGGCCGCCGGCTCGATCACGAACGGCCGGTAGCGCTGGCCGGTGGACTGGTCGAAGTACGACAGGTCCACGCCCGAGTGGTTCGAGTGCGTGGTGAGGTCGAAGTCGGTGCGGTTCGCGATGCCTTCGAGCTCACCCCACTCCTGGCCGCCGAAGCCGAAGCGGTACTCGATGTCGACGGTGCGCTTCGAGTAGTGCGACAGCTTTTCCTTGGGGTGCTCGTAGTGACGCAGGTTCTCGGCCTTGATGCCGAGGTCGGTGTACCAGGCGGTGCGGGTGTCGATCCACTGCTGGTGCCAGACCTCGTCCTCGCCCGGCTCGACGAAGAACTCCATCTCCATCTGCTCGAACTCGCGGGTCCGGAAGATGAAGTTGCCCGGGGTGATCTCGTTGCGGAAGGACTTGCCGATCTGGCCGATGCCGAACGGCGGCTTCTTCCGCGAGGTGGTCTGCACGTTGAGGAAGTTGATGAAGATGCCCTGCGCGGTCTCCGGACGCAGGTAGTGCAGGCCCTCCTCGGACTCCACCGGGCCGAGGTAGGTCTTGAGCATCATGTTGAAGTCACGCGGCTCGGTGTACTGGCCGCGGTTGCCGCAGTTCGGGCAGGGCACGTCGGACAGCTCGTCCTCGGCGACCTCCTTGCCCGTGCGCTCGGCGTACTCCTCGGCGAGCTGGTCGGCCCGGAAGCGCTTGTGGCAGGACAGGCATTCCACCAGCGGGTCGGTGAACACGCCGACGTGCCCGGAGGCGACCCACACCGGCCGCGGCAGGATCACCGAGGAGTCCAGGCCGACGACGTCGTCGCGGCCCTGCACCATGGACTTCCACCACTGGCGCTTGATGTTCTCCTTGATCTCCACGCCGAGCGGACCGTAGTCCCACGCCGACCGGGTACCCCCGTAGATCTCCCCGCACGGAAAGACGAAACCACGACGCTTGCAGAGACTGACTACGGTCTCGATGGTGTTGGCGGGCACTCCACGCTCCGTGACATGCGGGGACGAAACTCTGACTGGGAACCGTCAGAGTATCCGCCCCGCCTGAAGCGCTCCGCGAGGGGTTTGCCTGGGGTGAGCAGGCAATCGCGGATCATCGCCGGTTCACGGCCGTGAGACGAGTTCCGCGGTGACGATCCGGTTGTCCTCGTAGCCCTCGGTACCGCCGACGTAGTCCCCGCCGCAGGTGACCAGTACCAGCCGGTGCGGCCCGTCCTGGCCGAACAACTTCTGCGCGTGGTCCGGCAGGTCGTTCTTGTGCAGCGTGACCACCTCGGTGATCCGGTACTTCCACTGGCCACCGCCGGTGTCGACCACGCTGACCTCCTGGCCGGGGCTGGTGCGCCACAGCTCGTCGAACGGGCCGTTCTGCCGCTTCCAGTTCACGTGCCCGGACAGCAGCGCCGCGCCCTGGCTGTCGCCGAGCTTGGCGCCCCACCAGGTGGCCTCGTCGAGCCCGTCCGGGATGGGCAGCACGCCGTCGGCGGTGACCTCCTTGCGGATCAGCTTCGCCGTGCCGCCTTCGGGCAGCCGGACGGTGCCGGGGCTCTGCGCGGGCTCGGCCACCTGCACCGCGGTCTGCGGGGCGGAGGTGGCCGCGGGCAGCGGCGCGGCGGGCGCCGGAGCGGGCGCCTGCGCCACCGGGGCGGGGTCCGGGCCGCTCACCAGCACCCAGACCCCGACTCCGGCGACGACCACCGCGACCACGGCGAGCACGATCGCGATCAGCTTGCGGCGGCGCGGAACCTCCGCGACCGCGGGTGGCGTCTCCACCAGGTCAGCTCTTCCGCTCGACCGGCGCGGGACGGCGGCGCAGCGTCAGCACGGCACCGGCGCCCAGCAGCACGCCACCGCCGAGCAGCGACAGGCCCAGCGGGGACACGCCGTCCGAGTCCGCCGGCGCGGTGACGCCCGCCGGGATCTTCGTCGGCACCTGCGGGGTGCTCGACTGCGGGTCGGCCGGGGTGAAGTTCTTCGGGATCGAGCAGCTGACGCCACCGAGCACGTAGCGGGACTTCACGTCCGCGACGACCACGCCTGCCGTGTTCGTGACATGCGAAACGATCTCGACCAGCCAGCCCGCCGACGAGTTCAGCTCGCCGCTGCGCCACTGCTCCTGCCGCAGCAGTGAATCGAACTCCGTGATCGGCCGCAGGGTCAGATCGGAAACGGTCTTGGTCGTCGCGCTGGTGTCCTCGCCCTCGGCGGTCTTGTCGCTCGGCGGGCCGAACGGCAAGCCCGTCAGCTCGACTTTGCCGTCCGCGTCCGGCTCGACCTTCTCGAGGTCTCCGGTCGGCTGCGTGCGGACCCAGATGGCCTCGGCGGTGGTGGAGCCGGTCAGCTTGTCCGGGGCCGCGCACTCGACGGTGGACTTGGCCCCGTCCAGCGCAAGGAAGGTGTTCTCCAGGTCCGTCTTGCCGCCGAGGGTGACGTCCTGCAGCGCGTAGTTGGTCTCGGCGGTGGCCGTGGGCACGTTGGTGTCCTTCAGCGTCGCCACCACGTTGTGGTCGCGGCTGTCCACGTCCGCCGGGTACGGGCTGGCGTCCGGGTTGTACTTGCCGAGGTGGATCAGGTAGTTCGAGCCGATGGCCTTCTTCTCGCCCTCGTCCTTGGGCAGCAGGTTGCGCTCCGGCCCCAGCTTCGACTGGCCCGCCTTGAGCGGGGACTTCTGCGTCTCGGTGACGACGGTGCCCGCGCCCTCACCCTCGCCCACCTTCGCCGCGGCGGCGTTGGCGTAGGCGACCGGGCCGGTCTCCTCGTCCACCTGGGCCGAGGCCACCCCCGGTACCACCGCGAAGGCCAATGCCGTCGTGCCGGCGGCCAGCTTCGTCACTAAACGCGTCATGGCTCCTCAGCTTCATAGGCGCTTCTGCCGTAACACACACGCGCGATCGCCCGCGTGGGTTGCTTGCGTCACCCCAGACCACGCAGCGTGGCCGTCACCCGGCCAAACTTCGCACGGCAGTCCACAAGATAGGAAACTTACTCACGATTTACCCTCGTTGTCACTCGAACGGCGCAACGTCCGAGACAAGCATTAGGATGGTAAAGACAACCCTTTTCGCCAACCGCTGGAGTGGACGATGCCGACGGTGAGCCCGGACGCCGCGCCCCCCGGTCTGCCGGAGGACGCCGAGCACGTGCACTCCCCGGCCCGGACCCCGTCCCCGCACGCGCCGACCCCGTCGTCGGGCACCCTGGTCGAGGCCGGGGAACTGCTGCGCGCGCTGGCCGCGCCGGTCCGCATCTCGATCGTGCTGCAACTGCGCGACGGCGACCGCTGCGTGCACGAACTGGTCGACTCGCTCGAGGTGGCCCAGCCGCTGATCAGCCAGCACCTGCGCGTGCTCAAGGCGGCCGGTGTGGTGCACGGCGAGCGGCGCGGCCGCGAGGTCGTCTACCGCCTGGTCGACGACCACCTGGCGCACATCGTGGTGGACGCGGTGGCGCACGTGCAGGAGGGCAGGCACCCGTGAGCACCCCGACCAGGGGCCGGGCCCCGCTGCCCGGCCGCCGCTCCACCAAGCAGCGCGCCGCCGTGGTCGAGCTGCTGGACGCGGTCGACGACTTCCGCTCGGCACAGGAACTGCACGACGAGCTGCGCAAGCGTGGCGAGGGCATCGGCCTGACCACGGTGTACCGGACGCTGCAGTCGCTGTCCGAGGCCGGGGAGATCGACGTCCTGCGCACCGAGTCCGGCGAGGCGATCTACCGCCGCTGCTCCTCGCACCACCACCATCACCTGGTCTGCCGCCGCTGCGGGTACACCGTCGAGGTGGAGGGCCCGGCGGTGGAACGCTGGGCGGAGAAGATCGCCAGCGGCAACGGGTTCTCCGACATCTCGCACACCGTGGAGATCGTCGGCCTCTGCGCCGACTGCGCCAAGGCCTGACCCGGCTCAGGCCTCGTCCGGCTCCAGCGCGTCGAGGATGAGCGCCAGGCCGAAGTCGAACTCGTCCCCGTAGTCGTAACCCGGTTTCAGGGCGTGCTCGGTCATGAGTTCCATCAGGTGCGGGTAGTCGCCGACGGGCGCGACCTCCACGATCCCGGCGGCGACCTCGTCGAGTTCGGACGAGTCGCTGAACGGCAGACTCAGTTCCTGGAGCACGAACCCGTAGAGGTAGCTGTCGATCACCGAGAAGGCGTGCGCGGCCATCACCACGGAGAAGCCACCGCCGCGCAGAGCGCCCAGCACGGCGTCGTGGTGCCGAAGGGTGGCCGGGCCCGGCTGCTTGCGCGAGTCCATCAGGCCGACGGCCCACCGGTGACGCCGCAGCGCCGCCCGTGACGAAGCGGCGCGGTCGCGCATGCTCTCCTTCCAGCCCGCGGCCGGATCGGGCAGCTCGATCTCGCCGAACACCGCGTCGACCATGCCGTCGAGCAGGTCGTCCCGGCCGGCCACGTGGTTGTAGAGCGACATCGCCTCGACCCCGAGCCGGGCGGCGACCGCCCGCATGGTGACCCCGGCCTCCCCCTTCTCGTCGGCCAGCGCCATCGCCGCGCCGACCACCCGGTCCCGGCTGAGCGGCGCCCGCCGCGGCTTTGTGCCGCGCTGTCCCATCCACTGCCTCCTTGACTGGCTTACAACGTAAGTCTAGCGTTACTTACAACGTAAGTCCGGGAGGACACATGAAGAAGGTCTGCATCGTCGGGGCGTCGGGAAAACTGGGTCGGTACATGGTCCGGCAGGCACTGGACCGCGGTTACCAGGTCGTCGGCGTCTGCCGGGAGCGCAGCGTGCCGAAACTGGCGGAGTTCGCCGACCGGATCACCGTCGTCCCCGGTCCGACGAACGACCCGGAGTTGATCCGCGAGGCGGTCGCCGGCTGCGACGGGGTGCTGACCGTGCTGGTCCCCTGGGGCGTGCAGCAGTACTCGTCGGGCACCGCGCAAGCCGTGCTCGACCACGCCGAACCCGAGGCGCGCCTGATCTTTTCGTGTGGCTGGCACATCACGCGGGACGGCGAGGACAAGTACTCGTGGAAGTTCCGGGCGTTCCTCCGGGTCGCCACCCGGCTGGCCCGGCTGGTGCGCGCGGCCGAGATCGACGACCAGGTCGAGGCGTGCCGCCGGATCTTCGCCAGCGACCGGCGGTGGACCGTCGTCCGCGGGAGCGATCTGGAAGAGGGCGAGAGCCAGGGGCTGCCGGTGTGGAGCCGCCACGTCGGTGACCCGATCCTCGAGAGCAACCTGACGCGGCGCGTGGACTTCGCGTTGTTCATGGTGGAGGCGCTCACCGACGACACGCTCGTCCAGGAGACACCCGCGATCGTCGGCTGCCGCACGCCGAGCGCGCTGGCCGCCGCGAGCTAGCGCAGGGCCGCGAGGAGTTCGTCCGCCGCCGGGTCGCTGATCACGTAGGTCCGGCCGTCCCGGGTGGACACCCGGACCGCCGGGCCGCGGCGGAAGACGAACCCGATCCGGCCGGCACCGGTCAGGCGGTAGCCGAACCCGTGGAAGTCGCGCCACGGGTCCACTTCGGCCGGTTCCACGGCGACGATCTCGTGGCGTGGCACGGTTTTGGTGAACAGCGGGACCAGCTTCAACCGGAGGTGCTCGTCGTCGACCTCGATGCGCCCGCGGGACAGCGCCAGCGGGCCGGACACCCCCAGCAGGATCACCGTCGCCACCGCGCACGAGATCGGCGCGTCCCCGGCGAACCACCACAGCGCCGCGCTCAGCAGCACGCACCCCGCGCAAACCGCGCGCAGGCCCCACGCCACTCCACGCGGAAGCAGCACGGTCGTCCGATAGGCCACGGCTCGCTCCCGCTCAGTACTCGTACGGATCCTTCGGCGCGGGCACCGGCCGGACCGAGGCCAGGGTGAGGTCCGGCGTGTAGTTCGTCTCCCGGGTCGTGGTGCCGGGCACGACCTCGCCGGTGACCTCGATCCAGGCGTCCGGCTTCAGGCCCTCGGTGCCCGGGCCGAGCAGGCGCACGGTGACCGGGTTCGCGTCAGCCGCGCAGCAGCCGATGACCAGCCGGGCGAGCAGCACGTCCTCGCCGTCGCGGGCGACGAACCCGGATAGCGAGACCGTGCGGCCGTTCAGCGAACCACTCGAATCCCAGCCCGCCCGCGTGACGAACTCCGAGACCGGCAACGGCACGACCGCCTGCTCGGGCAGCGCGGGGAAGAGCTGCGCGTCCCGCAGCGCCGACGACTGCGGTGTGCGGCCCTGCGTGCGGGTCACCGAATCCGAGCCGAGCGCGGGCGGCGCGACCAGGAACACCGCGAGCACCGGCACCATCAGCAGCCACGCCGACCGGGCCGGGTGCTGGTGCCCCTCGTGCGCGTGCGGCTCGGCGGGCGCGGCGGACCGGCGGGCGGCGAGCAGGTCGCGGCCGATCGCGACCACCCCGAGCAGCACCATGATCGCGCCACCGGCGATCACCCACGGCTGGTGCGCCGGCTTGACGTACCGCAGGTAGTCGCCGTTGAAGCTGATCTTGAGCAACGCCCCGCCGAGCAGGATGAGCAGGATGTTCTGCGTTTCTCGCCGCATCACGAACCTCCGAGCAGGAACGAGCCGGCGAGCACCGCGCAGGTGGTCGCGACGACGAAGGTGACCGGGGCGAACCGCAGCGCGAACGACCGGCCGAAGGTCCCGGCCTGCAGCGCGAACAGCTTGACGTCGATGGCCGGGCCGACCACCAGGAACACCAGTTTCGGCAGCAGCGGCACGGCGGTCAGCGAGGCGGCGACGAACGCGTCGGCCTCACTGCACAGCGCGAGCACCACCGCGAGCACGGCCATCACCAGGATGCCGAGCACGATCTGCTCGCCCAGCACGCCGAACCACTCCGGCGGCACCAGCACACCGAGCGCGGCCGAGATCAGCGCGCCCAGCACCAGGAAGCCGCCCGCCTCGACCAGGTCCGTGCGGGCGATCTCGGCGAAGGTCTTCCACCGCGACCCGGGTTCGCTGTCGGGCAGGCGGCGCAGCGCCCGCTCGGCGATCCATTCGAGCTTGCCGAAGCGGGCCCACAGCCAGCCCATCACCATCGCGGTGGCGAGTGAGGCGAGGAACCGCGCGAGCACCATCATCGGCTCGCCGGGGAACGCGACCGCGGTCGCCACCAGCACCACCGGGTTCACCGCGGGCGCGGCGAGCAGGAAGGTCAGCGCGGCGGCGGGCGCCACGCCCTGCCCCATCAACCGGCGCGCGACCGGCACCGAGGCGCATTCACAGCCCGGCAGCGCGACCCCGGCCAGTCCGGCCACACCGACCGCGGCGCTCTCGCGTTTCGGCAGCACCTTCCGCAGCACGCGGGCTGGGACGAACGCCGCGATCGCGCCGCTGATCAGCACACCGAGCACGAGGAACGGCAGCGCCTGCACGCAGACGGCGACGAACACCGTGGAGCCGGTGCGCAGCGCGGGCACGTCGAGCACCTGCTGGAGCCAGCCCTGCCCGAGGATCGCGATCAGCAGCACGGCGCAGAGCACCTCGATCGAGGTGATCCGCCCGCGCTTCGGTTTCGTCCGCGCGCTGTCGGAAATGATTCCCACGTTCGGCACTATGCCAGACCGGCCCGCCCCGTCCTGGCCTGCGGTTCGCGGGTCAGGACTCCGGGATGCCGAGAAGGTCGGTGCGCAGCTGCGAGGCGGTCGACACCACCAGCATCAGCAGCGTGCCCAGCGGCGAGGGGTCCATGCCCTCGGCGGGGAAGGCGTAGCGCAGGGTCACGTCCATGCCCCGCTCGGTGTGCACGACGCCGAGGGTGCCGAACAGGCCCTGACCGGCGCGTTCGGCCGCGGAGGCGGCGATCGACGGGTCGTCGGGCAGGTCCCAGGCCACCACGCAGGTCAGGCTCAGCACGGTCAGCCCGTCGGCCAGGCGCGTCGCCTGCACCACGCACGGCACGTCGGCGTGCATGAAGGTGAGCGCGCCGTCGTCGTCGACGTGCACCTCGAGGTAGCGCTCGAGTGACTCGCGGGCGAGGGTGAGCAGGTTCGCGGTGTCCGCGGCTTCGGTCATCATCAGGCTCCTCCGGCCGACGCCGCGTCCACCGCGGCACCGAATCGCCGGTCACGTTTGGCGTACTCGAGGCAGGCCGACCACAGCTGGCGGCGGTCGAAGTCGGGGAACAGGGTGTCCTGGAAGACGAACTCGGCGTAGGCCGACTGCCACAGCATGAAGTTCGAGGTGCGCAGCTCCCCGGACGGGCGCAGGAACAGGTCCACGTCCGGCATCTCCGGCTGGTACAGGTACTTGGCGATGGTGCGCTCGTCGACCTTGTCCGGGTTGATCTTGCCCTCGGCGGCGAGCTGGGCGATCCGCCGCACCCCGTCGGCGAGCTCGGCGCGGCCGCCGTAGTTCACGCACATGGTCATGTTGAGCTTGGTGTTGTGCTTGGTCTTCTCCTCGGCCGCCTGCAGCTCGTTGATCACGCTGCGCCACAGCCGCGGCCGGCGCCCGGCCCAGCGGATGCGCACGCCGATCGAGCCGAGGTAGTCGACCTGGCGGCGGATGGTGTCGCGGTTGAAGCCCATCAGGAAGCGGACCTCTTCGGGGCTGCGCTTCCAGTTCTCGGTGGAGAAGGCGTAGACCGAGAGCCACTTGACCCCGAGTTCCACCGCGCCGCTGGCGACGTCGATCATCACCGCTTCCCCGCGCTTGTGGCCCTCGATCCGGGGCAGCCCGCGCTGGTTGGCCCACCGGCCGTTGCCGTCCATCACCAGCGCGACGTGCCGGGGCACCAGCTCGGCCGGGATCTCCGGCGGGCGCTCACCGGAGGAATGCGGTTCGGGCGCCCGCAGCGGGACCTGCGACGCCGGTGTGGAGCGTCCCCTGAGCCGCACTGGTCGTCCTCCGATTCATTCAGACGGGTTATCGCACCCGACCCTACTTCCCGGTGACCTCGGCATCGCGGGCACGTCTCTCCACCAGTGGCAGGGACCGCAACTGGCGTTCCAGGTGCCACTGCAACTGCGCGGCGACCAGTCCGCTGGCGTCGCGGCGGGTGTTCTGCGCGGCGGCGTCCGCGGTCTCCCAGTCCCCGTGCAGGAGCGCGCCGAGCAACTGGAAGATCTCCGGTGAGGGGTGCACGGAACCGGCCATCCGGCAGCGCGGGCACATCGCGCCGCCACCGGCCACGCTGAACGCCCGGTGGGGACCGGGGTCACCGCAGCGCGCGCATTCGTCGATCGCGGGCGCCCAGCCGGCGAAGGCCATCGCGCGCAGGAGGAAGGCGTCGAGCACCAGCGAGGAGTCGCGCTCGCCGTCCGCCAGCGCTCGCAGGGCACCGACGACGAGCAGGTACAGCCGCAGCGCGGGCTCGCCCTCTTCGACGGTGAGCCGGTCGGCGGTCTCCACGATGGCGCTGGCCGAGGTGTAGCGCGGGTAGTCGGAGACGATCGGCATGGCGAACGCGTCCAGGGTCTGCACCTGGGTCACCACGTCGAGGGTGCGCCCGGTGTGGAACTGCACGTCGACGTGGACGAACGGCTCCAGGCGGGCGCCGAACCGCGAGTTGGTGCGGCGGACACCCTTCGCCGCGGCACGGACCTTGCCGTGCCGCCGCGTCAGGAAGCTGACGATCCGGTCGGCCTCGCCGAGCTTGTAGGTCCGCAGCACCACTCCGGTGTCGCGGTAGAGACGGCTCACCGGCCTATCGTCTCACTGCCGGGTCGGCACCAGGTGCCGGCGGCCCCGGGAAAAACCTGACGCGGCGGCACGGGTGCCGCCGCGTCAGTGAGTCACCGCCGCCGGTCAGCAGGAGGTGGTGTAGTCGCAGTAGTTGCTGCTGTACGTGCTGTAGGTGCTGTAGCTGTCGTAGGCCGCGGTACCGGCCGCGATCGCGACGATGATGGCGATGATGGAGATCACGCAGCCGACGCCACCGAGGATCGTGGAGACCAGGCACAGCGTCTTGGTCGTCCGCGAGGCCTGCTCGGCCATCGGGTAGTTGCCCTGCATCTTGTACTGGCCGACCTCGTTGGACTTCATGATCGCGAAGATCCCGAGGATGACCCCGCCGAGGAAGAGCGAGGCGATGGCCCAGCCCTTGTACTCGGGGATGTCGTGGCCGCCGCCCGCCATCCCGGGCGGGCCGCCGAAACCGCCGCCGGGGGCGCCGTACGCGGGCTGCCCGTAGGGCGCGGGCATCCCGCCGGACGGCGGGCCGTAGCCGCCGGGCTGCTGGCCGTAACCCGGCTGGCCGTAAGGATTGGTCATCGAAGAACTCCCCCAGGGGAACTGGAACGGTGAACGGTGGAAATCAAATCGAGGCCATGGCGGCGATGAAGACGATCAGGCCGATCACGCAGCCGAGCCCGCCGAGGATGGTGGAGATCAGGCAGATCGTCTTGGTGGTCCGCGAAGCCTGTTCCGCCATGGCGTAGTTGCCCTGCATCTTGTACTGGCCGACCTCGTTCGACTTCATGATCGCGAAGATGCCCAGCAGGACGCCGCCGAGGAACAGTGAAGCGATGGCCCAGCCCTTGTAGTCCGGGATGTCCTGCACCGGGCCACCCATGCCGGGGCCGCCCATGCCGGGGCCGCCGCCGAAGGGCGAAGGCTGGCCGTAGGGCGGCGAGGGCTGACCGTAGGGAGCGGGCTGACCGTACGGCGGCGACGGCTGACCGTACGGGGCAGGCGTCGCACCCGACGGGGGGCCGTAGCCCGGTTGCGGCTGGCCGGGCTGCTGGCCGTACGGCTGCTGCTGACCGTAGGGATTGGTCATGGGGCTTCCCCCTCGCTCACTGCATTCGGGTTGAACAGGTCACCGCGGTCGCCACTGCAGAGCAGGCCGGTGCGCGGGAGCGTACTCGCTGCCCGGCACCGCCCGGCGCGCAGGCACCGGAACGCGGTGACGTCGCGATAGGACGCTAGGCGAAGGGCGCCGGTTCCGCCCCCGCTTTCAGCTATTTCCCTTCGGCACTGTGACGACGATCGTTTTGACGATCTTGTCGGCGAAGGTCTGGTTGCGCTCGTCCCACAACGGCCAGAGGAAACCGACGTAGCAGGCGGCGGAATCGGCGGCGTGACACAAATCGCGCAGGAAGGCGGATCCCGCCCCGATCGGCGCGCCACTCTGCTCGCCGACGAGCTTGATCCCGACCACGCGGCGGCCGAAGGACTGGCCGGTCCTGCCGCCCTTGACCCACCGGTTGAGCACCACCCAGACCAGGCCGCCGAGCCAGCCCACTCCCATGATGATCGCGCCCGTGGTGATCGAGCTGATCATCACCAGCCCGCCGGCGAGCACCACGAGGAGAATCGGGGCCAGATCAAGCAAATAACCACCGGCGCGCTGCCCCCAACTCGCCAATTCCCGCCCATTCGCCGACGGCGGCCCGAACTGCGCCCCCTGCCCGGCCACGGGAAACGACCCCGACTGCGACGACTGCCCGGAAAGCGGCGATTGCCCCGGCACCGGAAAGGCCCCCGACTGCGACGAACCCGCCTGCGGCGCCTGCCCAGACGCGGGGAATGGCCCTGACTGCTGCGCCTGCCCCGGCACCGGGAAGGGGCCCGACTGCTGCGCCAACCCGGCCTGGGGCAACGGCCCGGACTGCCCCGCCTGCGGCACCGACCCCGACTGCGGCGACAGCCCGGTCTGCGAGTACGGACCGGTCTGGAATCCCTGCCCCACCGGCGATCCCGGCGCCTGGCCGACCGGCGCCACCGACCCGGAAGGCGAAGCCTGCCCGGCTTGCGCCACCGAAGCGGACTGCGGCGACCAACCTGGCTGCGCCATCGGACCGGATTGCGCTGCGTCGCCCGCCTGCATCACCGAACCCGACTGCGGCCCATGCCCGGCGTGCGCCAAGCCCGGCTGCGGCGACCACCCGGATTGCGTCGCCGAGCCGGATCGCGTTGCGTCGCCCACCTGCGGTGCCGAACCGGGCTGTGGCCCGGCGCCCGGCTGCGGCGACCAGCCGACCTGTGCCATCGGGCCGGAGTTCGGTCCATGCCCGGGGTGCGCGGCCGAACCGGGTTGTCCCCCGCCCTGCGGTGCGGGGTGGTTGATGCGTTGCGTCATTCCCGGCTGGTCCCCGAACACGCGCTGCGTTTCCTCGCTCGAGAGCCGCTGGGTCACCCCGGCTTCGTCCAAGGCGGGCGGGAAGATGCCCTCCGGGGACACGCGCTGCGTGCGGTCCTCTTCGGCGGGCGGAGCGGGCGGCGCGGGCTGTCCGCCGGCGAGCGGCGGTTGCAGGCGGGTGGTCAGCTCGGGCTGGTCCTGCGGAGTGGTCACTGCGTCCCCCTGGGAAGATCACCTGTTTCGGCGACGCAGCCTAACTCGCCTCACACGTAGAGGGAGTCGAAAGGCGCGAACGGCAGGTTGCGCACCACGAACCAGACGGTGAAGGCCACCCCGAACGCCAGCGGCGTCCACCGCCAGTGCAGCCAGCTGTTCACCCACCGCCCCCGCCACCGGCCGACCGCCCACGCGGTGATGCTCCACACCGAAAGCAGCACCACGACCAACGACAGCGCGTTGTAGTGCAGCGCCCCGAGCAGGTCCCCGTGCAGCAGGCTGTACATCATCCGCAGCCCGCCACAGCCGGGGCACGCGATGCCCAGCAGCGAATGCGTCGGGCACACCGGCAGGAAACCGCCGGGCGTGGTCGGATCGCCGAGCAGCACCGCGACGCACCCGGCGGCCCCGGCGGCGACCACCGCGGCGGGCGGGCCCAGCGCCCTGGCCCGTTCGGCGAAGGTGCGCGCCGGGATCCCGTTGTAGACCCCGGTGTACTCCCCCGTCGCCTGGCTCATAACGAAGCCGCCCCGAAGATGCCGAACCCGAGGATCAGCACGAAGACGAGGATGTAGAGCACGAACAGGATGACCATGGTCAGCGCCGACCACATGGCCCACTTCTTGGCCTCGTTCGCCGCCTTGTGCGCGGCTTCGAACTGCCCCGAGAACCACAGCGAGTGCACCTGGTTCGACTTCACGATCGCCACCACGCCCAGCGGCAGACAGCACATGATCGTGGTCAGGATCGCCCACACCAGGTGGTTCTCCGGTGGCGGCCCGTAGTTCGGCGGGCCGTACCCCGGCCCGTAGCCGTAACCAGGCGGTTGCTGAAACGGACCGGTCATCCGCCCCCTCCTCGAATCAGAGAACCAGAATCAGAAACCCAGCCGCCGCAGCTGCTTGGGGTCACGCTGCCATTCCTTCGCCACCTTGATGTGCAGGTCGAGGTAGACCCGGGTGCCGAGCAGCGCCTCGATCTGCCGCCGGGCGGTGGCGCCCACCTGCTTGAGCCGTTCCCCCTTGTGCCCCAGGATTATGCCCTTCTGGCTGGGGCGCTCCACGTAGAGGAACGCGTGCACGTCGATCAGGTCGTCCCGGCCCTCGCGCGGCAGCATCTCCTCGACCGTCACCGCGATCGAGTGCGGCAGCTCGTCGCGCACGTCTTCGAGCGCGGCCTCGCGGATCAGCTCGGCGACCAGCGTCTGCTCCGGCTCGTCGGTCAGGTCACCGTCCGGGTAGAGCTGCGGCCCCTCGGGCAGGCGCCGCACCAGGAGGTCGGCGAGGGTCTGCACCTGGAAGCCGTCGACCGCGGACACCGGCACCAGCTCGGCGAACTCCATCACGTTCTGCAGCGCGAGCAGCTGCTCGGCCACGCGTTCCTTCGGCACCAGGTCGGTCTTGGTGACCACGCCGATCACCGGGGTGCGGCGGGCGATCTTGGCCAGTTCGGCGGCGATGAACCGGTCACCGGGGCCCACCTTCTCGTCGGCTGGCACGCAGAAGCCCACCACGTCCACCTCGGACCAGGTCGAGTGCACGATGTCGTTGAGCCGTTCGCCGAGCAGCGTGCGCGGCTTGTGCAGGCCCGGCGTGTCCACGATGACCAGTTGCGCGTCCTCGCGGTGCACCACACCCCGGATCGCGTGCCGGGTGGTCTGCGGCTTGCTCGAGGTGATCGCGACCTTGGTGCCGACCAGCGCGTTGGTCAGCGTGGACTTGCCCGCGTTCGGGCGGCCGACGAAGCAGGCGAAACCGGAGCGGTGGGTGGTGGTGCTCATCCGCCCATCCTCCCTGACGCCTCACGCGGTCGATTCGGTGATCCCCCCGAGCAGCTCGTCGAGCTCGGCGGCGCCGGCGCGGTTGCCCAGTTCGAGGTGCAGCGCCCTGGCTTCGGTCCAGGCTTCGACGGCCTCGGCCACCTGTCCGGTTCCGTGCCGGGCGCGACCGAGTTTCGCCAGCGCGCCGGGCAGCCGCGCGACCAGCCTGCGCTCGCGGTATTCGGCCACGTACCCGGTCAGCTCGGCCGCCGCGAGGTCGTAGCGGCCCTGTTCGAGGTGGACCTCGGCGAGCAGCTCCATCGGCAGGAAGCTGCTCGAGTGGTGCCGGTAGTTGGCCGCCGCCTCGACCGCCTGCTCGAGCGTGTCCTCGGCCGAGTGCAGGTCGCCGGTGCGCAGGTGCAGGTCACCGAGGTGGGTCAGGGTGAGCGTGTGGAAACCGGCGTGGTCGAGCCGCCGGAACCCGGCCGCGGCGGTGCGGTAGGCGTCCACCGCCTCGTCCCACTGGCCCCGGTCCTGGCGGAGGTTGCCCAGCCGCATCCACGCCTCGGCCTCCGCCCTGGCGAACCCGATGGCCCCGGCCAGCCGCCGGACCTCCAGCACGCACCGCAGCGCCTGGTCGGCCTCGCCGCGGACGCGGTGGATGATCGATTCGTTGATCAGCGACATGATCGTGGTGCGGTGCTTGCCCTGCTCCCCGCTGAGCCGCCGGCTTTCGGCGTAGGCGGCCATCGACTCGTCGTAGGCGCCTTCGAGTCGCAGGCCCAATCCCAGCAGTGACAACGCCTGCGAGCGCCCGGTGTCGTGCCCGAGTTCGGCGAACAACCGCTCGGCCTTGCGGGCGTACCGCAGGCAGTCCGCGCTGCCGCGGCCCCAGGCGCGATCGGCCAGCCCCCGCAGCAGCACCGCCGCGCCGAGCCGGTCGCCCTCGGCTTCGCAGCGTTCCAGCGCGGCGAGGTGCGTGCGTTCCCAGTCCTGCCCGAGCACGCGGTATTCGAAGTAGCCGACCAGTGCTTCGGCGATCTGCCAGCCGATCGGCCCGCGCGCGCGACCGGCGACGATCGCCTGGAGGTTGCGGGCCTCCACGTCGAACCAGCCCGCCGCGTTGCCGCCCAGGATCTCCGGTTCCTCGGCGGCCAGCCGTTCCCGGTCCGGGCAGTTCGAGATCCGTTCCAGCGTGCGGTTGTCGAGCAGGTCGTCGGCGGCTTCGGCGAGCGCCAGCCACGCGGTGCGCGCCCGGCCCAGCGCCGCCTCGGTCTCCTCCGGCGGCTCGCTCTCCTCGGCGCGTTCCCTGGCGAAGAGCCGGGTCAGGTCGTGCAGCCGGTACCGCGTCTGGCCGCAGACGTCGATGCCGACGACCTCCACCAGGTGCACGTCGACCAGCGCGTCCAGCGTGCTTTCCGCCTCGGCGGCGGACACGTCGAGCACGGCGGCGCACACCCAGGACGCGAAGTCGGTGACGTCGAGCAGGCCGAGCAACCGCAGTGCGCGCTGCTCATCCGGCCGCAGCCCGGTGTAGCTGAGGGCCAGGCTCGCCCGGACCGCGAGATCGCCCGCCACCAGTTCGTCGAGCCTGCCGCACTCGTCGGCGAGCCGGGCCGCGAGCTGCCCGATGCCCAGCCGCGACCGCGCGACCAGCTTCGCCCCGGCCACGCGGACCGCCAGCGGCAGGTAACCGCAGAGCCGGGTGATCTCCGCGACCGCACCGGGTTCGGCGTCGATCCGGTCCTGGCCGACGACCCCGGCGAGGAAGGCCCACGCCTGCTCCGGCGTGAACACCTCCACGTCCAGCGAGCGCCCGCCCTCCAGGCCGCTGAGCCGCGCGCGGCTGGTGACCACCACCGCGCAGCCCGCGGAACCGGGCAGCAGCGGGCGAACCTGCTCCTCGTCCGCCGCGTTGTCCAGCAGTACCAGTACTTTCCGGCCGGCGAGCTTGCTGCGGAACAACGCCGACCGGTCGGCCAGGTCGTCCGGGATGGCCCCGCCGTCCACCCCGAGCGAGAGCAGGAAGTTGGCCAGCACGCGGGCGGGGTCCCGCACCGCGTCCTGGGTGCCGCAGAGGTCGACGTACAGCTGGCCGTCCGGGAAGTGCTCGGTGACCAGGTGCGCGGCCCGCACGGCGAGCGTGGTCTTGCCGACCCCGCCCTGCCCGGCCAGCGTCACCACCGGCACGGCCTCCCCCGGCGCGGTCAGCGTCCGGACCAGCTCGTCGAGTTCGGCGGTGCGGCCGGTGAAGTCACCCACCGTCGGCGGCAGTTGCGCCGGGCCGTCGAACGCCTCACGGCGTGGCGTCCGGTGCTGCCGCACGGGCTGGTGCCGCAGCGAATCCCCGCGCAGCACGGCCTGTTCGAGCGCCTTCAGCTCGGCGGTCGGCTCCAGGCCGAGTTCACGGCTGAGCCGCCGGTGCAGCCTGCGGTAGGCGGCGAGCGCGTCGCGGGTGCGGCCGGTGCGGTGCAGCGCGATCATCAGCTGCGCCCAGAGCCGCTGCTCGAACGGGTGCTCGTGGGTGAGCGCGAGCAGCGCGGGCACCAGCTCGGCCGCACGGTCCAGCCGGAGCACCGCGTCGTGGTAGTCGAGCAGCGCGCCGACCCGCTCGTGTTCGAGCGCGGGCGCGATCCGCTCGGAGATCAGCTCGGATTCGACCCCGGCCATCGGCGCCCCGCGCCACAGGCACAGCGCGCGCTGGAACAACTCGGCCGCCGTCGCGTCGTCGTGCCAGGCCAGTTCCCGCGCCTTGGCCACCCACGCGCGGAAGCGGTGCAGGTCCACCCGGGACGGCGGGACGTCGATGAGGTACCCGTTGGCCCTGGCCAGGATCTGCACCGGGTGCCCGGCGAAGGAGCGCCGCAGCCGCGAAACCACCACCTGCACGGCGTTGCGCACGGTGTCCGGCCAGTCCTCGCCCCAGAGCGCGTCGGCGATCCGCTCCAGCGGCACCACCTGCCCCGGTTCGAGCAGGAGCATGGCCAGCAGGCAGCGCTGCCTGCCCGCGCTGATCGTGCCGCTGGGCACACCGGTGATCTCGAGTGGTCCCAAGATCCCGAAATCCACACGTTCTCCCGCGACGTCGGCGAGTGGTCAGGTCACGGCCTAGCGCAGCACTTCCAGCACCGTTCCGGAAGGGTCCGCGCGAAAAATGGGGACATTCGCCGAAACATCGCGGACGGCGTGCACCGACTGCTCCCGGAAGCCCGGCTCCGGGGAGACCACGGCGGCCGCCTCCAGGCCCTCGGCCCCGCTCGACACCGCGGCGGCGACCGCCGCCTGCAACGCGGTGAGCTGGAAGGAGGGCAGGTCGATGGTGGTGGCCGAGTAGGTGCGGCCGTCGGTGTCCCGGACCGCGGCCCCCTCGTTCGCGCCGTTCCGCGCCCTGGCCGAGCGGGCGAGGAGGACGATCTTCTCGTCCTCGGCCCCGAGCTCGTGGTCAGGCATGCTCCACGCTCCGATCCCGTTCGTCCTGCTCGTCACGTTCCTCGCGCGGCACGCGCACGCGCCGCCCGGCGATCCGGTCGTCGCTGGCGCGCACCACCACCGTGGTGATCCGCATCCGGCCGCGCCGGTCCTTGCCGCCCTCGGCGTGCAGCCGCAGCCCGGCGACCTCGGCTTCCGCGCCGGGCAGCGGCACCCGGCCGAGGCGCTGCGCGAGCAGCCCGCCGACGGTCTCCACGTCGTGGTCGTCCAGTTCGATGCCGAAGAGCTCACCGAGGTCGTCCACACCGAGGCGCGCCGACACGCGCACCGAGGACTCGTCCAGCGCCTCGATCGGCGGCCGCTCGTCGGCGTCGGACTCGTCGGTGATCTCGCCGACGATCTCCTCGAGGATGTCCTCGATGGTCAGCAGGCCGGCGGTGCCGCCGTACTCGTCGATGGCGATGGCCAGGTGGTGGCGCGAAACCTGCATCTCCTTGAGCAGCTCGTCGAGCCGCTTGGAGTCCGGCACGAAACTCGCCTGGTTCATCAGCTCGCGCACCTCGCGCGTGGCGCCGCCGTCGGCCATCGAGGCCCGCACCAGATCCTTGATGTTGACCACGCCGGCGATGTCGTCGACCGACTCGTCGATCACCGGCAGGCGGGTGAACCCGGTCCGCAGCGAGAGCGCCAGCGCCTGGCGCACGCTCTTGCCCTGCTCGATCCAGACGATCTCGGTGCGCGGCACCATCACCTCGCGGGCCACGGTGTCCCCCAGCTCGAACACCGAGTGGATCATCTCGCGCTCGGAGTCCTCCACCACACCGCGTTCCTGGGCGAGGTCGACCAGCTCGCGCAGCTCGACCTCGGAGGTGAACGGGCCTTCGCGGAAGCCCTTGCCCGGGGTGATCGCGTTGCCCAGCAGGATCAGCAGCTTGCTCAGCGGGCCGAGCACGGTGCCGAGCGCGCGGACCAGCCCGGCGACCACCAGGCCGACGCGGTACGGGTGCTGGCGCCCGATGGTGCGCGGGCCGACCCCGATCAGCACGTAGCTGACCAGGATCATCACCACGCCCGCCACCACCACGGCCAGCGAGACCGGCTCGATCCAGCGCAGGAACACCACGGTGACCAGCACCGTCGAGGTCAGCTCGCACCCCAGCCTCAGCAGGAGCAGCAGGTTGATGTGGCGACGGCGCTCGGCGATCACCGCGACCAGCTGGCGGGCGCCTGCCCGGCCCAGCCGCACCATGCCCTCGGCCCTGGCCTGCGAGACCGTGCTCACCGCGGCGTCCGCCGCGGCGAACACCCCGCCGAACAGGACCAGGGCCACGGCGATGATCAGCAGGGAGGTCGAGCTGGTCATCGGCTCAGCCGGTTTCGCCGGGGTCGGCCACGCGGTCCAGCCCGGCGGTGCCGAGCAGCCGGTCGTCGGCGTTGCGCTGCGCGTCCTGCCTGCGGGCCGCCGCGGAAGCCGCGCGGAACTCGTTCAGGATGCGCTTCTGCAGCCCGAACATCTCCTTCTCCTCGGCCGGTTCCGCGTGGTCGTAGCCGAGCAGGTGCAGCACGCCGTGCACGGTGAGCAGGTGCAGTTCCTCGGTCAGCGAGTGCCCGGCGGTGTGCGCCTGGTCCTTCGCGAACGCCGGGCAGAGCACGATGTCGCCGAGCAGGGCGGGTGAGGCGTCCGCGGCGTCGGGACGGCGGGTGCTGTCCAGCTCGTCCATCGGGAAGGCCATCACGTCGGTCGGGCCCGGCAGGTCCATCCAGCGCTCGTGCAGGTCCTCCATCACGTCCAGGGTGACCAGCAGCACGGACAGCTCGGCCAGCGGGCTGACCTCCATCTTGTCCAGCGCGAAGCGGGCCGCCGAGACGATGGACGTCTCGTCGACCCCGACGCCGGACTCGTTCGCGATCTCGATGCTCACCGGCGCTGGCCCTTCCAGCCGTTCTTCGGCTCGGTGGCGTCCTGCACGGCCTGCCACTTCTCGTAGGCGTCGACGATGTCGCCGACCAGGCGGTGGCGGACCACGTCCTGGCTGGTCAGCGTGGCGAAGTGCAGGTCGTCCACGCCCTCGAGGATCTCGCGCACCACCCGCAGGCCGCTGCGCTGCCCGCTGGGCAGGTCGACCTGGGTGATGTCACCGGTGACCACGATCTTCGAGCCGAAACCGAGGCGGGTGAGGAACATCTTCATCTGTTCCGGCGTGGTGTTCTGCGCCTCGTCCAGGATGATGAAGGCGTCGTTGAGGGTGCGCCCGCGCATGTAGGCCAGCGGCGCGATCTCGATCGTGCCCGCCTGCATCAGCCGCGGGATCGACTCGGGGTCGACCATGTCGTGCAGCGCGTCGTAGAGCGGGCGCAGGTACGGGTCGATCTTCTCGTTGAGCGTGCCGGGCAGGTACCCCAGCCGCTCACCGGCTTCGACCGCGGGCCGGGTCAGCACGATGCGGGTGACCAGCTTGCCCTGCAGCGCCTGCACGGCCTTCGCCATGGCCAGGTAGGTCTTGCCGGTACCCGCCGGGCCGACGCCGAAGACGATCGTGTGCTTGTCGATCGCGTCGACGTAGCGCTTCTGGTTCAGCGTCTTGGGCCGGATGGTGCGCCCGCGGCGGGACAGGATGTCCATGCTGAGCACGTCGGCGGGCGATTCGGAGCCACCGGCGGAGAGCATGGCCACCGTGCGCCGCACGGTGCCGGGGTCGACCTGCTGGCCGCGCCCGGCCAGGGTGACCAGTTCGGCGAACACGCGCTCGGCGAAGGCCACGTCGGCCGGGTCACCGGTGAGGGTGACTTCGTTGCCTCGGACGTGGACGTCGGCGGTGAGCAGCTCTTCGGCGACGCGCAGGTTCTCGTCCCGTGACCCGAGCAGGGTCAGCGCGGCGGCGTCGGGAATGGGGAATCGGGACTTCGCGTCCGGCGTGGCTGCCGCCTCGACCTGCTGGTCGTCACGCGGGACTTCGGATCGGGCGGCTCCACCCGGTGCGGTACCGGCCACTGGGCCTCGGGCCTGCTTTCTGCGCTGCGTCGCTGGTCGTGAGTTGTTTGGTCACCCACGATGCTAGCGGTAGGCGGCCCGGCGGCGCAGGTGGTTACCTCGCGGTGCCGAAGTGGCCGAGCTGTTCCCCGCCGAGCACGTGGGCGTGGACGTGGAAGACCGTCTGCCCGGCGTCACCCTCGGTGTTGAACACCACGCGGTAGCCGCTGGTGGTGATGCCCTCGAGCTCGGCCACCTTCGCGGCGGTGGCGACCACTTCGGCCAGCCCGTGCGGGTCGGCGGCGGCGAACTCGGCGAGGTTGCGGTACCGCTTCTTCGGCACGACGAGCACGTGCACCCTGGCCTGGGGCTGGATGTCCCGGAAGGCGAGGGTGTTCTCGGTCTCGTGCACGATCTCGGCCGGGATCTCCCTGGCGATGATCTTCTCGAACAACGTCTCCGCGTCACTCATACCGCCGACCCTAACGGTCCTCCGGCGATCAGTCTTCGCGCATCCAGGAGAGCGCGATGCGCGTTTCGCCGATCCGCCAGCCTTCGGGGGTCCGCAGGGCGGTGGCGCTCACGCGCAGCCCGCTGTTCCGGTGGGGCGGTTCGCCTTCGCGGTAGAAGAACACGAGCTGGTTGGCCGTGGCGGTGGCGCGGTCGCCGTCGACCTGCACCAGCACGTCGCCGTGCACGTGCTGGGTGCGCACCCCCTCGACGTGGCTGGCTTTGACGAAATCGGTCACCTCTTCGAGGCCGCGCAGGACGCCACCGCGCGGCGAATGCGCGACGACGTCGGCGTGGTAGACGCCGGGCAGGTCGTCGTAGCGGGCTTCGTCGAGCAGGTAGGCCAGGCGGGCGAAGAGGTCGGCGATCTCGAGGCGGTCGGTCGTGGACACGGTGACTCCTTTGATGTTGGTGACACCAACACTACGGACACAGTGTTGGTTTGTCCAACATGGGTTACCGTGGTTTCGCATGGAGGAGATTCCCGAGCGCCTGCGGACGAAGCCGAGCTGGCTGATCACGCAGCTGGCCGTCCACGCGCGCCGCCTGGTGTCCGAAAGCTTCACCGAGGCGGGTGCGAAGGGTTACCACTACCGGATCCTGGCCGCCCTGCAGGAGTTCGGCCCGTCGAGCCAGGCGGACCTCGGGCGGCGCTGCCACGTCGACCGCAGCGACGTCGTGGCCGCGGTGAACCAACTGGTGGACCTAGGCCACGTGGACCGCAGCCCGGACCCGACCCACGGCCGTCGCAACATAGTCAGCCTCACCCCCGCCGGGGCGGCGCAACTCCAGCACATGGACGCCCTACTCGCCCAAGCCCAGACGACCCTGCTCGCCGCCCTCACCCCCGCGGACCGCCACACCCTCACGCACCTACTGACCCAAGCCCTGACCCACCACACCCCGGACTAGCCCTCCCTGAACGCTATGAGTGGGGCATTACTTGCATTGGATGCAAGTAATGCCCCATTCCTAGCGTTCGGCTCCCCCAACATGGGCTCGGCTGCGCGAGTGCAGAACTCGGCCACCTGAACGTGGAACTCGGGCGCACGAACGCGGGGTTCGACTGCCTGAACGTGAGGTTCGGCTGCCTGAACGTGAGGTTCGGGTGCACGAGCGTGAGGTTCGGCTGAACGGGCGCGGTTTCGGTTGCAGCAACACCAACCCGGCAGCCAGCGCAACAAAACAGAAGCCGAGAACCCAACGAACACCGCGGCACAGAAGAAATCCAACGGAAGGTCGCGGGGGGTCCAGGGGGCTTGCCCCCTGGCGGGGGCCTGGGGGTCCGACCCCCAGACAAAATCGTTCCTTCGCCGACGCGAAGGGCGAAGCCCGAGTAAGGCGAAGGACGAAAGGAACGCCGCGGGGTGGTGGAACCTGGGGGTCGTTCCACCACCGCCGCGGCTCCGCCGGACCGAGGGGGGAGGTGTCCGGCGGGGACTCCGGTGCACCGGCTGAAAAGCCGTTGTGTCCGGAAACCGTGTGTGCTGTCTCGGATGACCAGAGTAACGGCTAGCCCTGTCGGCGCGCCAGGTCACGGCGTAAAATTACGCCAGGAAATTTCCGGGGTTTCGAATACCCGCGGTTGCCCGATCCACCTGGTGGTCAGGTCCAGCGCGACGTGAGCGCTCCAAGTGCACCTAAGGCGACCGCCGCGGCGGTCGAGGTCCGCAGGACGGTCTGCCCTAGTCTGACCGGCCGTGCGCCCGCGTCCGAGAGCAGGGTGAGCTCCTCCGGCCCGATTCCGCCTTCCGGGCCCACCACCAGCAACAGGCTTCCGGCGGACGGAAGGCCCGCGTCCGCCAGGCGGACACCCGCCTCGGCCTCCAGCACCAGCGCGCGATCGACTTCGCCGGCCAGGGCCGCGAGTTGCTTGGTGGTCATCGGTTCCGCCACCGCGGGCAGCCACAACCGCCGGGCCTGCTTCGCCGCCGCGCGGGCGGTGGACCGCCAGCGCGCCAAGGCTTTGTCCCCGCGCGGGCCGTCTTCCCACTTGGCCACGCTGCGCGCGGCCCGCCACGGCACGATCTCGTCGACGCCCGCCTCGGTGGCCAGTTCCACCGCCAGCTCGCCGCGGTCCCCCTTCGCCAGTGCCTGCGCCACGATCACGCGCAGCTCCGGCTCCGGCTCGGTCCACGACTCCTCGACCCGCAGCGCCAGTTCCGCGTCACGCCCGCCCTGCACGGAATCCGCCACGCACCGCGCGCCGCCACCCCGGCCGTCGGTGAGCACGATCCGCTCACCGGGCCGGATGCGGCGCACGGTGACCGCGTGCCGCGCCTCTTCCCCGTCGAGCACCGCTCGATCACCGGAGGGCAGGGCGTCGACCAGGAAAACCGGGTCCACTACCGGCTCTTGGTGCGCAACTTCGAGAACAGCCCGCCGTGCTTGCCGTTGCCCGCGAGCGTCGGCGAGTCCTCGCCGCGCGTCTGGGCCAGCTCACGCAGCAGCTCGCGCTGCGCCTCGTCCAGCTTGGTCGGCACCACGACCTCGACGTGCACGTGCAGGTCACCACGACCGTCCACGCGCCCGGACGACCGCAGCCGCGGCATGCCCTTGCCGGTCAGCACCAGCTCGGTGTTCGGCTGCGTGCCCGGCTCGATCTCCAGCTCGTGCTCACCGTCGATGAGCGTGTCCATCGGCATCTTCGCGCCCAGCGCGGCCGTGGTCATCGGCACGCTCAGCTTGCAGTGCAGATCGTTGCCCTGGCGGATGAACACGTCGTGCGGGGCCTCGTCGATCTCGACGTACAGGTCACCGGCCGGCCCGCCACCCGGCCCGACCTCGCCCTGGCCGGACAGCCGGATCCGCATGCCGTCGCCGACGCCCGGCGGCACCTTCGCGGTCACCGTGCGGCGCGAGCGCACGCGGCCGTCGCCACCGCACTGGCGGCACGGGTCGGTGATGACCTCGCCGAAACCGCGGCAGACCGGGCAGGCCCGCGCGGTGACGACCTGGCCGAGGAACGACCGCTGCACGGACTGGATCTCGCCCTGCCCGCCGCAGGTGTCGCAGGTCTTCGTGGTGGCACCGGCCGCGGTACCCGCGCCGCGGCACAGGTCGCAGAGGATCGCCGTGTCGACGGTGATCTCCTTGTCGATGCCGGTGGCGCACTCCTCCAGCGTCAGGCCGATGCGGATGAGCGCGTCCGAACCCGGCTGCACGCGGCTGCGCGGGCCGCGCCCGCGGCCACCACCGCCGCCCGCCGCGCCGCCGAAGAAGGCGTCCATGATGTCGCCGAGCCCGCCGAAGCCGCCGAACGGGTCGCCCCCGCCGCCACCGCGGGCGGCACCGCCGTCCATCGGGTCACCGCCGAGGTCGACGATCTTGCGCTTCTGCGGATCGGACAGCACCTCGTACGCCGTGGTCACCTCGCCGAAGCGGTGCTTGGCGTCCTCGGACGGGTTGACGTCCGGGTGGAGCTCGCGGGCGAGCTTGCGGTACGCGCGCTTGATCTCCTGATCGGTCGCGTTCTTCGCGACACCGAGCGTGCCGTAGTAGTCCCTGGCCACCGTGCTGCCGTCCTCCTGCCGAAAAACCCGAATAGCGGGCTCACTTGCCCGAGAGCATCTGCCCGACGTAGTTGGCCACCGCCCGCACCGCGGCGATGGTGGTCGGGTAGTCCATCCTCGTCGGCCCGACGATCCCCATGCCGCCGAGCAGCGTGTCCATGCCGTAGCCGACCGACACGACCGAGGTGCTCCGCATCTGCTCGTCCTCATTTTCCTCGCCGATGCGCACCGTGACCGCACCGGGGTTGCGTGCCGCCGCGAGCAGCTTCAGCACGACCACCTGCTCCTCCAGTGCCTCCAGCACCTGGCGCAGCGAACCCGGGAAGTCCGCCACGTTGCGGGTCAGGTTCGCGGTACCACCGAGCACCAGCCGTTCCTCCGGGTGCTCCACCAGCGACTCGACCAGCACGGTACACACCCGGGTGGTGGCGTCGCGCAGGTCGGAGGGGGCCTGCTCGGGCAGCTCGGCCACGCGGGCCGCCGCCTCGGTCAGCCTGCGCCCGGCCAGCGCGGAGTTCAGCGAGGTCCGCAGCCGGGAGACCGCCTCCTCGGTGATCACGTCGCCGATGTCCACCGTGCGCTGGTCGACGCGGCCGGTGTCGGTGATCAGCACCAGCATCAGCCGGGCCGCGGTCAGCGGCACCACCTCGAGGTGGCGCACGGTGGAGTTGGTCATCATCGGGTACTGGATCACGGCGACCTGCCTGGTCAGCTGCGCGAGCAGCCGGACCGAGCGGCGGAGCACGTCCTCCATGTCGACCGCGCCGTCGAGGAACGAGGTGATCGCGCGGCGCTCGGCCGCGGACAGCGGCTTGATCTCGGAGAGCCGGTCGACGAAGACCCGGTAGCCCTTGTCGGTGGGGATGCGCCCGGCGCTGGTGTGGGGCTGGGTGATGTAGCCCTCCTCCTCCAGCGCCGCCATGTCGTTGCGGACCGTGGCGCTGGACACACCCAGGTTGTGCCGGTCCACGATCGCCTTGGAACCCACGGGTTCCTGGTTGGCCACGTAGTCGGCGACGATGGCGCGCAGCACCTCGAACCGGCGTTCATCCGCGTTCGCCACGTCCACCTCGCCTTCCCCGCAAACCGGCACCGCTTGCCACGATCAGGTCAAGTTTACGGAAAGCTGCGCCCGGCGCGCTCAAGGCGGCCGAAAACCCGGCGGGTGCGGGCGGTCACCGGCGTGACCGTCCGCACCCACCGGGCCTGACCTGCGGTTATGTGTTGCGCGGGAAGCCGAGGTTGACGCCGCCGTGCGACGGGTCCGGCCAGCGCGAGGTGACCACCTTGGTCCGGGTGAAGAAGTGGAAGCCCTCCGGCCCGTAGGCGTGGCTGTCGCCGAACAGCGAGTCCTTCCAGCCGCCGAACGAGTAGTAGCCGACGGGCACGGGGATCGGCACGTTCACCCCGACCATGCCGACCTCGATCTCGTTCTGGAACCGCCGCGCGGCGCCGCCGTCGGTGGTGAACAGGGCCGTGCCGTTGCCGTACGGGTTGGCGTTGACCAGCTCGACCGCCGGCTCGTAGCCCTCGGCGCGGACCACCGACAGCACCGGCCCGAAGATCTCGTCGCGGTAGATCGACATCTCCGGCGACACCCGGTCGAACAGGGTCGGGCCGAGCCAGTAGCCGCCGTCCTCCCCGTCGACCTCGATGCCGCGCCCGTCCACCACCAGCTCCGCACCCGACTCGACGCCCGCCTCCACATAGGACTGCACGCGCGCGTGGTGCGCGGCGGTGACCAGCGGGCCCATCTCCGACTCGGGGCGGCGGCCGTCGCCGACCCGCAGCTTCCGGATCCGCTCGGCGATCTTCGCCACCAGCTCATCGCCGACCGGGTCGACCGCGACCACCACGGAGACCGCCATGCAGCGCTCACCCGCCGAGCCGAACCCGGCCGACACCGCGGCGTCCGCGGCCAGGTCGAGGTCGGCGTCGGGCAGCACCACCATGTGGTTCTTCGCGCCGCCGAGCGCCTGCACGCGCTTGCCGTGCCGCGTCCCGGTTTCGTAGACGTAGCGCGCGATCGGCGTGGACCCGACGAACGAGATCGCCTTCACGTCGGGGTTCTCCAGCAGCCCGTCGACCGCGACCTTGTCGCCGTGCAAGACGTTCAGCACCCCGGCGGGCAGGCCGGCCTCGGCGAACAGCTCGGCGATGAAGTTCGCCGCCGACGGGTCCTTCTCGCTCGGCTTGAGCACCACGGTGTTGCCGCAGGCGATCGCGTTCGGCACGAACCACAACGGCACCATGGCCGGGAAGTTGAACGGCGAGATGACGCCGACCACGCCCAGCGGCTGGGCGATCGAGTACACGTCGACGCCGGTGGAGGCCTGCTCGCTGAACCCGCCCTTGAGCAGTTGCGCGGCCCCGCAGGCGTATTCGACGTTCTCGATGGCACGCGCGATCTCACCGGCGGCGTCCGACTCGACCTTGCCGTGCTCGCTGGTGACGATCTTCGCCAGCTCGTCCTTGCGCGCGGACAGCAGCTCGCGGAAGGCGAACATCATCCGCGTGCGCGCGGCGAGGGAAGTGTTGCGCCACGCGGGAAACGCGTTCTTCGCCGCGGTCACGGCCGCGTCGACCTCGGCCGGCCCGGCGAAGTCGACCCGCGCCCGCACCTGCCCGGTCGCGGGGTCGAACACGTCCCCGGCCCGCTCGGCCACCCCGGCGTACGGCTTGCCGTCGATCCAGTGGCTGATTCGTCCCGTCACTTGCGTGCCTCCTGCGCCGCGGCGATCGATCCTTCGAGTATTTCCAGTGCCTCACCGGTTTCGGCATCGGTGAGGGTCATCGGCGGGGCCAGCCGGATCACGTTGCCGTGCAGCCCGCCCTTGCCGACCAGCAGCCCGCGCTTCTTCGCCTCCTCCAGCACCACACCGGCGGCGGGCGGGCTCGGCGAGCGGTCCACTTCGATCAGTTCCAGGCCGATCATCAGGCCCTTGCCCCGCACGTCGCCCAGCACGTCGTACTTCTCGGCCAGGTCCCGCAGCCCGCCGAACAGCGTGTCACCCTGCTTGGCGGCGTTGCCCTGCAGGTCGTGGTCCAGCAGGTAGTCCAAAGTGGCCTTCGCGCCCGCGGTGGAGATCGGGTTGCCGCCGAAGGTGGAGATGGAGTTCGCGGTCAGGCAGTCCATCACCTCGCCGCGCGCGACCACACCGCCGATCGCCAGCCCGTTCCCCAGCCCCTTCGCGAAGGTCATCATGTCCGGGACGACGTCGTGCGCCTGCATGCCCCAGAAGTGCTCGCCGGTGCGACCCCAGCCGGTCTGCACCTCGTCGGAGATCAACAGGATGCCGTTCTCGTCGAGCACCTCCTTGAAGGCGCCGAAGAACCCGTCCGGCGGCACGTTGAACCCGCCGACGCCCTGGATCGGCTCGGCGATCATCGCGGCCACGTCACCGGCGGTGCTGGTCTGCAGCACGTCGCGCAGGTCCTCGGTGCAGGCGGCGATGAAGTCCGCGTCGGACAGCGACGCGAACGGGCTGCGGTAGCGGTAACCGCCGTGCACGTAGCTGACCTTGACCGGCGAGAGCGAACTGGCCGACCAGCCGCGGTTGCCGGTGATGCCGACCGTGGCGAAGGCCCGGCCGTGGTAGGAGTTGCGCAACGCGAGGATCTGGTTGCTGCGCCGGTACTGCGTGGCCAGCATCAATGCCGTCTCGTTGGCCTCGGTGCCCGAGTTGGTGAAGAACACCTTCGCGCCGGGGATGCCGGACAGCTCGGCGATCTGCTCGGCCAGCTCGACCTGCTTGCGGATCAGGTAGAGCGTCGAAGTGTGGAGCACCCCGCTGTCGAGCTGGCTCCGGATCGCCTCGGAGATCTCCGCGACGTCGTACCCGATCGCGTTGGTCAGGATGCCGGCGAAGAAGTCGAGGTAGGTGTTGCCGTCCGCGTCGGTGACCCGCCGCCCCGACGCCCGCACGATCTCGATCGGTTCGTCGTAGTAGAGGGCGAGCCAGTTCGGCAGCACCGCGCGATGCCTGGAGAGCAGCTCCGATTCGGTCATGCGACCGAGTGTGCGGACCGGCCCGCCGGGAACGCCACGAGCAACATGTACGGACTCGGCGCCGCACGCTTACAGTCTGCCTATGTATCCCACGGTCGCCGAGGTGCTCGCCCTGCCGGTGCTCCGGCACGGGCGCCCGCACGTGGTGGCCGGGGCGGCCGGGCTGGACCGCCGGGTGCGCTGGGTGCACGTGGCCGAGGTGATCGACATCGCCCACCTGCTCAAGGGCGGCGAGCTGGTGCTGACCACCGGGGTCGCGCTGCCCGACGACGAGGCGGAGCTGGGGAAGTACCTCGATTCGCTGGCCGCGGTCGGGGTCGCCGGGCTGGTGGTGGAGCTGGTCCGGCACTGGAGCGACGCGCTGCCCGCCGGGCTGACCGAAGCCGCCGACCGCTGCGGCCTGCCACTGGTCACGCTCTCGCGCGAGACCCGGTACGTCGCGGTCACCGAGACGGTGAACGGGCTGATCGTGGACGCGCAGGTGGACGAGCTGCGCGAAGCCGAGCGGGTGCACCAGACCTTCACCGCGCTGACCGTCTCCGGCGCCGAGCCCGAGGTCGTGCTGCGCGAGGTCGCGCGCATGACCGACCAGCCGGTGGTGCTCGAGACGCTGTCCCACGAAGTGCTCGCCTACGACACCGCGGGCGCCGATCCCGGCGACCTGCTGGCCGGGTGGCCCCGGCAGTCCGCGCAGGTGCAGCTCGGCGAACGCACCGGCTACCACCCGGGCGCGGGCTGGCTGGTCACCGTGGTCGGCGCACGCGGGCACGACTGGGGCCGCCTGGTGATCGTCTGCGCCGAGCCGCCGCGCGACCGGCACGTGGTGGTCGCCGAACGGGCCGCGTCGGCGCTCGCGCTGCACCGGCTGGTCGCCAAGGACACCGACAGCCTGGAGCGGCAGGCGCACCGCGCGGTGCTCGCCGAACTGCTGGCCACCCCGGTCCCGGCCGCCGAACTCGTGGTGCGCGCGGCCGCGCTGGCCGTACCGCTGACCGGCAGGCAACTGATCGGCGCGGCGATCCGGCCGGTGCTCACCGGGGCCACCGAACCGGCGCTCAGCCGCGCGACGGTGTTGCGCGAGCTGGCCGAGGCGGCGGCGGTGGCCACCCGTCGCGCCCGGGTGTCCGCTTTGGTCGCGGTGGTCGGCGACACCAGCGTCCGCGCACTGCTTTCCCTTTCCCCGCAAGCAAAACCGGACGCGGTGCTGGAGCGGCTGGCGGCCGAGGTGCACCAGGCGCGCGGGGTGGCGCCGTCGATCGTCGCGGTGGGGAGCACGGTGGACAGCGCCGCCGACGCCCGGCGCAGCCTCACCGAAGCCGGGCACGTGGCCGACTCCGTGCCCGCCGCTGAAGGGTCCACGAGCGGATTCCACCGGCTGGAGGACGTGCGGTTGCGCGGCCTGCTGCACCTGCTGGCCGACGACGAGCGCGTGACCGCCTTCGCGTCCCGTGAACTCGGCGCGCTGCTGGCCAAGGATTCCGCGACCGGCAACCGGCTGCTGCAGGCGTTGCGGTTCTACTGCGCGCACGGGGGTAACAAGTCCGCCGCCGCGGCCGCCGCGCACATGTCCCGCACGGCCTACTACCAGCAGCTGGCCCGGGTCGAACAGGTGCTGGGCGTGCCGCTGGAGGACCCGGAATCGATGCTCTCGCTGTACGTGGCGCTACTGGCCCACGACATTCATACCACCCGACCGTGACGGCGATTTTCACCCCGTCGAGTAGCTCAGTGAACAGCTCCCGGCGCCGATGAACCGATCATGGCATTCTTTCCCTTCGAACCGCTCACCGCGTGCGCCCTCACCCTGGCCTGCCTCAGCGGCCCGGTGCACCCCGCCGGCACTTCGATCGCCCTGTCCACCCTGGACGCGGGCGGGCGCTCCGGCGCCGTCGTACTGCAGTGCGACCCGGCGGGCGGCACACACCCCGAAGCCAAGGGCGCGTGCGCCGCGCTGACCGGCGCCGACGGTGACCTGAACCGCGTGTCCCCCAAGAACATGTCCTGCACGCTCGAGTACGCGCCGGTGGAAGCCCGCGCGTTCGGCACCTGGAAGGGCACGCAGGTCGAGTTCAGCACCACCTACCCGAACCGCTGCGCCGCCGACGCCCACTCCGGCGGCGTCTTCGCCTTTTAGCCCGGCCCAACGCTATGAGTGGGGCATTACTTGCAATGAACGCTGGTAATGCCCCACTCCTGGCATTGCGAGCCGGTGACGCGGCGGTTTAGCCGCGGTTACCTCGGCGCCGGATGCATCGTGGAGATCCATGCGCAATCGACACTGTGTCATGGGACACAGCGATCGGTGAACACTCTGCCACTGCCACCCCGGGCCGCGCCGGTCGCAGGATTCCGCAATGACGCACACCCGATCGCAGGCCGGCGCCTCCGGTGACGAGATCGTGCACCCCGACGGCCGCGTCGACCTGGCCGACCCCGGGGTGCTCACGGGCAGCCGCTTCCTCAACCCCGAGCTGGCGCCGGTCCCGGTCGGCAAGCGCACCTGGACCACCTACAACTACTTCGCGCTGTGGATGGGCATGGCCCACAACATCCCCAGCTACGCGCTCGCCGCCTCGCTGATCGCCCTCGGCATGAACTGGGTGCAGGCGCTGATGACCATCGTGCTCGGCAACATCATCGTGCTCGGGCCGATGCTGCTGAACAGCCACGCCGGCACGAAGTACGGCATCCCGTTCCCGGTGTTCGCCCGCGCCTTCTACGGCATCCGCGGCGCCAACTTCGCCGCGCTGCTGCGGGCGTTCATCGCCTGCGGCTGGTTCGGCATCCAGACCTGGGTCGGCGGCGAGGCCATCTTCATCCTCACCGGCAAGCTCGTCGGCGGCGGCTGGCGCGAGGCCGCCGAGATCGCCGGGCAGCCGTGGACGCTGTGGCTGTCCTTCGGCGTGTTCTGGCTGGTGCAGATGCTGATCATCTGGCGCGGCATGGAAGCGGTGCGCCGCTTCGAGAACTGGACCGCGCCGCTGGTCTCGGTCGGCTTCCTGATCCTGCTCGGCTACGTGCTGGTCAAGGCGGGCGGCTTCGGCCCGATCCTGTCCGACCCTGGCAGGCTCGGCTGGGGGCCGGACTTCTGGAAGGTGTTCGCGCCGATGCTGATGGCGATGATCGCCTTCTGGTCGACGCTTTCGCTGAACATGCCGGACTTCACCCGCTTCGGCGGCAGCCAGCGCAAGCAGATGCGCGGGCAGATCCTCGGCCTGCCCACCACGATGACCTTCATCGCCGTGGTCGCCATCCTGACCACCTCGGGCGGCAAGGTGCTCTACGGCGAGGAGATCTGGGACCCGGCGAAGCTGGCGGACAAGTTCTCCAGCCCGGTGCTCGTGGTGCTCGCGCTGATCGCGCTGGTGCTGGCGACCATCTCGGCGAACCTGGCGGCGAACGTGGTCAGCCCGGCGTACGACTTCTCCAACGCCTTCCCCAAGCGCATCACCTTCGCCGTCGGCGGGTTGATCACCGGCGTGATCGGCATCGTGATCCAGCCGTGGAAGCTGTACTCCGACCCGAGCATCTACATCTTCGCCTGGCTCGGCTTCTACGGCGGGGTGCTCGGCGCGGTGGCCGGGGTGCTCGTCGCCGGGTACTGGGTGCTCAACCGGACCGAACTGCACCTGGCCGACCTCTACCGCGAAGGCGGCCGCTACTGGTTCCGCGGCGGCTGGAACTGGCGGGCCGTCGTGTCCACGGTGGCCGGTGCGGTGGTGGCCGTCGGCGGCGCCTACACCGCCGCGGGCGAGCAGGGACCCTTCCCCGCGGACGGCCTGATCCCGTTCCTCAAACCGTTCTACGACTACAACTGGGTGGCCGGCCTGATCGTGGCCTTCGTCGTCCACCTCGCCCTTTCGGCCAAGTCACGCAACAAGTCCAGTGGCGTCGAACACGCTGCCCCACAAGGAGGAGACAAGTGAGCGACCTGGTACGCGCGGCCCTGATCCAGCAGCGCTGGACGGGCGACAAGGAGTCGATGATCGCCGGTGCGGTGGACGCCATCGGGAAGGCGGCCTCGCAGGGCGCCCAGGTGATCTGCCTGCAGGAACTGTTCTACGGCCCGTACTTCTGCCAGGTCCAGGACACCGACTACTACTCCTACACCGAAGGCATCCCGGACGGGCCGACCACCAAGCTGATGCAGGAGGTCGCCGAGCGCCACGGCGTGGTGCTGGTGGTGCCGATGTACGAGGTCGAGCAGCCGGGCGTCTACTACAACACCGCCGCGGTGATCGACGCCGACGGCACCTACCTCGGCAAGCACCGCAAGAACCACATCCCGCAGGTGAAGGGCTTCTGGGAGAAGTTCTACTTCCGGCCAGGGAACCTGGGATACCCGGTGTTCGACACCGCGGTCGGCCGGATCGGCGTGTACATCTGCTACGAGCGGCACTTCCCCGAGGGCTGGCGCGCGCTCGGCCTGGCCGGGGCGAAGATCGTGTTCAACCCGTCGGCGACCAGCCGCGGGCTCTCGGAGTACCTGTGGCGCCTGGAGCAGCCCGCCGCCGCGGTCGCCAACGAGTACTTCGTCGGCACGATCAACCGGGTCGGCGTGGAACCGCTGGGCGACAACGACTTCTACGGTCAGACCTACTTCGCCGACCCGCGCGGCCAGCTGATCGGTGACGCCGCGTCGGACACCGAGGACGAAATCGTCGTGCGTGACCTCGACATGGGTCTGCTCAACGAGGTCCGCGACCTGTGGGCGTTCTACCGCGACCGCCGGCCGGACAGCTACGGCCCGCTGACCGAGGCGTGAGGGGGCCCGGCATGCGCACCCTCATCAAGGGCGGCACCGTCCTCAGCGCGACCGGCACCAGCGTGGCCGACGTGCTCGTCGACGGCGAGAAGATCGCCGCCGTGGCCGCGCCGGGTGTGTTCGGCGAAGCGGACGAGGTGATCGACGCGACCGGGAAGTACGTGATGCCCGGCGGGATCGACGCCCACACGCACATGGAGATGCCCTTCGGCGGCACCTTCTCGCACGACACCTTCGGCACCGGCACCACGGCCGCCGCCTGGGGCGGGACCACCACGATCATCGACTTCGCGGTGCAGGCCAAGGGCACCACGCTTCAGTCCACTTTGGACAAGTGGCACGAGAAGGCCGACGGCAACTGCGCCATCGACTACGGCTTCCACATGATCATCTCCGACGTGAACGACACCACGCTCAAGGAGATGGAGTCGTGCATCGGGGCCGGGGTGACCAGCTTCAAGATGTTCATGGCCTACCCCGGCGTCTTCTACTCCACCGACGGCGAAATCCTGCTGGCCATGCAGAAGGCCCGTGAGACCGGCTCGACGATCATGATGCACGCGGAGAACGGCATCGCGATCGACCAGCTGGCCGCGCAGGCCTTCGCCGCCGGGAAGACCGAGCCGGTGCAGCACGGCCTGACCCGGCCGCCGGAGCTGGAGGGCGAGGCCACCTCGCGCGCGATCCAGCTGGCCAAGGTGACCGGCTCCCCGCTGTACATCGTGCACCTTTCCGCCGCGCAAGCGCTTGCGGCCGTGGCGGAGGCACGCAACGCCGGGCAGAACGTGTTCGCTGAGACCTGCCCGCAGTACCTCTACCTGTCCATCGAGGACATGGCCAAACCGGGCTTCGAGGGCTCGAAGTACGTGGCCTCCCCGCCGTTGCGGGAGAAGTCGCACCAGCGGGACCTGTGGCGCGGGCTGCGCACGAACGACCTGTCCGTGGTGTCCACCGACCACTGCCCCTTCTGCTTCGAGGACCAGAAGGTGCTGGGCGCCGACGACTTCCGGGCCATCCCGAACGGCATGCCGGGGGTGGAGCACCGGATGGACCTGCTGCACCAGGGCGTGGTCGCCGGGGAGATCACCCTGGAACGCTGGGTGGAGACCTGCTCGACCACGCCGGCGCGGATGTTCGGGCTGTACCCGCGCAAGGGCGTGATCGCCGCCGGTGCCGACGCCGACATCGTGATCTACGACCCGAAGGCGAAGCAGACGCTCTCGGCGGAAACGCACCACATGAACGTGGACTACTCCGCGTACGAGGGCTTCGAGCTGACCGGCCGGGTGGAAACGGTGCTGTCGCGGGGTTCGGTGGTCGTCTCGGCGGCCGGGTTCACCGGCTCGACCACGCACGGCCGGTTCCTCGAGCGCGACCTGAACCAGTACCTGAGCTGACCGCGACCGAGGGGTGTCCACTGTGGATTTCGGTGTTGTGCTCCAGACCGATCCGCCCGCCGGTGACCTGGTGCGGCTGATGACCACGGCCGAGGGCGAGGGGTTCCGCTACGGCTGGACCTTCGACTCGTGCGTGCTGTGGCAGGAACCGTTCGTCATCTACTCGCGGATCCTCGCGGCCACCTCCTCGATGGTGGTCGGCCCGATGGTGACCAGCCCCGGCACGCGGGACTGGTCGGTGCTGGCTTCGCTGTTCGCCACGCTGAACGACATGTACGGCAACCGCACGGTGTGCGGCATCGGCCGGGGCGACTCGGCGCACCGGGTGGTCGGCCTCAAGCCGTCCACCTTGGCCACGCTGCGTGAGTGCATGCACGTCACGAAGGAACTGGCCGAGGGCCGCGAGGTACTGCTGCGGGACAAACCGGTGCGCATCCCGTGGGTGCGCGACGGGCGGCTGGAAATGTGGATGGCCGGGTACGGGCCGCGGGCGCTGAAACTGGTCGGCGAGCACGCCGACGGCTTCATCCTGCAGTGCGCGGACCCGGCGATCGCGAAGTGGACCATCGGCTCGGTGCGGGAGGCGGCCAGGGCCGCGGGCCGCGACCCGGAAGGCATCACGATCTGCGTCGCGGCGCCGGCTTACGTCGGTGACAACGTGGTGCACCAGCGGGAGCAACTGCGCTGGTTCGGGGGCATGGTCGGCAACCACGTGGCCGACCTGGTCGCCCGCTACGGGGAGTCCGGGGACGTGCCGAAGGAGCTGACCGAATACATCCGGGAACGCGAGGGGTACGACTACGCGCACCACGGGAAGGCGGGCAACCCGTCCACCGAGTTCGTCCCGGACGAGATCGTGGACCGCTTCTGCCTCACCGGCCCGGCAGGCGCCCACGTCGAGCGGTTGCAGGAACTGGCGGAGCTGGGCGTGGACCAGTTCTCGCTGTACCTGATGCACGATGAACGGGAACAGACGCTGAGCGCCTACGGTTCACAGGTCGTCGGCAAACTATCCAGCTGAAACGAGCCGGGGGACGCGCCCTGGTATTCGGGCGCGCCCCCGGCTCGTGTCACTGATCGACTTCGGGGTAGATCCTGAAGTAGGACACGTGCACGGGCTTGATGTGCTCGAAGTGCCTTCGGTCCACAGTGGCGACCTCGGTCGTCTGCAGCCGTTCCGCCGTGGCCACCACCGCGGCGTCGGCCAGACCGAGCGGCCAATCCGAGTACTGCCGCATCAACACGGCCATCCGCCGGAAGTCGTCGTCCATCGGGTGGTAGATCCGGAACTGCGGCGAGCGCATCAGCTGTTCGATGAACGCGGCTTCAGCCTCACCACCGAGGTGCTTCTCGATGTACTGGCAAACCTCGGTGAGGACCAGTGAAGGCACCAGCAGATCGCGAGTCGCGGCTTTCTCCAGCCAAGCGGCGACCGCCCGGTGATGGTCGTCCTTGCGACTGACCATGGCGATGAGCGGGCCGGAATCGATCACGATGGGACGTGCCATGGAGGTTCAGCGATCCCGGCGCAGGCTCAGACTTCGTCCTGGTCGCGCACCACGGCCTTGACCCGCTCGGACGAATCAGCGGGCAGCTCGAACATCCCGAGGAAGGACGGAGGCGAATAAGGCTTCCCGGACTCCGCTTCAGTGACGGGTTCGGGCTTGCGAATGCCGCCGTGACCAGCCACTACTGTCCTCGGACCGAGCCCGAACCGACCACTGACCGACTTCGGCTTCTTTTCCGTGGCAACCCGCCTGTACAAGCCGCTCGCAGCAGAACGCGCCCGGTCGGTCGACCCGTCCGGCTCGTGGTGGTTCCGCTGCTTGTTGCTCATGACCTAATGCTACATCTCGAACGTCGGTGACCCTACGCAGTCACGAGGCTGAGGCTCCGTTGGCAGGTGCCGTGAATGTGGCTTTCACGGCGGATTGTGCCGTGAAAGCCACATTCACGGCATCCCAGGCCTCAGGCGACGGCGGATTCCTTGGCTCGTTCTTCGGCCTTTTCGGCCTGCCAGCCGTCTTCGTCCTTGCCTCGGCGCCAGTAGCCCGAGATGGACAGCAGGTCCTTGCGCACGCCGCGCTCGTTGAGCAGGTGTCGCCGGAGTTCGCGGACGAAGTCGGCTTCGCCGTGCACGAAGGACTGGACGACGCCCTCGCCGAAGTCGAGGTCTCGTACCTTCCGCACCAGGTCGCCGCCGGCGGAGCGGTGCAGCCAGGTGATCTCCGCGTCAGCCTTGGTGGCGAGCGGGAGTTCCTCGTCCGGGCCGCCGACCAGGATGAACGCCTGGACCTTCGCACCCGACGGCATCCGCTCGAGTGAGGCGGAGATCGCGGGCAGCGCGCTTTCGTCCCCGACGAGCAGGTGCCAGTCGGCCTCCTCGCCCGGCGCGTAGGCCCCGCCCGGCCCGGCGATCAGCATGTCGTCACCGGGCCGCACACCCAGCGCCCACGGCCCGGCGATGCCCTCGTCGCCGTGCACCACGAAGTCGATGGCCAGCTCCCCGGCCTTCCGGTCGAGGTAGCGCACGGTGTAGGTCCGGGTCCGCGGCCACTGCTCGCGCGGCAGCTCGGCGCGGATCTGCTGCAGGTCCAGCGGCTCGGGGTACCGCACCCCCGGCACCGGGAAGGTGAGCTTCACGTAGGCGTCGCTGTAGCCGTTCTCCTGGAACTGCGCCAGGCCCTCGCCACCGGCGACCACGCGCACCATGTGCGGGGTGAGCCGCTCGGTGCGCAGGACCCGCAGGCGGATCAACGGCCGTGGCCGCCTGGCTGGACGCTCCGCCATGAGATGTCCCCTTTGTTCACCGAGTACGTGCAAAGCTAAGGCTAGCCTAACGGCAATGATCGCGGAGGCACAGACCAGCAAGGGCTCAGCGCCGCTCGAAGATCGCATCCGGTACGCCACGAGCAGGCCCGACCACTCGAATGAGACCTACGTCACGATCTCTTCAGCCGGGCCGCACAGCCGAGCTCGTCGCCCACCTCCGCCAGCAGGGCACCCACCCCGGCCCGGGTCCGCTCCCCGAAGCCGATGAACAGGCGGTTCGCCAGCGCGACCGTCCACACCGGGCTCTTGGCGACGTTGTACACGCGGTGGACCAGCGTGGACCCGCCCGGCGCCGCCGTCACCCGGTACTCCCCGCGGTACCACCAGCCACCCTGAGACCAGGCCAGGTCACCGTCGCGCCGGAACCCTGTCTTCCGGACCACCAGGGCGAGGACCTGCTCCGGCGGCGCGTCGACCTCGCCTGCCACTTCGACCATGAGCTTCATGCCACTCCTCCGAACGCCGTTCGTTCAACGAACAGCATTCGTAGAGACGAACGTTGTTCGCGTCAAGTACGGTGTTCGCATGTCCGTTCCCGCTCCGCCGTGGCGGCGCTCCGGCCGCACGGTCAAGCCGCAGCTGTCCCCCGAGCTGATCGTGCGCACCGCGCTCGGCCTGCTCGACGCCGAAGGCATCGACGCGGTGAGCATGCGGCGGGTCGCCCAGTTGCTGGACACCGGCGCGGCCTCGCTGTACGCCCACGTGGCCAACAAGGACGAACTGCACGAGCTGATGTTCGACCAGGTGCTGGGCGAGGTCGAACTACCCGAACCGGACCCGGCTCGCTGGGACGAGCAGCTGCGGGAAGTACTGCAGGGCCAGCTTTCCGCGATGCTGGCGCACCCGGGCATCGCGAAGGTCGCCTGGGCCACCCAGGTCCCGGTCGGCCCGAACGCGTTGCAGCACGGGGAAACCGTGCTCGCCCTACTGCGGGCCGGCGGACTGTCCGAACGGGAGGCCGCCTACGCCTCCGACGCGCTTTCCCTGTACACCAAGGCGTTCGCCTATGAGGGCAGCGGCTGGGCATCGGGCGAGTTCGACCAGGCGGAAGCGGCGGAACGCGGGCGGCAGATGCACGAGTACCTCAGCTCGATGCCCGGCCGGTTCCCGAACATGCTCACCCTCGGACCGTACTTCTCCGCCGAGACCGCCGCCGACCGGTTCCGCTTCGGCTTGAACATGCTGCTCGGCGGCCTGCGCCGCGGTTGACACCACCGGCCATCGCCCCTATGTTCAACTGACTTGTTGATAAAACGGTAGGTTGCATTCGATGACGGTGGATGACGAGTGGCTGGACCGGGCGTTCGCCGCGCTCGGCGATCCCGTCCGGCGCGCCCTGATCGCGCGCCTTTCGCGTGGCGAGGCCACGGTGAACGAGCTGGCCGAGCCGTTCGAGATCACCAAGCAGGCGATCTCGCGGCACATCCAGGTGCTCGAATCCGCGGGCCTGATCACCCGCACGCGTGACGGCCAGCGCCGTCCGTGTCATCTGGACCCCGCCGCACTGGAGGCGCTGACCGCCTGGATCGACGGCTACCGGCTGACCGCCGAAAGCCGTTTCCGGAAGCTGGATGCGTTACTCGACACGCTGAACGCGCCCGAATCCCCCTGAGCCGTCCCCGCCGGAACGACCACCTTCAGGTTCGGGTGAAATAGTTGTCACCGCTCGATTTTCGGTGAGAAACTTTCCACCACGGCGACCCGCTCACCCCTGAACTCCGCCCTCGCCGGGGTAGCCCCCACCCCGGCGAGGGCGGCAGCCGAGGCTGAGCCCGGTTCGGCGTAGAACACCACCAGCCGCTGGCCGCCCTCGTCGGGCAGCGGCAGCAGTTCGTCGGTCAGCGTGAGGCGGCCCGCGTGCGGGTGGTGGTAGGTGCGGGTGTGGTGGGCGCAGGCACGTACCGGATGAGCCGACCACAGCCGGTCGAATTCGGCGCTGGACTCCCGCAAATCCTCGATCAGCGCCGCCAGGACGGCATCTCCGGGACGACGTCCGGCGATCTGCCGCAGATCGGCCACGGTGTCGCGGGCTTTGTCCGCCGATTCACCGAACAGGGCTCGCACTTCGCGGTCGAGGAAGAACAACCGCGCCCAATTCGGGCGGGCGTCGAATTCGAGGTGCGGTGCGAGCAAGGCGTGCCCTCGGCGGTTCCACGCCAGCACGTCGACGTGCCTGCCGAGGATGAGCGCCGGCACGGAGTCCAGCGTTTCGAGCAGCATCCGGTGTCTCGGCGCCAATCGTTCCGGTGCGTTGGCGGTGATTTTCGCGTTCGCCAGCGTGTGCAGGTGCGTGCGTTCCTCGTCGTCCAGTCGCAGCGCCCTGGCGAGGGCTTCGAGGACCGAGTCGGACACGTTGCCGCCCTGGTCCTGCTCCAGCCGCGTGTAGTAGCCGGGGCTGACCCCGGCCAGTCGCGCCAGTTCCTCCCGGCGCAAGCCCGGCACCCGGCGGAACTCGCCGTAGTCCCGCAGCCCGACGTCGGCGGGCCGCAGCCGCGCGCGGCGGGTCCGGAGGAAGTCACCCAGCATGGTTCCAGGATGCCTGTACCTGGCAGGGGCAGGCACGGCCGCCGCCGCGGGCGCAGGATCGGGCGCATGAAGGTAGTAGTGATCGGCGCGACCGGGACCATCGGCAGCGCGGTGGCCGCGGCCCTGCTCGCCCGCGGCCACCACGTGGTCCCCGTCTCGCGGACCGGCGACCCCGGGGTCGACATCGCCCAGCCCGACCGTCTGTTCGCGACGGTGCCCGACATCGACGCCGTGGTCTGCTGCGCGGCGAGCGGCGCGCTCGTCCCGATCGACTCGGGCACCGACGAGGAATTCTTCACCGGCCTGCGCACCAAGCTGCTCGGCCAGGTGCGCCTGCTGCGGCGAGCCGTCGAGCACCTGCCCGACGGCGGCTCGGTCACCTTGACCGCGGGCACCTTCGAGGAGCCGACGCCGGGCAGCGCGTTCGGCGCGCTCACCAACACCGGCCTCGAAGCGTTCGCCCGCACAGCCGCGTGGGAGCTGCCCCGCGGTCTGCGCGTCAACGTGATCAGCCCCGGGTGGGTGCACGAGCACGCCACCCCGGCCGAGGTGGTCGCGCTCGACTACGTCCGTGCCGTCGAAGACGCCGGCCTCAACGGGGAGACTCTCCGAGCGGGATCACGTAGTGGATGAAGCCGCGGTTCTCGGCCACCCGGTCGTAGAGCTTCCTGGCCTGGTGGTTGTCCTGCTTGGTGTGCCAGTAGACGCGTGAACACCCGCGCCCGGCCGCCCACGCCGACACCGCTTCGATCAGCGCGCGGGCCGCACCCCGGCCGCGTGCTTCCGGCGCGGTGAACAGGTCCTGCAGGTAGCAGACGTCGGCCGAGGTGGTGCTCGCGTGCACGAGGAAGTGGGTGATGCCGACCAGCCGACCGTCGAGCCGGGCACCCAGCGCGTGCATCCGCTCGCCGGTGGTGAACTCCCGCCAAGCCCGCTCCGCGACCTCGTCCGGCAGCTCACGACCGTAGAACTCGTTGTAGCCGCGGAAAAGCTCCTGCCAGACCGGGCGATCCCCGGCTTCCAGCGCACCGATCTCGATCATCCGCTCAGCCTACGGCCGGTCGGGTGCCGGAGACCACGAATTGGGGGGCGGCGAGGAAGAACCGGCCGCGCTCGACCCGCGCCCGCTGATCTGTCAACCAGTTCTCCGCCCGTTCCGCGCTGACGGCCCCCGTGCCGACCGCCGCCGCGGCCGCCGACTCGAGCATCGGCAGGCCGGTCGCGCCGGTCAGCACGGCCGTGTGCACCTCGGCTTCGACCTCGGTGAAACCGGCTTCGAGCAACAGGTTCCGTTGCAGCAGCGCGCTGCGTGGTGACGGCATGGACGCGACCTGGGCCATCAGCACGGCCCGCCCGGTCTCCACATCCGTGCTGTCCAGGCCCAGCATTTCCCAGTTCGGTCCGATGAGGACGATCCGGCCGCCGGGCGCGAGGACACGCGCGGCCTCGGCCAGCGCGGCCACCGGATCGGCGAGCGCGTGGTAGACGCGTTCCGCGCGATAGCCGTGGAAATGGCCGTCGGGAAAGGGGAGTGCCTGCGCGCTGCCTTCGGTGAACTCCCCGCCGGGATGCCGTTCCTTCGCCACCACCAGCACTTCCGGGTTGACGTCCACCCCGCTCACCACCGCACCGGCCGCGGTCAGCTCCCCCACCGAGGTCCCGGTGCCGCAGCCCACATCCACCACCCGGCCGCCGGGTGCGAGCCGGAGCAGTTCGTGCGAGCGGTGCCGGGCGAGCGCGGCACCGGGCTCGCGGTCGAATCCGTCCATCATGGCCACGAAACGTTCGATCATCGGGACTTCCTCAGCTCGGGGTTGCCGTCACCACCCAGCCTGTGACTTCATGTCGACATGAAGTCAAGTACGTTCTCCGTCGGTGACCTGGCGAGCCGGTTCGGGCTGCCGGCGAACGTGCTCCGGCACTGGGAAACCGAGGGACTGCTGACCCCGGAACGCACCGCGGGCGGGCAGCGCCGCTACCGGACCGCCGACGTGGTCAAGGTGGTGCTCATCCTCCAGGGCAAGGAACTCGGGTTCAGCCTCGGGGAAATCCGCCGCGTGCTGACCACCGAAGACCCGGCCGACCGCCGCGCGGCGCTGCGCGACCAGCACGCCGCGCTCACCCGGCGCATCACCGAGGCCGAAACCGCCCGTGACGCCCTCTCCCACGCGCTCGCGTGCACCAGCGAGGACTTCCTCGAGTGCGAACACTTCCGCGGTCACCTCGCCGCACGCATTCCGCCGGGCTGATTGCTCCGAATGCGAGGAATCGGTTCGGCCGGACCCGGGTACCTCAGAGACATCGGGGGACCGAGAAGGGAGAAATGCCGTGTTGGCCATCATTGCCGCGGTTATTTTCGGCTTGGCGCTGATCCTCGACCTCACCGACGCTTCGATCGGCGACGTGATCAACGGCGGGACACTGCTCACCGCCGGCCTGCTGTGCATGGCTCTGCACCTGGCCGGGGTCGGCACCAGCGTCCGGGCCGGTGGCTGGCGACGCAGCCGTCGCTGACCCCACACGCGCGACACGAATGTGGCTTTGGGGGCGGAATCGGCCCCCAAAGCCACATTCGTGTCCTCACGGCACCAGGCGGCGCACCACTCCATCGGCCAGTAGGCGGCCCTTGTCCGTCAGCACGGCTCGTCCGCGACCGTCCAGTTCGGACTCGACCAGCAAGCCCTCGCGCGCAGCCGCCCGCGCTTCGGAAGCGCCTTCGGCGTCCAGCGCCTCCAGCGGCAACCCCTCCGCGAGACGCAGCTCCAGCATCACGCGCTCGACGTGCCGCTCGTCCTCGGTGAGCACCTCCTGCCCACCGGCGGGCACGTGCCCCGCGGCCAGCAGGTCCGCGTACTTCGCCGGGTGCTTCACGTTCCACCAGCGCACCCCGCCGACGTGGCTGTGCGCCCCCGGCCCGGCGCCCCACCAGTCCCCGCCGCGCCAGTAGCCCAGGTTGTGCCGGCACCGCGCCGCGTCCGAGGACGCCCAGTTCGACACCTCGTACCAGCGCAACCCGGCCGATCCGAGCACCTCGTCGATCAGCTCGTAGTACGCCGCGAGCACGTCGTCGTCCGGCATCGGCAGCTCGCCCCGGCGCACCCGCCTGGCCAGCGCCGTGCCCTCCTCGACGATCAGCGCGTACGCCGACACGTGGTCCACCTCGGCGGTCAGCACCGCGTCCAGGGAAGCCCGCAGGTCCTCGACGCGCTCCCCCGGCGTGCCGTAGATGACGTCCAGGTTGACGTGCTCGAACCCGGCCGAGCGCGCCTCGATCGCGGCGAGGATGGGCCGGCCCGGCGTGTGCACCCGGTCGAGCACCTTCAGCACGTGCCGCGCCGCCGACTGCATGCCCAGCGAGAGCCGGTTGTAACCCGCGTCACGGATCCCGGCGAAGAACTCCGGCGAGGTCGATTCGGGGTTGGACTCGGTGGTCACCTCGGCGTCCTTGGCCAGCCCGAACGACGACCGGACGGCGTCCAGCACGGCGGCGAGGCCGTCCGCCCCGAGCAGCGACGGCGTGCCCCCGCCGACGAACACCGTGTCCGCCGCGGGCGCCCGGCCCAGCATCGACGCCGCCAGGTCCAGTTCGCGGCGCAGGCCGTCCAGCCAGCTGCTGGGCGAGGAGGACGTACCCAGCTCACCGGCGGTATAAGTGTTGAAGTCGCAGTAGCCGCAGCGCGTGGCGCAGAACGGCACGTGCACGTAGACCCCGAACGGCCGCGTGCCGAGGCCCGCCAGCGCGGTGGCGGGGAGGGCCAGGTCGGCCGGGGGCGTGGGATCGGTGAGCAGTTGCACGCCCCCACTATCCCAAATCCGCCGCCGTGACCAGGGGCGGTGACCTCGCTCCCACCATCCGGGCAAGCCTCGACCACATTGTGGACGCGTGGCACCCTGGGACCGTGACCTACGCCGGTGTCCTGCTCGTGGCCCGCCGCCACGTCGACCTCCGACGTGTCGCCAGCGCCCTCTGCCGTGCGTAATCCCGCTCCGCCCGCCTGACCCAGCCACGTCGGCGCCGAGCCAAGCCGCGATCGCTCCCACCACGGCCAGACCAGGGCGTTCACGGTGCGCAGGCGCCAGAAGATCCCCCGGAGGACCGATGGCCTCGCCTGCTCGCCCGAGCACGTCCCGCCCCGCACGCGCCAAGCAGCGGCGCGGGGAGGGGCAGTGGGCTCTCGGCTACCGTGAGCCGCTCAACCCGAACGAGCGCTCCAAGAAGGACGACAACCCGCTCAACGTGCGGGCCCGGATCGAGAACATCTACGCGCACGGCGGCTTCGACTCGATCGACCCCGCCGACCTGCGCGGCCGGTTCCGCTGGTTCGGCCTCTACACCCAGCGCAAGCCGGGCATCGACGGCGGCCGCACCGCCACGCTCGAGCCCGAAGAGCTGGACGACCGCTACTTCATGCTGCGGGTCCGCCTCGACGGCGGCGCGCTGACCCTGAACCAGCTGCGCGTCCTCGGTGAGATTTCGCAGCGTTACGCACGCGACACCGCCGACATCACCGACCGGCAGAACATCCAGTACCACTGGATCCAGGTCGAGGACATGCCCGCGATCTGGAAGCTGCTCGAGGACGCGGGCATGACCACGATGGAGGCCTGCGGCGACAGCCCGCGCGTCATCCTCGGCTCCCCGGTGGCCGGCATCTCGGCCGACGAGGTCATCGACGGCACGCCCGCGATCGACGAGATCAAGCGCCGCTACATCGGCGATCCCCGGTACTCCAACCTGCCGCGCAAGTTCAAGACGGCCATCTCCGGCCAGGCCGACGTGGCGCACGAGATCCACGACGTCGCCTTCGTCGGCGTCGAGCACCCGGAGCACGGACCGGGCTTCGACCTGTGGGTCGGCGGCGGGCTGTCCACCAACCCGATGATCGGCGTGCGCCTGGGCGCCTGGGTGCCGCTGGACGAGGTGCCCGACGTCTGGGAAGGCGTGATCAGCGTCTTCCGCGACTACGGCTACCGCCGCCTGCGCTCCCGCGCGCGGATCAAGTTCCTGGTCAAGGACTGGGGCGCGGAGAAGTTCCGCCAGGTGCTGCAGGACGAGTACCTCAAGCGCGAACTGATCGACGGCCCGGCGCCCGAGGTGCCCAAGACGCAGATCGACCACGTCGGCGTGCACCAGCAGGTCGACGGCAAGCGCTACGTCGGCTTCGCGCCGATCGCCGGCCGGGTGTCCGGCACCACGCTGCTCGCCGTGGCCGACGCCGTGGAGCAGGCCGGTTCGGACCGCGTCCGGCTCACCCCGCAGCAGAAGCTCGTGGTGCTCGACGTGCCCGAGGAAAAGGTCGCCGAGCTGCAGGTGGCGGTCTCGAAGCTCGGCCTGGACAGCGAGCCGTCGCCGTGGCGGCGGGGCGTGATGGCCTGCACCGGGCTGGAGTTCTGCAAGCTGGCCATCGTCGAGACCAAGGCCCGCGCGCACGACCTGGTCGGCGACCTGGAGAAGCGACTGTCCGACATCGGCCTCGACGAGCCGCTGACCGTGCACCTCAACGGCTGCCCGAACTCGTGCGCCCGCATCCAGACCGCCGACATCGGGCTCAAGGGCCAGATCGTCACCGACAACGACGGCAGCCAGGTCGAGGGCTTCCAGGTCCACCTGGGCGGCGGGCTCGGGCTGGACGCCGGCTTCGGCCGGAAACTGCGCGGGCACAAGGTGACCAGTACGGAACTGACCGATTACGTGGAGCGCGTGGTCCGCAATTTCGCCGACCAGCGTGAAGCGGGCGAACGGTTCCCGCAATGGGTGGCGCGCGCCGAGGAAAGCGATCTCCAGTGACCGAGCGTGCCACGCCGTTCCACTGCCCCTACTGCGGTGACGAGGATCTCCGTCCGGAAGAGAACGGGGCGTGGCTCTGTTCGAGTTGCCGACGGGTCTTCTCGGTGAAATTCCTCGGATTGTCCTTCCCGGAGGTGGCGAAGAAATGACCGCGACAGCCGACTACCGCACCCTCGCCGAACGCGCTTCGGCCGAACTCGCCGACGCCACCGCGGCCGAGGCGCTGGACTGGACCGTGCGCACCTTCGGCGACGACTTCATCGTCGCGTCGAACATGCAGGACGCCGTGCTGATCGAGCTGGCGACGCAGGCCAAGTCCGATGTGGACATTCTTTTTCTGCAGACCGGGTACCACTTCGCCGAGACCATCGGCACCAGGGACGCGGTCGAGGCGGTGTACCCGCACGTGCGGATCGTCAACGCCGAAGCCGAACAGAGCGTGGCCGAGCAGGACGCCCAGTACGGCCCCCGGCTGCACGAACGCGACCCCGGGCAATGCTGCCACCTGCGCAAGGTGGTGCCGCTGCGCAACACGCTGGCGAAGTACTCGGCGTGGGTCACCGGCGTGCGCCGGGTGGACGCGCCGACCAGGGCGAACACCCCGATCGTCGGCTGGGACGAGCGCAACGGCCTGGTCAAGGTCAACCCGCTGGCCGCGTGGACCGACGAGGAGTTCAACGACTACCTGCACGAGCACGGCATCCTGCAGAACCCGCTGGTGGAAGCGGGTTATCCGTCGATCGGCTGCGCGCCCTGCACGGCGAAGGTAGCGCCGGGCGCCGACCCCCGCAGCGGCCGCTGGGCGGGCCAGGCCAAGACCGAGTGCGGCTTGCACGGCTGAAAGGGAACGACGTGACGACGCTCGAGCCAGCGACCGACGCGGCCCAGGACAACCTGGCCGCGCTCGAATCCGAAGCCATCCACATCTTCCGGGAGGTGGCCGGGGAGTTCGACCGCCCGGTGATCCTGTTTTCCGGCGGCAAGGACTCCACCCTGCTGCTGCACCTGGCGATCAAGGCGTTCTGGCCGGCCCCGGTGCCGTTCCCGCTGCTGCACGTGGACACCGGGCACAACTTCGACGAGGTCATCGCCTTCCGCGACGAGGTGGTGCGCCGGCACGGGCTGCGCCTCGTGGTGGCGAACGTGCAGGACTGGATCGACGACGGCAGGCTGGTCGAACGCCCCGACGGCACCCGCAACCCGCTGCAGACCCAGCCGTTGCTGGACACCATCTCCGAGCACAGGTTCGACGCCGTCTTCGGCGGCGGCAGGCGCGACGAGGAACGCGCCCGCGCCAAGGAGCGGATCTTCAGCCTGCGCAACTCCTTCGGCCAGTGGGAGCCGCGGCGGCAGCGGCCCGAGCTGTGGAACCTCTACAACGGCAGGCACCGCCCCGGCGAACAGGTGCGCGTGTTCCCGCTGTCCAACTGGACCGAGGCGGACGTCTGGCACTACATCGCCAGGGAAGGCGTCGACCTGCCGTCGATCTACTACGCGCACCAGCGCAAGGTCTACGAGCGCGACGGCATGCTGCTCACCGAAGGCCCGTGGGGCGGCCCGCGCGCCGGCGAGGACGTGCGCGAGCTGACCGTGCGCTACCGCACCGTCGGCGACGGCTCGTGCACCGGCGCCATCGAGTCCTCGGCGTCCACTGTGGACGAGGTGATCGCCGAGGTGCTGGCCAGCAGGCTCACCGAGCGCGGCGCCACCAGGGCCGACGACCGGTTGTCCGAGGCGGCCATGGAAGACCGCAAGCGAGAGGGTTACTTCTGATGTCGAGTCTGCTGAGACTGGCCACCGCGGGCAGTGTCGACGACGGCAAGTCCACCCTGGTGGGCCGCCTGCTCTACGACACCAAGTCCGTGCTCGCCGACCAGCTCGACGCGGTGACCAGGGCCAGCGTCGACCGCGGACTGTCCACACCGGACCTTTCGCTGCTGGTGGACGGGCTGCGCTCGGAACGCGAGCAGGGCATCACCATCGACGTGGCCTACCGCTACTTCGCCACCCCGCGGCGCAGCTTCGTGCTCGCCGACACCCCGGGGCACGTGCAGTACACCCGCAACACGGTCACCGGCGCGTCCACCGCGCAACTGGCCGTGCTGCTGGTCGACGCGCGCAACGGCGTGGTCGAGCAGACCCGCCGCCACGCCGCGGTGCTCGCCCTGCTGGGCGTGCCCCGGCTGGTGCTCGCGGTGAACAAGATCGACTTGGTGGACTACGACGAAGCCACCTTCGCGGTGATCGCCAACGAGTTCGCCACGCACGCCACTTCGCTCGGGTACGCCGAGGGCGAGGTGCTCTCGATCCCGGTTTCCGCGCTGCAGGGCGACAACGTGGCGGTCAAGTCCGAGCGCACCCCGTGGTACGCCGGGCCGACGCTGCTGGAACACCTGGAAGAGGTGCCGGTGGCACCGGACCCGCACGACGCGGCGTTCCGCTTCCCGGTGCAGTACGTGATCCGGCCGCGCACGCCCGAGTACCCCGACTACCGGGGCTACGCCGGGCAGATCGCGTCGGGCAGCGTGCGCCCCGGTGACGAGGTCGTGGTGCTGCCGCACGGGTTGCGCAGCCGGGTCGCGGCCATCGACACCGCGGACGGGCCACTGGCGGAGGCGGGTTCCGGCACTTCGGTGACCTTGTTGCTGGAGGACGACCTGGACATCTCGCGGGGTGACCTGATCGCCATCGCCGACCGGCCGCCGCGGGTGACCGACGAACTGACCGCGGTGCTGTGCTGGCTGTCCGGCAAGCCGCTCTCGCCCGGCGCCAGGGTGCTGGTCAAGCACGGCACGCGGACCGTGCAGGCGCTGGTCGACGAGATCGGCTCGCGCTTCGACGAGCAGACGCTGACCACTGTGGACAGTCCGGGCACGCTGGCGCTCAACGACATCGGCACGGTGTCGCTGCGCCTGGCGGAGGAGCTGCCGGTGGACGACTACGGCGACAGCCCGCGCACCGGCGCGTTCCTGGTGATCGACCCGAAGGACGGCGACACGCTCGCCGCCGGGCTGATCGGCGAGCGGTTCGCGTGAGGCCGCTGGTCGTCGTCGCGCACGGGAGCCGCGACCCGCGGTCCGCAGCCACCGTGCGCGGGCTGGTCGACCGCGTGCGCTCGCTCGCTCCGGGGCTGGACGTGCGGGTCGCGTTCCTGGACCTGTCCGATCCGCCGGTGCCCGAGGTCCTGGTGCGACTGCACCACGAGGGACATCGTGAGGTCGTGGTGGCGCCCCTGCTGCTGGGCAGCGCCTACCACGCGCGGGTCGACCTGCCCGCCCTCGTCCGCGAGGTGACCAGCCGGCTGCCCCGGCTGGACGTGCTCATCGCGGACGTCCTCGGCGTCGCGCCCACGCTCGAAGCGGTCGCGCTGGATCGCCTGCGCGAGACCGGTGCCGACCTGGCCGACCCGCAACTGGGCATCGTGCTGGCCGCCGTCGGCTCCTCGAACGCGGCCGCGAACGCCGCCGTCACCGGGCTCGCCGAACGCTGGCACCAGCGGCACGGCCTGCTCGTCACCCCCGCCTTCGCCAGCGCGACCCAGCCCGACGTGCCCGCCGCGATGGCCAAGCTGCGCGCGCACGGGGCCCGACGGCTCGCCGTCGCGTCGTGGTTCCTGGCGCCGGGGCTGCTGCCGGACCGGATCGCCGCGCTCGCCGGGCCGGAGGTGCCGATGGCCGCCCCTCTCGGCACCGATCGCCGCGTCGCCGAGCTGGTGCTGACGCGGTACGCCGAGGTGCGATCTTCGCAGGTCATCCCGGCCTGATCGGCGCAGCCGCTGCTCTTTTCGGCTGGCTTCGTTCCCAGTAGCCGTCACCACCCGCTTATGGGAACGGTGGCTTCTTGACGCGCTATTTAACTGGCCGGTAACTATCTAAACACCGGCCGGCAACTTCCCCGATCACCAGCACCCCCGAAGGTGGAGACGATGAAGTCTGCCCTGCGCAAAACCCTGGCCACCGCCGCCATCGCCGTCGTGCCGCTGTGCGCGACGGCCACCCCGGCCTCGGCGGCCAGCCACGACGTGGTCCTCGACTGCCAGGCGAACGCGCCGATTGTCGGGCCGCAGCAGGCCACGCTGAACCAGACCGCGGACGTGACCGCGCCGGAGACCGTGGCCCCCGGCGGCGCGCTCACCGTGGTCGTCGACCCGGCGCCGAACACCGTGCCCGCCGACGTCGCCGGGTACAAGATCAAGCACATCAAGAACTTCGCGCTGAAGATCCCGATCCCGGCCAACTCGACCTTCGTCGACGCGTCCCTGTCCGGTGGTTCCGGCCTGGGCTCCACGCCGCCGAAGCTGACCGTGGCCAACGGTGTCGCCACGCTCAGCTTCCCCGGCCCGCTGGCCGGTGGCGCGGCGTTCGAACTGCCCACGGTGACGGCGAACCTGACCGCGGGCCCGTCGGGCACGATCGAGACCAAGCTCGGCGGCACCAGCTACGCCGACCCGGGCCTGACCTTCGACACGGTGGTCACGCAGATCTTCGACATCACCGCGCCGACGGCCTGCTTCCCGAACCCCAGCCCGGTGTTCACCACCACCACGATCGGCTAGGTGCGCGCCTGCCGGGAGCGGTCTCGCTCCCGGCAGCCGTGTGCGAAGGTGGGGCCATGGCTGAAGAACTGGTGCACTACGCGGTGGCGGGCGGGACCGCCACGATCACCCTGGACTCACCGCACAACCGCAACGCGCTGTCCGCGCAGCTGCGCGCCGAGCTGAGCGCGGGCCTGACCCGCGCCCGCGACGACGACGCGGTGCGGGTGATCGTGCTCGACCACACCGGGCCGGTGTTCTGCGCGGGCATGGACCTCAAGGAAGCCAGGGGCGCCGGGGCGGGCGACCAGGGTGTGAACGAGTTCCCCCGGATCCTCGAGCAACTGTGGACCAGCCCGAAGCCGGTGGTCGCGAAACTGGCGGGCCCGGCCAGGGCGGGCGGCATCGGCATGGTGGCCGCGGCGGACATCGCCGTGGCGGTGAAGGACGCGACCTTCGCCTTCAGCGAGGTGCGCATCGGCGTGGTGCCCGCGGTGATCTCGCTCACCGTCCTCCCGCGACTGAACGCCCGCGCCGCCCACGAACTCTTCCTCACCGGCGACAAGTTCGACGCCGCACGGGCGGTTTCCATCGGCCTGCTGAACGCCGCCGTGGACCCCGCCGACCTGGACTCCACCGTGGACGGTTACGTCCGGGCCCTCGCCCTGGGCGGCCCGCGCGCACTGGCGGCCACCAAGGAACTACTCAGCCGCCCCCGCCCCGCCACCCCCGCCGACGGCTTCGCCGAGATGACCGCGCTGTCCACGGGTTTCTTCGCCAGCGAAGAGGGCCAAGAAGGCATCACCGCCTTCGCCCAGAAACGCCCCCCTTCCTGGGTCCCCACCACGTAGCCGCGCATGTCACGAATGTGGCTTTCGAGACGTCCAACGTCCCGAAAGCCACATTCGTGACACCGCCCCCCGCCAAGGGGGCAGCCAATGTGGAACTCGGCCGCACCCACCCCATCCCGGGCGAGTCCCACACTCAGGAAGCCGAGTTCCACACTCAAGCAGCCGAACCCCACACTCGCCGCACCCGACCGGACACAAATGTGGCTTTCGGGGCGAATTCGGCCCCCAAAGCCACATTCGTGACACCGGCCCACCGAGGGATGCCAACGGGGCGCCCAAGGTCACCAAAGTGCCGTGAATGTGGCTTTCACGGCGGAATGCGCCGTGAAAGCCACATTCACGGCACCCCACCCCACCACCAGAACCGCCGCCCGGGTACCCCACGGGAGCAGCCGCCCAGACCCCCCTCCTCACCCCGGTCCCCAGCCAAAAACACGGCGAAGGCCGCTATGTCAAGGCATCTTTCCCGCCTTGACATAGCGGCCTTCGCCGTAGTCACACTAAAAAACCGGGGTGGCCAAAAACCTCACGACTCAGGCAACTGAACCGTCAGACTCCGCGAATCCCGCCGCCCCCCATTCGGCGTCAGAGCCCGCTGCGCATCCGACAGCACCCCCCGAATCGCCAAGTACGCCTTCGGGTCCGCCGTCTTGAACGCCTCCGAGCCCGCCCAGATCAGGACGTGCTCCCCCACCGGCAGCCACGACAGGTCCGTCAGGCAGTCGTACAGCGCGTCCAGGTTCCGGCCGAACCAGTCCGGGAAGTCCAGCGCCGCCGCGATGGCGTCCATCGCCGCGGCCTTGGTCACCGGCGCGGGGCCGGGTAGTACGTGGGCGTAGGCACCGCGGGCGCGGGCGCGCTCCGCCAGTGCTCGCGCATCCGGTTGTTCCACGGCGCTCACCTGCTCGGGTCCACGATGACGAACGAAGCGTAATGGTCCCCGGTGTAGTACAGCTCGCGCGCCGCGCCGGTGATCAGTCGCCTCGCCCCGCGATCTTCGCTGCCCGGCGTCTTCACCGTGTACTCGCGGTAGTACCCGGGGTCACGCGCGGGCAGCAGCCGTTCGCGGTTCTGGAATTCGGCCCCGTCGTTGCGGGGGTACGGGAACGGGCCGTTCGAGCCGATCAGCTTCCAGGTCTCCGAAGCTTCCGGCGGCAGCGACGACAACGAAGACGTCGGCAGCCCGGACTCACCCGAGCCGTCCGCGACGAGGTCCTTGACCAGCCAGCCGCCGACCACGAGCACGAGCAGGCCGATCAACGCGGCGGTGATCCGCCTCCGGTTGAACATGCCCGAAGACTACGACCGGCCAGAGGACAGCCAGCGCGAGACCCGGTCGACCAGCCGGTCGATCAGCCACGCCAGCCCGGCGCACAACGGCAGCAACACGGCCATGACCAGGATGAACTGCACCGGGAACCAGAGCTGCGCGAGCCACAGCTCCACCGAGTCCCACCAGTCCGACAGTCCCTCCAGCACGTGTCGAAGACTACTCTCCGATGGCTCCGCCACGCCCGCGCCGGTAGGTTCCGGGACATGTTCGCCGTATACGCGCAGGCCCCGAACCCGGAAAACCCGCTGGACTCGCTGGTCGTCGGCGAGCGCCCCGAACCCGAGGTCCCCGACGGCTGGGTCCGGGTCGCGGTCAAGGCCGCGAGCCTCAACATGCACGACCTCTGGACCCTGCGCGGGGTCGGCATCAAACCGGAGCAGTTCCCGATGATCCTCGGCTGCGACGGCGCCGGTGTGCTCGACGACGGCACCGAGGTGGTGCTGCACTCGGTCGTCAACGCCCCCGGCTGGCAGGGCGACGACACCCTCGACCCGAAGCGCACCCTGCTCACCGAGAAGCACCAGGGCACCTTCGCCGACTACGTGATCGTGCCCGCGCGCAACGCCGTGCCGAAGCCCGAGGAACTGTCCTTCACCGAGGCCGCCACCATGGGCACCGCCTGGCTGACCGCGTACCGCATGCTCTTCGTCAAGTCCGGGTTGCGCCCCGGGCAGACGATGCTGGTGCAGGGCGCGTCCGGCGGTGTGTCCACCGCGCTCATCCAGCTCGGCCGCGCGGCCGGGTTCCGCGTCTGGGTCACCGGCCGCAGCGAGGAGAAGCGCGCGCTGGCCGAGCAGCTCGGCGCGCACCAGACCTTCGAATCCGGCGCCCGGCTGCCCGAGCGCGTGGACGCGGTGTTCGAGACCGTCGGCAAGGCCACCTGGTCGCACTCGGTGAAGTCGCTGAAGCCGGGCGGCATCATCGTGGTCTCCGGTTCGACCAGTGGCCCGGACGCGCACGCGGAACTGCAGCGGGTGTTCTTCCTGCAACTGCGGATCGCCGGGTCCACCATGGGCACCCGCGACGAGCTGACCGATCTCCTCGACTACGTGCAGCTTTCCGGGATCCGCCCGCAGGTCGGCTCGGAGCTGCCGTTCGCCGAAGCGGCCACCGGTTTCCGGCAGATGCTCGACGGCGAGACGGCGGGCAAGACGGTCTTCACCGCCTGATCAGCCAGTGGTCAAGACCACCCGTCCAGCGGTAGGGGAACCCCTGACATCGGTTTGTGATCGCACGAAAGCGAGCGGAAATCGCTGAACAGTGCTTACCCTGGAGTGCATGACCGCACAGCAGCGGGAGGCACCACCGGCGACGGTGCAGGACGACTCGGTGATCCGGGTCGCCCATCGCCGCTTCGCGGGTGCCCGGACCCGGGTGCTGGAAGTCGGTCCGCAACCCGATGCCGAGACGCCTCGGCGACGGTCCGCGAGGCGTTCCGCGCGGCCGGTGGCACCGAGATTGGTGCTGCTGCACGGCTACTGCGACAGCGCCGACACCTGGCGCCCGGTACTGGAAGAACTCGCGGCCGCCGGTCACTCCGCGGTCGCGGTGGATCTGCCGGGTTTCGGTGAGGCCGACGCGTTGCGCCCCGGGGCGATGCTGCCGCAGCTGGACACGTTCCTCACCGCGCTGATCAAGGAGCAGTCCGTGCTCGGCCCGGTGGTGCTGGCCGGGAACTCGCTCGGCGGCACGATCAGCCTGCGGGCCGCGCAGAGCACGCGCCTGCCGGTGGCCGGGGTGGTGTCGATCGCCGCGCCCGGTTTCGTCGACTCCTGGCTCATCCGCACGGTGGCGCGGTTCCCGGTGCCGCTGCGGCTGTACTCCTCGCTCCCGCTGCCGGTGCCCAGCTTCGTCGTCAAGGCGATCGCCGAGCAGCTCGTGCCGCGGCTGCTCTACGCCGACGCCGCGCTCGCCGACGTCACGCAGGTCCGCCGCTTCACCGACCTGTTCCCCGACTACCGCGCCACCACCGGCCGCCTCGAGCAGGCCAGGCAGCTGGTCGAGGAACTGGCCACCGCCTACCAGCTCGACAACGTGCGCACCCCGCTGCTGGTCGTCGCCTGCGGCAAGGACAAGCTGGTCAGCGCGGCCTCCGGCAAGCAGCTGCACAGCCTCGTGCCACACAGCAGGCTCCTGGTGCGCGACGACTGGGGCCACTGCCCGCAGCTCGACGATCCGTCCGCCATCGCGGAGCTGATCACCTACTTCGCCGCGAGCGCCACCCACGCCAAGCGCGGGCGGGCCGCCGCGGGCGCCGGGCGGCCGGTCGGCACCGAAACCGCCGCCGGCTGAATCGAGTCCCCTCACCAGAGTCGCCGATCGGTACTGCGCAGCGCTCCCAGCACCGGGTACGGTGCCGCTTGGCCCGCGATCCGGGCCATCGCGACGAGCACGAACACGGGAGCGAACCATGACCGTCGGCCACACTGGTTCCGGCAACGGAATCTTCCGGCGCAAACCCATCGACCAGATCGAACCGGCGGCCGAGAGCGAGGGGCTGCAGCGCACCCTCGGCCTGCGTCAGCTGACCGCGATCGGGGTCGGCGGCATCATCGGCGCGGGGATCTTCTCCCTGGCCGGCGCGGTGGCGAACGAGACGGCGGGCCCCGCCGTGCTGATCTCGTTCCTGATCGCCGGCATCGCCAGCGCGGCGGCCGCGTTCTCCTACGCCGAGTTCGCCGGGCTCATCCCGCGCGCCGGGTCGGCCTACACCTACGGCTACGCGGTGCTCGGTGAGCTCACCGGCTGGTTCATCGGCTGGGACCTGCTGCTGGAGTACACCGCGATCGTGGCGGTGGTCGCCATCGGCATCAGCGGCTACTTCAACGACCTGCTCGGGTTCCTGAACATCTCGCTGCCGGAGTGGATGCTCGGCGCGCCGGGCACCGAAGCGGACGGCGTGGCCGCGGGGACCTACAAGGTGAACCTGTTCGCCGTGCTGCTGTGCCTGCTCATCGCGTTCATCCTGAACCAGGGCATGAAGAACGCGGCCCGGTTCGAGACGCTGCTGGTCTACCTCAAGGTCGGCATCGTGCTGCTGGTGATCGTGGTCGGCGCCTTCCACATCAACACCGACAACTACGATCCGTTCGCCCCGTTCGGCTGGGCGGGTGCCTTCACCGGGGCGGCGACGGTGTTCTTCGCGGTGTTCGGTTACGACGCGATGTCCACCGCGGCCGAGGAGTCGAAGGACTCGCAGAAGCACATGCCCAAGGCGATCATGTACTCGCTGGCCATCTCGATGGTGCTCTACGTGCTGGCCTGCCTGGTGCTGACCGGCATGGTGAACTTCAAGGACATCGACAGCGAGGCGGCCTTCTCCAGCGCGTTCGCCGGGATCGGGATGAAGTGGCTGGGCGCGATCATCGCCGCCGGTGCCATCCTCGGCATCCTGACCGTGTTGTTCACCTTCATGATGGGCGCGGCGCGGGTCGGCTACTCGATGAGCCGTGACGGCCTGCTGCCGAAGTGGTTCGCCAAGACGCACCCGGTGAAGCGGGTGCCGAGCCGGATCACCTGGGTGCTGGGCGTGGCGTCCGCGCTGATCGCCGGTTTCCTGCCGATCGCCGAGGCGGCCGAGCTGACCAACATCGGCATCCTGCTGGCGTTCGTGGTGGTCTGCATCGCGGTGATCGTGCTGCGGTACAAGCGCCCGGACCTGCCGCGTGGCTTCAAGACCCCGGGCATGCCGGTGGTGCCGATCATCGGCGTGATCTTCTCGATCTGGCTGATCACCTTCCTGCAGCCGGAAACCTGGCTGCGCTTCGCCGCCTGGTTCGGCATCGGCCTGGTGGTCTACTTCGCCTACAGCCGCCGCAACTCGGTGCTGGGCAAGGAGAACGCCAGCCGGGGCCGGGAGTAGGTCACTTCCGGTCGAACAGCCAGCTCTGCGTCCGGTGGACGGCGGCGCGGAGTTCGGTGTGCAGGGTGCCGATGATTTCGGCGGCCGGGGCAGACCTGCTCAGCGAGTAGGTCTGCCCCGCCCACAACGACAGCGCCTCGGGGTCCCCGGCCTTGGCCGCGGCCGCGCGGATCGGCTTGCTCAGGCTGTTGATCTGCGGGTACGCGGCCGGGGCCAGGTCGGAGTGCTCCAGCAGGAAGCGGTTGACCAGCCCGCGCGCGGGCCGTCCGCTGAAGGCGCGGGTGAACGCGGTCCGGCGGCCGCCTTCGGCCAGCGCCCGGCGGTAGGTCTCGTTGGTGCCCGCTTCGTCGGCCCGCAGGAAGGCCGTGCCCAGCTGGGCGGCGACCGCGCCCGCGGCGAGCACGGCGGCGATGTCGGCGCCGTGCACCAGGCCGCCGGTGGCGATCAGCGGCAGGTCCACTTCGGCCGCGACCAGCCGCAGCGCGGCGAGCAGGCCGTAGGTCTCCCCGCCCGTGGCGTCGGCTTCCTCGTCGGTGAACAACCCGCGGTGCGCGCCCGCCTCGAAACCCTGCACGCACAACGCATCCGCGCCGACCTCGGCGGCGAGCCGGGCCTCGGCCGGGCCCGTCACCGTGACCACCACCCGGCTGCCCGCCGCGTGCAGCCGCTCGACGTCGGCCGCCGACGGCCTGCCGAAGGTGAACGAAACCAGCGGGATCCGCTGCGCCACCACGAGGTCCAGCTTCGCCGCGTAGTGGTCGTCGTTCCAGTCCGGGACTCCGGGCTCCACGCCGTACCGCTGTGCCTCGGCGAGCAGCCGCAGTTGGTAGCTCGCGAGGTCGTGGCCGCTGCGCTCACCCGGCACGAACAGGTTGACGCCGAACGGGGCGTCGGTGAGCTCCCGCGTGCGGTCGATCTGCGCGGCCAGCCCCTCCGCGGTGAGGTAACCGGCCGCGAGGAACCCCGAAGCCCCGGCCCGGTTCGCGGCGGCGATCAGTTCCGGCGTCGACGGGCCACCCGCCATCGGCGCGACCAGCACGGGCACTCGCAGTTCACCGATCATGCGGCCGAGCGTACTCAGCGCGCCGCGCCTGTTCTCCCGATTGTGCGGGGGTCCACGATGAACCCGTGGAACTCATCCCGATCGGCCGCTTCGCGCAGCGCTGCCGCCTCAGTGTGAAGCGCCTGCGCCACTACGACGACCTCGGCCTGCTCACCCCGGCGAAGGTCGACGAGCACACCGGACACCGCTACTACCGGCCGGACCAGGCCCGCGACGCGCTGGCCATCTCGCTGCTGCGACGGCTGGACATGCCGCTGCCCGACATCGCGAAGGTGCTCTCCGGCGACCTGGCCGGGCCGCTGCACGCGCAGCGCGAGCGGCTGGAGACCGAGATCCAGCACCGCCGGACCCTGTTGCGGTCGACGGAGAAGCTCCTCGCCCGCGGCCTGCGGGGTCCGGAGGTCACGCTGACCGCCGTGCCCGAGCGCCGGCTGCGGGTGGTCCGCGCGAGCGCCGATCCCGACGACTTCGGCGCGTCGTTCGCAGGTTGCGTCTCGCAACTCGCCGTCGCCTTCGAGCGCGGTGGAGTGCCGTGGCGACCGCCGCTGGTGGGCCTGTACCCGCTCGACTTGGACGCCGCGCGGGTGCCGATGGCCGTCGGCATCGAAGTCGACGAAGAGACGTTCGCCGCGGAACTGCCGTCGACCGAGCCGGAACTGCTGCCCGCTGGGACCACCGCGGAGGTCAAGCACATCGGGCCCTACGAGGACCTCTCCCTGTCCTACCACGCGTTGCTGAGCTGGATCTACGAGCACGGGCACGAGCCGTCGGGCCCGGCGGTGGAGACCTACTTGACCGATCCGGCCGGGACCGCGCCGGAGGAGCTGGTCACCCGCATCGGCATCCCGGTCGGCCAGGAGCAGCGCTGACCGCGGCCTGATCGACAACCACGCCGCACCCGTTCGGCGGTAACACCGGCCCGATTTACCCCGTATTGGTCTAGACCTCTATCCCGATCCGGTGGGAGAATCCGACTACAGGAGGCCCATGGTGAAAACCGGTGGAAGATCCCGCGTACGGCTGCGGCTGGCCCGCACCCTCGCCGCACTGACCATCGCCGGCGGCTCGTTCGCCGCGCTGCAACCCGCCGCCGCGGTGGCGGCCGAACCACTGACCAGCCTGGTCCCGGTGCCCGTTTCGGTGCAGCCGGCCGCCGGGGTGACCCACACACTGGCGGCGGACGCCAAGATCTACGCGGCCTCGGCCCAGGTCGGCGACTACCTCGCCGGGGTGCTGCGCAAGTCGACCGGCTACGCGCTGCCGGTGACGACCGCACCGGCCACCCCGCCCGCCGACGGCATTTCGCTGCTGCTCTCCGGCGCGCCGGGCAGCGTCGGAGACCAGGGTTACCAGCTGACCGTGTCCGCGCAGAACGTGGTGCTGCGCGCGAACACCGCGGCCGGGTTGTTCAGCGGCGTGCAGACCCTGCGCCAGCTGTTCCCGGCGGCCATCGAGAGCCCGAGCGTGCAGCCGGGGCCGTGGACGCTGCCCGGCGCGACCATCACCGACCACCCGCGCTTCGCCTACCGCAGCGCGATGCTGGACGTGGCCAGGCACTTCCACCCGGTCGACGCGGTGAAGAAGTACATCGACCAGCTCGCCCTGTACAAGATCAACTACTTCCACCTGCACCTGGCCGACGACCAGGGCTGGCGGATCGTGATCGACAGCTGGCCGAACCTGACCACCCACGGCGGCAGCACGCAGGTCGGCGGCGGTCCCGGCGGGTTCTACACGAAGGCGCAGTACAGCGAGATCGTGGCGTACGCGGCTTCGCGGCACATCACCGTGGTCCCCGAGATCGACATGCCGGGCCACACCAACGCGGCGCTGTCCTCCTACGCCGAGCTGAACTGCAACGGGGTCGCGCCGCCGCTGCGGACCGACATCGAGGTCGGCTACAGCTCGCTGTGCATCTCGAAGGACATCACCTACAAGTTCGTCTCCGACGTCATCCGCGAGATCTCCGCGCTGACGCCCGGCCCGTACTTCCACCTCGGCGGGGACGAAGCCCACGCCACCTCGGACGCGGACTACCAGACGTTCATGTCGAAGGTGGTGCCGCTGGTGGCGCAGCACGGCAAGATCGTGCAGGGCTGGCACGACATCGCCAAGGTGGCACTGCCCGGCACCGCGGTCCCGCAGTTCTGGGGCACCACCACCGCCGACCAGGGCGTGGTGAACGCGGTGGCGCGCGGCAGCAAGGTGCTGATGTCACCGGCGAACAAGGCGTACCTGGACATGAAGTACAACTCGTCCACGCCGATCGGGCTGAGCTGGGCCGGGCTCATCGAGGTGCAGACGGCCTACGAGTGGAACCCGGGCGCCTACCTCAACGGCGTGCCGGAGTCGGCGGTGCTCGGCGTGGAGTCTCCGATGTGGACGGAGACGATCGTGACCAGCGCGCACATCGAGTACATGGCGTTCCCGCGCCTGGCCGCGCACGCCGAACTCGGCTGGTCACCGTGGTCGACGCACAACTGGAACCAGTTCCGCACGCGGCTCGGCGCCCAGGGCCCGCGCTGGACGGCGATGGGCATCAACTTCTACAAGTCCTCGCAGATCCCGTGGGACACCGGCGGCAACCCGGGCGTGTGCGCGCAGCCCGCGTGGGCGGCCGCGTCGGTCTACACCGGCGGGAACGTGGTGTCGCACAACGGCGCCAAGTGGACCGCGAAGTGGTGGACCCAGGGTGAGGAGCCCGGCACCACCGGCGAATGGGGCGTCTGGCGCGACGACGGCCCCTGCTGATCCCTGGCTCATGTCACGAATGTGGCTTTCGGGACGAAGACCGTCCCGAAAGCCACATTCGTGACATCTCCCCCTCGGCCCAGGCCGCTACCCCGAAGGCTCGCGCGTCATCGGCCGCGAGCACCTGCAGCCCGGCCGGGAGTCCACTGTGGACCGGCATCGGCAGGCTCAGCGCCGGGAACCCGCTCAGGTTCGCCGGCCGGTTGTTCCGCAGCAACGGTTCCCGCACGGACGGCTCGTCGTCCCCGATGAGCGTGGCCCGCATCGGCACGGTCGGCAGCACCACCGCGTCCACCCCGGCCAGCACCCGCCCGATGTCGGCGACGAGTTCCCGCGCCCGCTCCTGAGCCCGGACGTACCGCCACCCCGGCACCTCCGCCGCCGCCAGCAACCGGTTGCGCACATCCGGCTGGTACCGCTCGTCCAGCAGGTCCGCGTGCACGGCGAAAGCCTCGGGTCCCTGCAGATCCACCGCGGTCCGAGTGATCTCGTCCCAGTCGAAGTCGACCTCGACCAACCGCGCCCCCGCCGCTTCGAACGCCCGCAGGCACTCGTCGAAAATCGCCGCCACATCAGCATCAGCGGGCACGGAAGCCATCCCGAGCCGCGGCGGCCCGTTCAACAAAGGCAGCGAAACCCGCCCCAGCACCTCGATCGCGTACCGCGCGTCCGCCACCGAACCGGCGAACACCCCGACGTGGTCCAGCGACCGCGAAAGCGGGAACACCCCGTCCATCGGCAGCAGATCACGGCTCGGTTTCGCCCCGACCACCCCGCACAACGCCGCCGGGACCCGCATCGACCCCGCCGTGTCGGTCCCCAGCGCCAACGGCACGATCCCGGCCGCCACCGCCGCCGCGGACCCCGAACTCGAACCGCCGGTGATGCGCGCGGGGTCGTGCGGATTGCGGCACGGTCCCACGCGGTTGACCGTGCCCGTGCAGCCGTACGCGAACTCGTGGCTGTGCGTCAGCCCGACGACCACCCCGCCCGCGGCCCGCACCCGCGCCACCACCTCGGCGTCCACGGAACCCAGGCGGTCGGCGAAAACCGAGGAGCCGCAGCGGAACGGCAGCCCCGCGACCTCGATGATCTCCTTGACCAGCACCGGAATCCCGGCCAGCGGACCCTCGCGGTGAACGGCTGCCTCGCGGTCCAGGTGGACCACGGCGTTCAGCCCCGCCGCGGCATCCGCCCGCGCGAGCGCGTCTTCGAGCAACTCCGCCGGGTCGACCTCGCCGGCGCGCACCGCCCGCGCCAGCGCCTCGATCCCCGGCACGGGCTTACTTCTTGCCCTTGCCCTTGTCCGACGACGAGTCGTCAGTGGACAGTGCGGCGACGAAGGCCTCCTGCGGGACCTCCACCCGGCCGACCGTCTTCATCCGCTTCTTGCCTTCCTTCTGCTTCTCCAGCAGCTTCCGCTTCCGCGAGATGTCACCGCCGTAGCACTTGGCCAGCACGTCCTTGCGGATGGCGCGGATGGTCTCGCGGGCGATGATCCGCGAGCCGATGGCCGCCTGGATCGGCACCTCGAACTGCTGGCGCGGGATCAGCTCGCGCAGCCGCGTGGCCATCCTGTTGCCGTAGGCGTACGCGGCGTCCTTGTGCACGATCGCGGAGAACGCGTCGACCGCCTCGCCCTGCAGCATGATGTCGACCTTGACCAGGTCGGACGCCTGCTCCCCGGCCTCTTCGTAGTCGAGCGAGGCGTACCCGCGGGTGCGCGACTTCAGCGAGTCGAAGAAGTCGAAGATGATCTCCGCCAGCGGCAGGTGGTACCGCAGCTCCACCCGCTCCTCGGACAGGTAGTCCATGCCCAGCAGCTGCCCGCGCTTGCCCTGGCACAGCTCCATGATCGCGCCGATGAACTCCGACGGCGCGATCACCGTGACCTTGCTCAGCGGCTCGTGCACCTCGGCGATCTTCATCCCGGTCGGCCAGTCCGACGGGTTGGTCACCACGACCTCGCTGCCGTCCTCCAGGTAGACCTGGTAGACCACGTTCGGCGCGGTGGAGATCAGGTCGAGGCCGAACTCGCGCTCGAGCCGGTCGCGGGTGATCTCCAGGTGCAGCAGGCCGAGGAAGCCACAGCGGAAACCGAAGCCCAGCGCCACCGAGGTCTCCGGCACGTAGGTCAGCGCGGCGTCGTTGAGCTGCAGCTTCTCCAGCGCCTCGCGCAGCACCGGGTAGTCCGAGCCGTCCACCGGGTACAGGCCCGAGTAGACCATCGGCTTCGGCTCGCGGTAACCCGCCAGCGCCTTCTCGGCGCCCTTGCGCTCCGAGGTCACGGTGTCCCCGACCTTGGACTGGCGGACGTCCTTCACCCCGGTGATCAGGTAACCCACCTCGCCGACCCCGAGCCCGACGCTGACCTTGGGCTCCGGCGAGATGATGCCGACCTCGAGCAGTTCGTGGGTGGCGCCGGTGGACATCATCTTGATCCGCTGGCGCGGGGTGATCTTGCCGTCGACCACGCGGATGTAGGTGACCACGCCGCGGTAGGTGTCGTAGACCGAGTCGAAGATCATCGCGCGCGGCGGGGCGTCGGCGTCACCGACCGGCGGCGGCACCTGTCGCACGGCCTCGTCCAGCAGCTCCCGCACGCCCTGCCCGGTCTTCGCCGACACGCGCAGCACGTCGCCCGGCTCGCAGCCGATGATGTGCGCCAGCTCGGCGGCGTACTTGTCCGGCTCGGCGGCGGGCAGGTCGATCTTGTTCAGCACCGGGATGATGTGGAGGTTCTTCTCCAGCGCCAGGTACAGGTTGGCCAGGGTCTGCGCCTCGATCCCCTGCGCGGCGTCGACCAGCAGGATCGCGCCCTCGCAGGCCTCCAGCGCACGCGAGACCTCGTAGGTGAAGTCGACGTGGCCCGGGGTGTCGATCAGGTGCAGGACGTGGTCCTGGCCGTCGAGCTGCCACGGCAGGCGCACGTTCTGCGCCTTGATGGTGATGCCGCGTTCCCGTTCGATGTCCATGCGGTCGAGGTACTGCGCGCGCATCGCCCGCTCCTCGACCACGCCGGTGAGCTGCAGCATCCGGTCGGCCAGGGTGGACTTCCCGTGGTCGATGTGCGCGATGATGCAGAAGTTGCGGATCAACTCCGGCGGGGTGAAGGTGGTGTCGGCGAACGTCACAGTGACTGGTCCTCGGCGAAAGTCGGGATTCGGCTGGTCCATCGTCCCATGGAAGGTCACCGACCGGGTTGACCAGTGCTCATCTCCGGGCGATCCCCGATGCGATCGGCTGCGCTCCGTGTTGCCATCGAAGGTATGAGTACATCGTTGGAACAGGTGCTGGACCGGGCGTTCGGCCATCCGCGCGGAGTGCTCGGGCGCGTCGGCGGCTGGCTGATGGCGACGGGCAACGCCGCGACCGAGCGGCACGTGGTGGGTGTGGCGCGGCTCACCGAAGGCGAGACGGTGCTGGTCATCGGGCCGGGACCGGGGGTCGGCGTGCTCGCCGCGGCGGCCAAGGCCCGCCGGGTGATCGGTGTCGATCCGTCCGCCGAGATGCTGGAACTGTGCGCCGAACGCTGTGAAGGCACGGCCAACGTCGAACTGCACCTCGGCTCCGCCGCGGAGACCGGACTGGAGGACGCCTCGGCCGACGTGGTGATCTCGGTGAACAACGTGCAGCTGTGGCCCGACCGCGCGGCCGGCTTCGCCGAGGTGCGCCGCGTGCTCCGGCCCGGCGGCAAGCTCGTGCTTTCCGCTCACGAGAAGTGGCTTCCCGTGAGCAGGCACGAACTCGCCGCCGAGGTGACCGCAGCGGGGTTCACCGACCTGCAGACCTGGGTCTGGGAACCGCCGGGCCCGCTCGCCGCCCGCGCCGCCCAGCTACGGGCGATCCGCGTCGACTAGCTGGACCCCTTCTGGACGGTCTGCTTCGCCTGGTCGTAGTTCTCGTCCGCGTTCGCTTCTTCCTTGGCTGCCTCGTAAGCACCGACCCTGGCGAGGTTCGCCGGGCTCAGCGAGTCGGAGAACCCGTCGCGGACCCGCTTGGCCATCAGGCCGTCGGCGCTGTCGGCGACGTGCTTGAGCGCACCCGGCAGCTTGCTGGTGACCGCGTCCGTCCAGCCGTCCACCGCGCCTTCGACCTGCCGCAGCGCCTTGCCGTGGCGGCCGGCGGTCCTGCCGAGGGTCTTGGCCGTGTCGCCGAAGCGCTTGGCGAGCTTGCCCAGCGCCTGCACCGCGCCGCGGAGCTTGCTGAACTTGTTGAGGATGGTCGCCAGCTTCATCAGCAGCTTGGAGATCTTGCCCGCGATCTTGCCCGCGGTGGCCGCACCCCGCGCCACGGCCCAGCCGGTGAAGGCGGCGATCGACCCGCCGAGCGTGCACCAGCTGGTGGCCAGCGCGGCCGCTGCGGCGAGCACGATCTCGGCGACCACGTCGGCGATGATGTCGCGGATGATGCCGCGCACGGTGGCGACCAGCTGACCGGAGCCGCGCAGGCCCTCGGACACCGCGGCGGAGGCGGCGTCGAGCGACTTGATCTGCTCGACGATCTGCTGCCCGGTCTCGCGGTACTGGACCGAGCCCTGGCCTTCCCAGCCCGCGGTCTCGGCCTCGATCGCCTTGCCGTAGTCGTCGGCGATCTGGCCGACCTCCTTGCGGATCTGCTCACCCCAGACCGCGGCGATCTCGTTGATCTTGCCGGGGTCGCCCGCCAGGTCGTCGAGCGGTTCCTTGAGGAAGTCCAGGTGCTCGATCAGCCAGCCGATCCCGGCGCTGAGCAGCCCGCCCAGCGGGTTGGCGATCAGGCCGAGGGCGTCCAGGCCGAGCGCCAGCCCGTCCATCGCCCAGTCTTCCGGGTTGTTGACGTCGTTCGCCGCCTGGTAGACGGTGTCGACGATGCCCGCTCCGTCGGTGGCCCCCATCAGTCCTCCTTGAACAGTTCGAGCAGCTCCTGGACTTCCTTTTCGAAGCGCTCGTAGGCGCCACCGGCCTCTTTGATGCCTTCGCTGAAGTCGGTGAGGCCCTCACCGAGCTCGTTCAGCGCGCCGGCGGTCTCGGCGATCTGGTCGCGCACCCCGCCGCTGAAGGCCTGGCCGATGATCCCGTAGGTCTCGATGCCCAGGTCCACGCCGGCGCCGGTGGACCCGGCGCGGTTGAGCCGGTCACCGAGCTCGAGCACGGTGCCCGCGTGGGTCATCAGCTCGTCGGGCTTGGCCTTGAATCCGTCGGGCATCAGACGCTCCTCATGATCGAGCCGCCGAAGTCCTCGTCGTCCCCGTCCTCGGCGGACGCGCGGTGCGGTGGCTGTGGCGGTGGCTGCGGCTGGTCCTCGGCGCTCGGCGCGGCCGGGTCCTCGGCGATCGCCGAGTCGACCTGGTCCTTGAGGAATTCCATCGCGTCGGACTCGCCGACCAGCGGCTGCAGCGCGGCCTGCGTCTGCGCGGCGGCGTCGGCGTGCGCGGCCTGGATGGTCTGCGTGATGGCGGCGGCGAGGCGCTGATGGCCCAGCTGCACCGAGGCGGGACTGAGGGCGAGGCTTTCGAGTCTGCCTCCGGGAGCCAGTACGACGGTCACCGCGCCGTCGGGGCTGCTCGCCCTCGCACGCATGTTCTTGATCTGGTCCTGGGTTTCCTGCGCCTTGCGCTGGATCTCCCCGACGCGACGGGTGTAGTCCGCGAGCCACTGCTCGCCGCCCGCCATTCCCTCAGTTGCCACGGCTGGTCCTTCCATTCAGCGGCTACGACGTGGCGGCACCTCCCGCGGTTCCGCCCGATCCCGACCGCTCCTGGTGCTCGGCGAGCAGGCGCGCGATCCGCTGGTGCGCGGTCTCGCCCGTGCCCAGCCAGAGCGCGCCCAGGCAGGCGAACAGCACGGCGTCGCGTGCCGAAGCCAGCCAGACCGTCAGCGGCGCATCGGCGATACCGCTCGTGAAGACCCGGATGGTGCCCCACAGCGCGACCGCCAGCAAGACCAGGCCGAACCCCAGATCGGCGGCACCCCGCTTCGGCCGTTCGGGCTTCTTCCGCTGGTCACGGGCCAGGAATGCCGGGCCGTACCGGCGCACGCGCGCGGCGTCGGCCCGGACAGTCGAGTGGATCACCCAGACCAGCACCGCGAGGATCAGGCCGATGATCACCACGCCGGTGGCGGGCGGGTCGACCAGCAGCGCCCGCTCGATCTGCGGCCATGGTGAGGTGAAGGTGCCCTCGCCCCTGGGGGCGTCGTACCGCGGGATGGTGGCCAGCACGGTGTAGGCCACGGCGAACACGAACCAGCCCGCGAGCAGCTGGAGCCGGGGTATCCGGACCGCCTTCACCTCGGCCCGGCTGACCGGCCACTCCCCGCGCTTGGCCTGCTCCGCTTCGTCCGGCCGGAACACGCGGTAGACCGCGATCCCGGCACCCAGCGCGAGCACCACGACCAGGAAGCCGAGCCCGAGCACCGCGGGCAACCGCACCGCCGAGTACTTCGCCGTGTCGTTGCGGCCGAGCGTGGTTTCGGCGCGCCCGGACTCCGCGGTGTCGAGGTAGACCGGCACGTCCCGCTTGCCGGGCCGCAGCTGGCCCGCCGGGAACTCCGCGACCTCGGTTTCCCCGTCCGACCAGCGCACCTCCGCCTGGCAGGTGTAGCTGGTGCCGAAGCCGCGAAGCCCGACCGGGCCGTGTTCGGTGCAGGTCGTCGACGTGGCCGAGCCAAGCCGGTCGGCCTCGGGCGGACCGCCGTAGGTCACCCGGGCGACCGTGCTCCAGACCAGCAGGCCGAGTACCAGCGCGAGACACCAGGCGAGCGCCTTGACCAGCCGGCGCGTGGGGTTCGTCACGCGCCGAAGGTAACTCAGTCCTTCGAGTGGTCCCGGACGTCGGTGCGCAGCGGGTGCCCCGCCGGGACCTCGACCAGCACGATCCGGGTGCCGTCGGGATCGGCGATCCAGGCTTCGTCCAGGCCCCACGGCTCGCGCTTGGCCTCGCGCACCGGCTCCACCCCCTTGGCCGCCAGTTCGGCCAGCGTCGCGCGCAGGTCGCGGACCTGCAGCCAGAAGGCGATGTCCGGCGTCGGCCCGGTCTCGCCGCGGCCGACGAGTTCCAGGAAGCCACCGCCGAGGAAGAAGATGGTGCCGACCGGGATCTCCCGGTAGATCGCCAGGCCGAGGGTGTCGCGGTAGAAGGCGGTGGAGACCTCGAGGTCCTTCGGCATCAGCAGGACGCGGCTGCTCAGAACTTCCATGCCCTTCTGCCTACCTGCGGGCTCACGCCACCGCAATGGCGGCGATGCCGGCGAGCACGACACAAGAACCGAACACGCGCCGCGCCGGATCGGCTTCGCCCAGCACCAGCCAGCCGGCCAGCCCGCCGAGCACGATGCTCAGCTCACGCGCCGGTGCGACCAGGCTCACGGGCGCCAGCCGCATGGCGAACAGCACGAGCAGGTAGGCCACCGGCGAGCACACCCCGACGAGCAGCACCTCGCGCCGGTGCTCCCGCCACAACCGGCCGGTGCCGGCACCACGCAGGGCGTACGGCGCGAGCAGCGCGCTCTGGAACACGGCGCCGAGGCTGAAGTAGACCAGCGGCGGCACGGCCAGGTCGGTCACCGAATGCGCGTCCCACAGGGTGTACGCGGCGATCGCGGCACCGGTGAGCAGGCCGTAGAAGATGCCCGCGCGGCGCTGCTCCGGGTCACCGCCCCCGCCTCCGCTGCCGATCACCAGCACACCGGCCACCACGAGGAACGCGCCGAGCAGGCCGAGCCAGCCGGGGCGTTCGCCGAGCACCAGCACCGCGGCCAGCACCGACAGCAACGGCCCGCTGCCCCTGGCCAGCGGGTACACCACGGACAGGTCACCGGCCGCGTAGCCGCGTTGCAGCACGATCCCGTACGCCACGTGCAGCACGGCGGTGCCGGCGGCGGCCGACAGCCAGGTCCACTGTGGACGTGCGTCGGTGAGCAGCAGCGAGACCGCCGCGATCGGTGCGAAGAGGACCGCGGTCACCGTGTAGTAGAGGAAGACGAACCGCGCACCACCATCGGCGACGCGCTTCGCGGCGAGGTTCCACCCGGCGTGCACGACGGCGGCACCGAGCACGAGGAGCAGGGCCGTCACGTTCACCGGCGGTCAACCTAGCGCCCGGCCACGGGCCCGCTGATCAGGGGTGTTAGGCTTTTCGCTCGTTGCCGCGTGGCATTCCGCCATGGAGGAAACCCGCTGGTGCGGGGCCACTTTGTTTCGACGCGGCAGCGACCCACCAGAGGAACCCAGGGAGCGCCGGTATGGCCAACATCAAGTCGCAGATGAAGCGCATCAAGACCAACGAGAAGGCGCGTCAGCGCAACCAGGCGATCCGGTCCTCGGTGAAGACCGCGATCCGCAAGTTCCGCGAGGCGGCGGACTCCGGTGACAAGGCCAAGGCCGCCGAGGCCCAGCGCGACGCCGCTCGCAAGCTGGACAAGGCCGCCACCAAGGGCGTGGTGCACGCCAACCAGGCCGCCAACAAGAAGTCGGCGATGGCCCGGCGCGTCAACGCGCTCTGACGCTCGCTGTTCGGAGAAGCCCCCGGTGATCGAACCGGGGGCTTTTTCGTGTGTTCCGGGCGCCGATAGGGCAGGCTGTGCGGCGTGAGCGCCTATGACTACGACCTGATCGTGATCGGCTCGGGCCCCGGCGGGCAGAAGGCCGCGATCGCCGCGGCCAAGCTCGGCAAGCGCGTCGCGGTGATCGACCGCCACGACATGGTCGGCGGGGTGTGCGTCAACACCGGCACGATCCCGTCGAAAACGCTGCGTGAGGCCGTGCACTACCTGACCGGGATGAGCCAGCGCGAGCTGTACGGCGCCAGCTACCGGGTGAAGCAGGACATCACCATCACCGACCTGATGTCGCGCACGCAGCACGTGATCGGTCGCGAGGTCGAGGTGGTCCGGGCGCAACTGCTGCGCAACGGGGTGCACCTGATCAGCGGCCTCGGCCGGTTCACCGACCCGCACACCGTCGCGATCGACGGCGGCCCGCGAGGGGAGCGGACCGCGCTGACCGGCGAATACGTCGTGGTCGCCACCGGCACCCGGCCGGCGCGCCCGCCGGAGGTCGACTTCGACGAGGCGCGCGTGCTCGACTCCGACGAGATCCTGAGCATGGACCGCATCCCGACCTCGCTGGTCGTGGTGGGCGCCGGGGTGATCGGCATCGAGTACGCGTCGATGTTCGCCGCGCTCGGCTGCCGGGTGACCGTGGTCGAGCAGCGGGAGCGGATGCTGGAGTTCTGCGACCCGGAGATCGTCGAGTCGCTGAAGTTCCACCTGCGGGACCTCGCGGTGACCTTCCGCTTCGGCGAGAAGGTGGTGGACGTGGCGGTCGGCGAGCACGCCACGGTCACGTCGCTGGCCAGCGGCAAGCGCATCCCGGCCGAAGCGGTGATGTACTCGGCGGGACGGCAGGGCATGACCGACGAGCTCGGCCTGGAACACGCGGGCCTGACCGCCGACAAACGCGGACGGCTCGCCGTCGACGGCCACTACCGCACCGAGGTCCCGCACATCTACGCCGTCGGTGACGTGATCGGCTTCCCGGCGCTGGCCGCGACCTCGATGGACCAGGGCAGGCTGGCCGCCTACCACGCCTTCGGCGAACCGGCGAACGAACTGGCCGCCCTGCAGCCGATCGGCATCTACACCATCCCGGAGATCTCGTACTGCGGTGCGACCGAGGCCGAACTGACCTCCTCGTCCATCCCCTACGAAACCGGGACCGCCAGGTACCGCGAACTGGCCAGAGGCCAGATCGCCGGCGACTCGTACGGGATGCTCAAGCTGCTGGTGTCCACAGAGGACCACAAACTCCTCGGCGTGCACGTCTTCGGCACCGGGGCCACCGACCTGGTGCACATCGGCCAAGCCGTCATGGGCTGCGGCGGCACCGTCGACTACCTGGTGGACACCGTCTTCAACTACCCCACCCTGTCGGAGGCCTACAAGGTCGCCGCCCTGGACGCCACCAACAAAATCCGCGCCCTAGCCCGCTTCACCCCTAACCCCACCCTCACGCACCCGAACCCCACATTCGCGCGCCTGAGTCTCACACTCGCGCAGCCGAACTTCACGTTCACGCGCCTGAGTCCCGCACCCGCGCCCACGAACCCCACACTCGCGTCGCTGAGTCAGGCGCCCGAGGCCGACGCCCGCGCGGCGCCAGCCCTGCACTCGCGCAGGCGAGTTCTACATTCACGCAGCCGAACCCCACACTCCCGCAACCGAGTTCCACACTCAGGCACCCGAACCCCACATTCGAGCAGCCGAACATCAGTGTTCGCGCGGCCGAGTTCCGCGCTCGCGACCGCGAGTTCCACACTCAGGCAGCCGAGTTCCACCCTCCCGCAGCCGATCCACACATTCGAGCCACCGAGAGTTCCCCATTCAAAAGCGGGCCCACGCCCAAGTCCCGCCCTCAAGAACCAGCGCGACCGTCCCTAAAAGCATCCGCCCTCAGCGACGATCCTTCGCCGCCGCGATCTCCAGCACGGCCCGCTCCAGCGCGTAGTCCGGATCCGCCGCGGCGCCCTTCACCTCGGCGTTCAGCTTCGCGACGATCCGCATCGCGTCGGCCAGGCCGTCCGCGCCCCAGCCCCGCACCTGTCCCTGCGCCTTCCGGATCTTCCACGGCGGCATCCCCAGTTCCCCCGCCATCGAGTTCGGGTTCCCCCGCCCCGCGCCCGCCACCCGCGCGATCGTCCGCACCGCGTCCGCCAGCGCGTCCGCGACCAGCACGTGCGGCACCCCGATCTGCATCGCCCACCGCACCGACTCCAGCGCCGCGGCCCGGTCCCCCGAGACCGCCTTCTCCGCCACCGCGAACCCGGTCACATCGGCCCGGCCGCGGTGATAACGCCGCACGGCCTGCTCGTCGACCTTGCCACCCGAGTCGGCCACCAGCTGCGTCGCGGCCGAGGACAACTCCCGCAGGTCCGACCCGACCGAGTCGAGCAGCGCCATCACGCCAGCCGCGTCGATCTTGCCGCCCGCCTGCCGGACCTCGTTGCGCACGAACGCTTCCCGCTCGGCGGGCTTGGTGATCTTCGGGCATTCGACCACCTGCGCCCCAGCCTTGCGCAGCGCCGCGGGCAGCGCCTTGCCCGCCTTCGTCCGGCCACCGCCGGTGTGCACGATCACCAGCACGACGCCGTCGGCGGGATCCTTGACGTAGGACAGGATCGCGTCACCGATCTCCTGTGACGCGTCCTGCGCCCCGTCGATCGCGATCACCCGGCCCTCGCTGAACAGCGACGGGCTGACCAACTCGGCGAGCACCGGAGCTGTGAGTTCGGACACCTTCAGCCGGGTCAGATCCGCCGTCGGGTCGGCGCTGCGGGCGGACTCGAGGGCGGCTCGAATCGCCCGTTCGATGAGCAGTTCTTCCTCACCGAGCACGAGGTGGAGAGCGGCTGCGTCGGTCACGGGCACGATCCTGCCACGCCCGGCGGCCACTAGCCCGGCACGGTGAGGTGGTCGCGGGGTCGTGGCGGGATGCCGTACGGTGTTGGCGAGGCACCGCGCCGAGCGCGGGCCGACAACTGAATACCGCTCATCCAGAGGGGCAGAGGGATACGGCCCGATGAAGCCCCGGCAACCGGCGTCAGCCTGTCATCTCGATTCCGCGAGGTAGCTGACGATCACGGTGCCAATTCCGGCCCACACACCCCGTGGGGCAGATGAGGAAGGACCTCGCGATGACTGCCACCCTCCGCACGACCAAGCGCACCCTGGACCTCGGCCCGGCCGTCGAACTGGTGTCGAAGGAAGAGGGCCACCGCCAGCCGCTGGCGCCCGAGTTCGTCTCCGCCGAGGACTTCTCCCCGCTCGAGGTCGCCTACGACTTCGGCCGCGTGCGCCGTGAGGACATCGAAAAGGGCCCGCGCAACATCTGGCGCTACAAGAGCTTGCTGCCGGTGCCGTCGAACGTCGAGGAGATCCCGAACACCGAGCCCGGCTGTACCCGGCTGGTGCGTGCCGACCGGCTCGCGAAAGCCTTGGGGCTCAAGCGAGTCTGGGTCAAGGACGACACCGGCAACCCCACCCACTCGTTCAAGGACCGCGTGGTCGCGGTGGCGCTGGCCGCCGCCCGCGAGTTCGGCTTCGAGGTGCTCGCCTGCCCGTCCACCGGCAACCTGGCGAACGCGGTGGCCGCCGCGGCGGCTCGCGCCGGCTGGGAGTCGGTGGTGCTGGTCCCGAAGACGCTCGAGCGCGCCAAGATCCTGACCACCGCGGTGTACGACGGCGCGCTGATCGCCGTCGACGGCAACTACGACGACGTCAACCGCCTGGCCACGCAACTGGCCGCGGAGAACGAGAACTGGGCGTTCGTCAACGTCAACGTGCGGCCGTACTACTCCGAGGGTTCGAAGACGCTGGCGTTCGAGGTGGCCGAGCAGCTGGGCTGGCGGCGGCCGCAGCAGATCGTCGTGCCGATCGCCTCCGGTTCGCAGTTGACCAAGGTGGACAAGGGTTTCCGCGAGCTGGGTGAGCTCGGGCTCGTCGAGCAGTCGCCGTACAAGATCTTCGGCGCGCAGGCCACCGGCTGCTCGCCGGTGTCGGCCGCGTTCCGCGCCGGGCACGACGTGGTGCAGCCGGTCAAGCCGGACACCATCGCCCGCTCGCTGGCCATCGGCAACCCGGCGGACGGCCCGTACGTGCTGGACGTGGTCAACCGCACCGGCGGCTCGATCGAGGACGTCAGCGACGAAGAGGTCGTCGAGGGCATCCGGCTGCTGGCGCGCACCGAGGGCATCTTCACCGAGACCGCCGGCGGCGTGACCGTGGCTACCGCGAAGAAGCTCGTCGAAGCCGGAAAGCTGAACCCGGACGAGGAAACCGTCCTCCTGATCACCGGCGACGGCCTCAAGACGCTCGACGCGATCGAGGACAAGGTCGGCCCGCGCGCCACCGTCCCCGCCAACGCCGACGCCGTCCGCGCCGCCCTGGCGAAGTAAGCCGTACCGGACACGAATGTGGCTTTCGGAGCGGATTCGGCCCCGAAAGCCACATTCGTGTCCGCTCCACTTCGGCCTCGGGGGCCTGCTTCGCCGCCGAACATCCCCAAGCCACTCCTGGCTCAGAAACAGGGCTATCGACGCGCGCCCACCACCCGCCTCTTCTCATCGGCCACAGCCGCCCATTTCATTCCCGGGCGACATTTCTCCGCTCCCACCTTGCCTTCCCGGCTTCCCGGCTTCCCGGCTTCCCGGCTTCCCGGCTTCCCGGCTTCCCGGCTTCCCGGCTTCGAATCGGGGAACCCCATTGCCGCCCCCAAAGCCACATTCGTGTCCCACGACACCTGACTTATCCACACCCACCCACTTGTCCACAGCCCCTCCCCCATCCCCTGTCCTCCCCCACCCATTCCCCCTAACGTCGCTTGTGTGTTCGAGCGACTTCAAACCCTCATCTCTCCCGGAGCCCCATCCTCCGAGGAGCACAAACCCGACGTCGCCGAATTGGCGGCCCGGGTCGAGCGCGACCGCACGCGCAGGCTGGTCACCCGCTGGCTGCCCGGAGTGCGCGGCGGCAACCCGGTAAAGCGACGTGCCACGATCGCGTTCGCCATCGCCGGTGTGCTCACGGTCGTGATCACCACGGTCCTGCTGCTCGGCGGCGGGCCCGAGCCGGAGCGCGCCCCGCCGCTTCCGGTCGCTCGCGCCGCGCCCGTGTCCAGCGCACCGCCGAGCGCCACCAGCGAGCTGGTGGTGAGCGTGATCGGCAAGGTCGTCAAGCCTGGCCTGATCACGTTGCCCGCCGGTGCCCGTGTCGCGGACGCGGTCCGGGCCGCCGGCGGAATTCTGCCCGAGACCGATCTCGCCACCGTGAACCTGGCCCGCCGCCTCACCGACGGCGAGCAACTCGATGTGGGCGCTCCACCACAGGCCCCAGGTCCGGCGCCGACTTCCCCCGGCGCCGGGCCGGCGGTCAAGGTGGACCTCAACACCGCAAGCCTGACCCAGCTCGACGATCTACCGGGCGTCGGTGAAGTGACCGCGAAACGCATTCTCGACTGGCGCGACCAGCACGGCCGCTTCACCGCGGTCGAGCAACTCCGTGAAATAGAAGGGATCGGCGAAACCCGGTTCACGCGATTGCGTGACCAGGTGACCGTGCAATGACCGTCGCCGCCGACCTGGCGGTGAACCCGGCGCCGACCGCGCACGACCTCCGGCTGGTGCCGGCCGCGCTCACCGTCTGGCTCGGCACGCTCGGCGGCCTGCTGATCGGCTGGTGGGTGACGGTCGCGGTCGGCACCGGAGTCGCGGCCGCGGCTGCCGTCGCCTTCGTGGTGATCCGTCGCCGAGCGGTGAACAGTGAGCGAATACGCGCGCTTTTGCTGGCATTACTGGGTTTTGGCGCGGTGCTCGCCGTGGTGGTGACGCCGCGGCTGCACAACGCGCAGGAGGATCCGATTCGCCCGTCGGCGGATCGGGGGGTGCATGCGGTGCTCCGGGTGACGGTCACCGAACGACCAAGGCCGATCCGTTCGGCCGGATACGCAGGAAGGGCAGGTGGTACGAGTGCGGTGGTGATCCCGGCGGACGTCGCCGAGGCGAAGGTCGAGGGCCGGATGGTGCGGTCGAACGGCCGGGTGGTGTTGATCGCGGCGTTGGACGGCTGGTCCAGCCTGTTGCCAGGGCAGCAGGTGACTGCCTCGGGTTCCCTGGACCCGGGACGACCGGCCGAGCTGACGGTGGCGGCCCTCCAGGTACGAGGGTCACCGCAGGCGACCACCGAGGCACCGTGGTGGCAACAGGCGGCGGCGTCGATGCGAGCCGGGCTGCGTAAGGCGTCTGGTGTGCTCGACGAGGAGCCCGCCGGGTTGCTGCCGGGGCTGGCCGTCGGCGACACGACCGGCATGTCCAGACGGGTCGAAGACGAGTTCCGCGACGCGGGTCTGTCTCACCTGACCGCCGTCAGTGGCACCAACGTCACCATCGTCTGTGGCGCGGTGTTGTTGCTGCTCCGCCTGTTGCGGCTCGGGCCGGTGGTGTCGGCGACGGGCGCGGGCCTGGCGCTCGCCGGGTACCTGATCATCACCGGACCGGAGCCGAGTGTGCTGCGAGCCGGGGTGATGGGTGCCGTGGGGCTGCTGGCGTTGGCCTTGGGGCGGCGTGGCACCGCGCTTCCGGCGCTGGCGGCGGCTGTCGCCGGTCTGGTGCTGTACGACCCGGCGATGGCAGCCAGCTTCGGTTTCGCGTTGTCCGTGGTGGCCACGGCGGGACTGGTGCTGCTGGCACCGCGCTGGGCCGCGGCGCTCGCCCGGCGGGGCATGCCGTCCGGGTTGGCGGAGTGGCTGGCGGTGCCGGTGGCGGCCTTCGCGGTGACCGCGCCGATCGTCGCGGGTATGGCGGGCGAGCTGAGCCTGGTGGCGGTGGTCGCGAACCTGCTGGCCGCGCCGGTGGTCGCTCCGGCGACCATCCTCGGAGTGCTGGCGACGGTGCTCGGGCCGGTGTGGCACGCCGGGGCTGAGTTCCTGGTGCGGCTGGCCGGGCCGGAGGCGAGCTGGCTGATCTTGGTCGCCCGGGAAGCGTCAGCGGTACCGGGAGCCGTGCTGGGCTGGCCGTCGGGCTGGTGGGGCGGGCTGCTGGCCGCGCTGGTGGTCGGCGTGCTCGTGGTGGCCGGACGATTCGCCAGGGTGCGGCTGGTGATCGCGGCCGGACTGGTGGTCGTCCTGCTGGTGGCGGTGCCGGCACGGGTGATCGCGCCGCCGTGGCCTCCGCCGGGCTGGGCGGTGGTGGCCTGCGACGTCGGCCAGGGTGACGCCATCGTGCTGGCCACCGCCGAGCCCGGACGAGCCGTCGTCGTGGACACCGGACCGGAGCCGGGGCCGGTGGACCGCTGTCTCGACCGGCTCGGGGTGGATCGGGTGCCGTTGCTGGTGCTGAGCCACCTGCACGCGGACCACGTGGGCGGCCTGGAGTCGGTGTTCGAGGGCAGGACCGTCGGCGCGGTGGCGGTGGGCGCCGGGCGGGCGCCGCGATGGGCCTGGGACAAGGTCGCGGAGGTGACCGGGACGCACGGGGTGCCGTTGGTGGAACTGCCGCTCGGGCAACGGCTCGACTGGCCGGGGCTGAGCCTCGACGTGCTCGGGCCGCGCTACGTCACCACCCGCGCCGCCGCGGAGAAGGACGGGACGTTGATCAACAACAGCTCGCTGGTGCTCCGAGGCCACACCAGCGCGGGACGAGTACTGCTGACCGGGGACGTGGAACTGGCCGCACAGGCGGACCTGCTGGCAGCGAAGGAGGATCTCCGAGCCGACATCCTGAAGGTCCCGCACCACGGCTCGCGGTACTCGCTGCCGGACTTCCTGGCCGCCGTCAACCCGCGAATCGCCGTGGTCAGCGTGGGCGGCGGAAACTCCTACGGCCACCCACACCAATCCACAGTGGACAACCTCGGCAAGGGCGGCGCCCTGCTCACCCGTACCGACACCGACGGCGACACCGCCATCTTTCCCCTCGACGACAACCCCGCCATCCTTCGCCGCGGTCGCTGACCCCGACAGGAGCCGAAAGCGTAGGCAACAGTTGACATGTAGGCGATGGCCTACATAAGCTCCCCCGGCATGTCCGACGAAGTGTTCCTGGCGCTGGCCAGTCCGGCCCGGCGGCGGCTGCTGGAGTTGCTCGCCGACGGGCCCCGGACGGCCGGCGATCTGGCGGCGCAGTTCGAGATGAGCCGTCCGTCCGTGGCCGAGCACCTGAAGATCCTTCGCCAGGCATCGCTCGTCCGCGACGAGCCGGTGGGGCGCCAGCGCTTCTACCACCTGGAGCCGGCGCCGCTGGCGCGGGTCGGCGACTGGCTGCACCCGTTCGAGCGGTTCTGGCGCGAGCGCCTGCGCACCATGGCCGACCTACTGGAGAACGAGGAAGAGGACCGATGACCTACGCCCGTACCGGCACCATCGTCGTCGATCAGTTCATGAACGCGCCGCCCGCGAAGGTGTGGCGGGCGCTGACCGATCCCGGCCTGCACGCGAAGTGGTGGGCGCCGGGGGACATCGCGGAGCACGTGGGGCACGAGTTCCACCTCCGGATGCCCGGGTACGGCGACGTGCCCTGCACCGTGGTGGAGTCCCGGCCGCACGAACGGTTCGTCTACACCTTCGACGGCGCCTGGACCCTGACCTGGCAGCTGGTCCCGGAAGGACACGGCACCCGGCTCCTGCTCGAGCACTCCGGCTTCGACCTCGACGACAAGCGGCAGCGCGAAGCCTGCGAGCGCATGGGGCCGGGGTGGCGCGACGGCGTCCTGCCCCGGCTCGCCGAGCTGGTCCCGGCGATCGGCTGAGCCGGAACCGCCGTGGACGTGACCCCCGGCGGCTACCGGAGAGGCCACGTCCACGGTTGGGCCACCGGGCGGTGCAAGAGCCTTCTCATACCTAGTTCGCCCGTTCGGCGGCCAGTTGTCAAGGGCGCCATTCCCGGCGGTACCCCGGGTGGTCCTGGTAGGGCAGGGCCAGCAACCGCAGTGTCCGGCACCAGTTCTTACCCGGCTCACCACCGGGAACGTGGCACACCTCGCACCAGTAATCACTGCCGTAGAGGGGGAATCCGGCCACCCGGTCGGTCACCCCGGTTTCATGCGTTTCGATGATCAGACGGGTCGCCTCCACCTCGCGGATCATGCGGTTGATCGAATCGAGTTCGAGCGTGCCGAGGCCGCGGATCCGCATTTCGGTCTGGGTGGCGAGGTCGGCGTGGTCGAGCTGGTCGCCGGTCTTGCCCTTCTGCACCGTCCGCATGATCAGGCTCTGGCGTTCGTTCACCCTGGTTATCAGGAACGCCACCAGATCGGTCACCGGGAACGTCCTTTCTGCGTCGCCCCCGCGCGATCCCCTGAGCCGGGTCCCCGAGCGGACCCACCGCGCATACTTCCTCGTCGGAAGTATCTCACCGACCGTTACGAACCGGACATAACAAGCCGGTCACTGCCGAAAAAAGATCACCGTCGGTGAAACATGAGGCACGCTCAGGGGCGCTGGACCACCACGCCGAGCACACCGGGGCCGGTGTGCGCGCCGATCACCGCGCCGAGTTCCGACACCAGGCAGCCCGAGGACCGCGGCAGCTGCTCCTCCAGGCGGTTCGCCAGTTCCACCGCCCGCTCCGGCGAAGCCAGGTGGTGCACGGCGAGCTCCACCGGTTCGTCACCGGCGGCGCGCACCGCCAGGTCGACCATGCGTGCCATCGCACGGTTCATCGTGCGCACCTTCTCCAGCGGCAGGATGCGCCCGTCGCACATGTGCAGCACCGGCTTCACGGCCAGCGCGGTGCCCAGCAGCGCCGCCGCCGAGCCGATGCGGCCGCCGCGGCGGAGGTGTTCGAGGGTTTCCACCACGAACAGCGTCTCCGAGCGGCGAGCGGCTTCGACGGCGGCCTTCTCCACCTCGGCAGGCGACGCGCCCGAGGCGGCGGCCGCCGAGGCGTGCAGCGCGGCGAAGCCGAGCCCCATCGCGGTGGTCCGCGAGTCGACGATGCGCACCTTGTCCGGGCCGACCTCCTGCGCGGCCAGCACCGCGGCCTCCCAGGTGCCCGACAGCTCACGTGACAGGTGCACCGAGACCACCGCTTCGGCGCCGTCGGCCAGCGCCTCGCGGAACTGGGCGGCGAACTCGCCCGGTGTGGGCCTCGAAGTGGTGACGATGCGGCGCTGCCCCAACGCCTCGGCGAGGGCGGCGGGCCCCACGTCCGTACCGTCCAGTGCGGACACCCCGTCGATCAGCACGTGCAGGGGCACCACCCGGATGGCATGCCGGTCGGCAAAACCCTCCGGCAGATGGGCGGTCGAATCCGTCACTACGGCTACCGGCACCGCACCAGCCTACGGGCCCCCGGGTGGTTCCCCGGTGAACAGCAACCCGCTGACGAGTTTTGCCATTTCGGCGCCCACGGCGGCGTGTCCCGCCCAGCCCCAGTGCATGCCGTCCGGGTTGCCGTGCCCGCCGAGCACGTGCTCCCCGACCACCTCGGCGAGGTCGAGCATCGGCACCTCTCGCCGCCGCGCCCAGTCGGCCATCGCGGCGGCGGCAGCCGGGCGAGCGGCGTGCACCCGGCCGTACGACTCGGCGCGGTGCACCGACGGCAACATCCCCACGATCGGCAGCGAGGGCCGCAGCGCGCGCAGCGCTTCGACCGACATGTCCAGGTACCGCACGGTCAACGCGGCGGGCAGCACCGCGGGCCTGCCGCGGAAGGCGACCGCGAGGCGCGGCTGGGCGGCGAGGTAGGCCTGCCGGGCGACGCGGCGCAGGCGGTCCGGGCGCAGGTACCGCAGCCCGGTGCGGAGGTAGGTGGGCAGCGGCGACGGCAGGGTGTCCATGCTGCCGATCGCGAGGATCACCACGTCGGCGTGGTGCAGGTCCGCCCAGACCCGCGGGTCGCCGGTCAGCGACCACCACAGGTCGCGGGCGTTCCAGCCGAACCCGGCGACCAGGTCGGCGGTGCCGCCGAGCGCGTCGGCGGCGCGGTTCGGCCAGAGCCGGGGTTCGTCGGCCGCGTACTCGTGGTCGGGGCCGTGGAAGCTCAGCGAGTCCCCGAACACCAGCAGCCGCGGGCTCACCCCGTGATGCCGGCGTTGTACACGTGCAGCCGCCACATGCCGTTGCGGCGCCCCAGCTCGACCCAGTGGCAGTTGCCGATGCCGCCGAGCGTCGGCCAGACCTCCACCGGCAGCCCGAGCAGCCGGGCGGTCAGCGCGATGATCAGGCCGCCGTGCGCGGCCAGCAGCACGGTGGGCCCGGTGCCGGCGGCGACCAGGTCCGCGACCACCTCGTAGGCGCGGTCGGCCACGTCCACGCGCGACTCACCGCCGGGCGGGGCCCAGGTGGCGTCGGTGCGCCACAGGTCCCGCTCGCCGGGGTACGCGGCGTCCACCTCGGCGCCGGTGAGCCCCTGCCACTCGCCGAGGTGGGTTTCGCGCAGGCGCTTGTCGATGCGCAGCGGCACGCCGATGGCCTCGGTGAGCACGGTGGCCGTGTCGGTGGCGCGGTGGAGGTCGGAGGCGATCACCAGGTCCGGCGAGAACCGGGCGAGCGCGGGCGCGGCGAACCGCGCCTGGTTCCAGCCCACCTGGGTCAGCGCGGAGTCGAGATGCCCCTGCATGCGGCCGGCGGCGTTGTAGTCGGTTTCACCGTGCCGCCACAGCACCAGCCGCTGGGTCACGGGCGCTCCTCGGCCGGTTCCCCCTCGTCGCCGCCCACGGTCAGGCCGTCGACCTCGATGCGCGGGCAGTCCTTCCACAGCCGTTCGAGGCCGTAGAAGGAGCGTTCCTCGTCGTGCTGGACGTGCACCACGACGTCGACGAAGTCGAGGAGCACCCAGCGGCCTTCCCTGGCGCCTTCGCGGCGGACCGGCTTGTGCCCGGCTTCGCGCAGCTTCTCCTCGACGTTGTCGACGATGGCGCCGACCTGGCGTTCGTTGGGGGCCGAGGCGATCACGAAGGCGTCGGTGATGACGAGCTGGTCGGAAACGTCCAGCACGACCACGTTCGAGGCCTTCTTGTCCGCCGCCGCGTGTGCGGCGGTGACGGCCAGTTCCCTGGCTTCGGACGTGGCGGTCAACAGGGCTCCTTCGGGTAAACGGATGCGCCCGATGAGGGTACCCGGATCAATCACGGCCCCAGGCGAGCACCCGGGATGGGCCGGCCGGCCGTGGCGTGGGCCACCGCGGCGGAGTCAGTCCGGCGCGTCGCGGTAGAGCCCTCGTTTGTCGATGTAGCGGACCACGCCGTCGGGCACCAGGTACCAGACCGGTTCCCCGTGCTCGACGCGTTCGCGGCAGCCGGTGGACGAGATCGCCATCGCGGTCACCTCGACCAGGCTCACCTTGCCGCTGGGCAGGTGGTGGTCGTTGAGGTGGTAGCCGGGGCGGGTGACGCCGATGAAGTGGGCCAGGTCGAACAGCTCCTCGGCGTTGCGCCAGGTGAGGATCTGCTCGAGCGCGTCGGCGCCGGTGATGAAGTGCAGTTCGTCGTCGGGGTATTCGGCACGCAGGTCGCGCAGGGTGTCCACGGTGTAGGTCTGGCCGCCGCGGTCGATGTCCACGCGGCTGACCGAGAACACCGGGTTCGACGCGGTGGCGATCACCGTCATCAGGTACCGGTCCTCGGCCTTGGTGACCACCCGGTCGGACTTCTGCCACGGCTGCCCCGTCGGCACGAAGATGACTTCGTCGAGGCCGAAGCGCGACTGCACCTCGCTGGCCGCGACGAGGTGCCCGTGGTGGACGGGATCGAAGGTTCCACCCATGACCCCGATTCGACGCCGTTCTGGCATGAACAGGCAGGGTACGTGGCCTGTGCCGCGGACGCGGTGCGCGGGTCCGCCCGCACCGGGGCGCCCGCGCACCGCGCGCTGCGGCGGCCTGGGGGAACCGCCGCGTACCGGCGTCTCCCGGGAACGGAGGCGGTACACCCAGGACAGAGGCCCGCGGCCGGGTGGCATGACGGCCGGGGCACCGATCGAGTGGTGACCTGCGTCACATACACTGCCCGCGAACCTGTCGGTGCCATGGGGTAGAGGTGGTGGCGTGAACGCCGAAACCCTGCGCCCGCGCGCCGACGAACTGCTCCGCGCGCTCGCCGGAGAACACGCCGTCCTGCGCGAAGACCAGTGGACCGCCATCGAGGCGCTGGTCGCGCAGCGGCGGCGCGCGCTCGTCGTGCAGCGCACCGGCTGGGGCAAGTCGGCGGTGTACTTCCTGGCCACGGCGTTGCTGCGCGAGCAGGGCGCCGGCCCGACGGTGATCATCTCGCCGCTGCTGGCGCTGATGCGCAACCAGATCGCCGCGGCGAACCGGGCCGGTATCCACGCGGCCACGATGAACTCGGCCAACCAGCAGGACTGGGACGAGGTGCAGGCCGACATCGCGGCCGGGCGCACCGACGTGCTCCTGGTCAGCCCCGAACGGCTGAACAACCCGGACTTCCGCGACACCGTGCTGCCGAAGCTGACCGCCACCGCCGGGCTGCTGGTGGTCGACGAGGCGCACTGCATCTCCGACTGGGGCCACGACTTCCGCCCCGACTACCGCCGCCTGCGCACGCTGCTCGGTGAGCTGCCCGAGGGCGTGCCGGTGCTGGCGACCACGGCCACGGCCAACAACCGGGTGGTCACCGACGTCGCCGAGCAGCTCGGCGTCGGTTCCGGCGACGCGCTGGTGCTGCGCGGCCCGCTCGACCGCGAAAGCCTGCACCTGTCGGTGGTCCGGCTGCCGACCGCCGAAGCCCGGCTCGCCTGGCTGGCCGAGCGCCTCGGCGAGTTGCCCGGATCCGGCATCATCTACACGCTCACCGTCGCCGGTGCCCACGACGTGGCGCGGCTGCTCAACGAGCACGGCTACCCGGTCACCGCCTACACCGGCAAGACCGATCCGGCCGAGCGCCAGGCCGCCGAGGACGACCTGCTCGGCAACCGCGTCAAGGCACTGGTCGCCACCTCCGCGCTGGGCATGGGTTTCGACAAGCCGGACCTCGGGTTCGTGGTGCACGTCGGCGCGCCCTCCTCGCCCATCGCGTACTACCAGCAGGTCGGCCGCGCGGGCCGCGGTGTGCACCGCGCCGAGGTCATCCTGCTGCCCGGGCACGAAGATGTGCAGATCTGGCGGTACTTCGGCTCGCTGGCCTTCCCCGGCAGGCGCGTGGTCGACGAACTGCTCGACGCGCTGGCGATGGCCGACCGTCCACTGTCGACAGCCGCGCTGGAGCCGAAGGTGGAGCTTTCGCGCACCCGCCTGGAAATGGTGCTCAAGGTGCTCGACGTGGACGGTGCGGTGCGCCGGGTGCGCGGCGGCTGGGAAAGCACCGGGCAGCCGTGGGAGTACGAAGCCGAGCGCTACGAGCGGGTCCACGAAGCACGCGACGCCGAGCAGCAGGCGATGCTCGACTACCAGAACACCACCGGCTGCCGGATGGAGTTCCTGCTCGCCCAGCTCGACGATCCGCATGCCGCGCCGTGCGGCCGCTGCGACAACTGCACCGGCAAGCACCTCTCCGCCAAGGTGTCGGAGTCTGTTGTGGACAAGACCGCGCAGGACCTCCGGCGGCCCGGGGTGGAGCTGACCTCGCGCAAGCAGTGGCCGACCGGGATGGCCGGGCTGGGCATCAAGGTCTCCGGCAAGATCGCCGCGGGCGACCAGACCGAGCCCGGCCGCGCGCTCGGCAGGCTGACCGACATCGGCTGGGGCAATCGTTTGCGCGAGCTGGTCGGGGACTCGGTCGCGGACGGCGAGGTGCCCGAGGCGGTGTTCCAGGCCTGCGTGCAGGTGCTCGCCGCCTGGGACTGGGCCGAGCGCCCGGTCGCCGTGGTCTCGATGCCGTCGAGCAGCCGTCCGATCCTGGTGCGCGACTTCGCCCAGCGGATCGCGAAGATCGGCAGGCTCGACTACCTCGGCTCGCTCGCCGCCGCGAGCGAACGGCCGCGCCGGGCGAACAGCGCGCAGCGCGTGGCCGATCTGTGGAACCGGCTCTCACTGCCGCCGGAACTGGCGGAGGCGGTGGCCGGACTGTCCGGGCCGGTGCTGCTGATCGACGACGTGACCGACACCGGCTGGACGATGGCCATCGCCGCCCGGCTGCTGCGTCAGGCGGGGGCGCCCGCCGTGCTGCCCTTCGCCCTCGCCGCGACCTCCTGACCGCCCAGGAACTCGTCGATCAGCGGAGCCATCTCGGGCAGCTTCTCCTCCAGGGCGAAGTGGCCGGTGTCGAACAGGTGCAACCGCGCGTCCGGTAGGTCACGCAGGTACGCCTTCGCGCCGTCCGCACCGAAGAACGGGTCGTTCACGCCCCACAGGATCAGTGTCCGCGGCCGGTACCGCCGCAGGTACTCGTGCCATTCGGGGTAACGCTCCACATTGGACTTGTAGTCGAGCGCCAGCTCGGTCTGGATTTCCTCGCGTCCCGGCAGCTCCAGGAAGTACTGGTCGAGGATCCAGCCGTCCGGCGCGACGACCGAGACGTCGCCGGTACCGCCTTCGTACTGCCCACGCGTCGCCTCCAGCGTGAGCACCTCGCGGATGGCGCTGACGTCCTCGCGGCGGCTCGCGACGAAGCCGCGCGCCAGCTCGGTGAGACCTTCCTCGTAGGCGTTGCTGTTCTGCACCACCAGATCGGTGATCCACCCGGGGTGCCGCGCGGCCATGCGGAAGCCGACCGGCCCGCCGTAGTCGAAGACGTACATCGCGAACCGGTCCAGCCCGAGCGCCACGCAGAAGTCTTCGACGACCTCGGACAGCCGGTCGAAGGTGTAGGCGAACCCGGCGGGCACCTCCGTGTGCCCGAACCCGGGCAGGTCGGGCGCGATCAGCCGGTACCGCGTGCCGAGCACCTCCATCAGCCGCCGGTACTGGTGCGACGCCGACGGGAAACCGTGCAGCAGCAGGACCACGGGCGCGTCCGGCGGCCCAGCCTCCCGGTGGAACACCCGCACCCCAGCCACCTCGGTGAACCCGTGCCACACCTGGACGATCGTCATTTCACATGCCTCCATCGGTCGAAGATGCATTAGGTATAGCCGCCGCCGACCTAATGGGTCAACCCCGTGATGTAGCATTAGCCCATGTTTCCGCTGCTGGGCGAACCGCTGGCGCTGGACCTGGTCAACACCCGGGACTCGACCGGCGAGCTGCTGCCGACCACCGGCGCGCTCGCGGCGTGGCTCGACGCCCAGGCCGGACGGCTCACCGCCGCCCCCGCCTCCGAAGCCGCACTCGAGGCGGTCATCGGCATCCGCGCGCACATCGCCACGGCCGTCGAAGAAGCGCGGCACGGCAGGCGACCGCCGGTGTCCGCGTTGCGCGCGCTGACCGAAGCGCAGCGAGCGGCACCCGCCTACCGGGAGTTGACCTGGGACGGTTCGACGGTCGTGGCCAGCCCGCGCCGGGACGGCGACCGCGTCGCGCGGCTCGTCGCCGAACTCGCCGAAGCGGCCGCCGACCTGCTCGGCAGCGACTCGGTCACCCGCGTCACGAACTGCGAGGCCGAGGACTGCCTGCTGCTGTTCCTGCCCGCGCACCCCCGCCGCCGCTGGTGCTCACCGGCGGTCTGCGGCAACCGGGCCCGGGTCGCGCGGTACTACCAGAAGCACAAGAACTGACTCCACGCCGGAACGGGGATCTTCCAACTCACCCATCCGTGTGGCAAGGTCCTGCCTCAACCGGACCGAGCGCGGAGGTCAACATGGTCGAGTCGAACCCCCAGGTGCAGCACCGCCTCCCGGTCCGGAAACTGTTCGCGGCGAGCGTGGGCAACGCGCTCGAGTGGTTCGACTGGACCATCTACGCGACCTTCAGCATCTACTTCGCCGCGGCCTTCTTCCCCGGCGAACTGTCCCAGGTGAACACCTTCGCCACCTACGCGCTGGCGTTCTTCTTCCGCCCGCTGGGCGGCTACCTGCTCGGCCGGTTCGCCGACCTCAAGGGCCGCAAGCCGGCGATGATCCTGACCATCGTGCTGATGGCCGGCGGCTCGGTGATGATCGGAGTGCTGCCCACCTACGAGCAGGTCGGCTGGCTGGCGCCGATCCTGCTGCTGCTGGCCAGGGTGGCGCAGGGCCTCTCGCTCGGCGGCGAGGTGTCCAACGCCTCGGCCTACCTCGGCGAGATCGCCCCGGCCCCGCGCCGCGGCCGGTACTCCTCCTTCTTCTACATCTCCACCGGCACCGCCGTGCTGATCGCCTCGGTGCTCGGCTACGTGCTCGCCGAGACGCTGACCAAGGACGACCTCAACTCATGGGGCTGGCGCATCCCGTTCCTGCTCGGCGGGGTGATGGGGCTGATCGGGCTGTGGCTGCGGCGCAGCCTGGTGGAGACCGAGCAGTTCGAGGAGAACAAGTCGACCGCGCGCCGGGTGGAGCGCCCGCTGCTGACCACCCTGCGCGAGCACCCGAAGTCGGTCGGCAGGCTGATCGGCTTCACCATGCTGTCCACGCTCTGCTACTACACCTTCTTCAGCGCGCTGACCCCGTTCGCGGTGAAGACCCGCAAGGCCGACGACACCGAGGTGTTCCTGGCGCTGTCGATCGCCACCGCGTTGTTCGTCGCGCTGCAGTACCCGATGGGCGCGCTGGCCGACCGCTACGGCCGCAAACCGCAGTTGCTGGTGTGGTCGGCGGCCATCGCGGTGCTGATCATCCCGCTGTCCACTTTGGTCCGGCCGGGCTTCGGGAACCTGCTGGTGGTGTTCTGCGTCGGTCTCGGCCTGTACACCGCGATGACCTCGATCGCACCGGCGATCATGTCCGAGCTGTTCCCGACCGAGCTGCGCGCGCTGGGCATCGGCGCCTGGTACAACCTGACCGTCGCGGTCTTCGGCGGCACCGCGCCGCTGCTGATCAGCTGGCTCGCCACCATCGGGCAGCCGAACCTGTTCTTCATCTACGTGGCCGCCGGCGCCGCTGTCGCCTTCCTGGTGATCCTGACACTGCCCGAGACGAAGGGCAGCGAACTGCGCTGATCACTCGCGCGCGGCCACCAGCGAAACCGGTGACGGGCGCGTCGCCAGCAGCGTGGTCCACACGCTGGTCACGCCGACCGCGGTGAACGCACCGGCGGCGAGGAAGCCGAGCAGCCGCCAGGGCACCGCGACCACCGGCATGCCGACCAGCACCCCGGCCAGGGTCAGGCAGCCGAGGCCCAGCCCGATCACGGTCACCGCCCACGCCTCGATCAGCGCCATCCACACCACCTGCCGCCGGGTCAGCCCGGTCACCCGCGCGGCGGCGAACTCCACCCCGCGCTCGGCCCCCGCCATCACCACGGCGTTGACCACGGCGACCGCCGCGTAGAGCCCGGAGAGCCCCATCAGCGCGGCCAGGAACGCGGCGTTGTCCTGCTGCTGCTTTTCCACGTCCGCGGCGATCCAGTCGTCCAAAGTGGACACATCGCCGATGTTCACCGCGGCCGGATCGGCGCCGGGCGCCAGCCGGACCAGCGAGACCGCGGGCGCCTCGGCCACGACCTCGGCGGGCACGGCTTCCCTGGGCAGCAGGAAACTGGCGCCCTCCGCGACGGTCTCCGGCATCACCGCCACCACCCGCAACTGCTTCTCGCCGTCGGGGAAGGTGGCGCGCACCGCATCGCCGACCCGGATGCCTTCACCCACCAGCGCGGGCCCGACCGCGATGGTGTCCCCGCGCAGTTCGGCCAGGTCACCCGCACGCGGCCGGATCAGGTGCGCCTCGCGGTAGGCGGCCGGATCGACCACCGTCAGCCCGTCGTAGTAGTTCTCCGTGCGAGACCAGCCTTGCTCGCGCAGGTCGGCCTGGATGTGGATGGGCACCGGAACCTCCACCGAAACCCCGGCCACGCCGGGGAGCGTGGCGATCCGGTCGGCCTCGGCGCCGGTCGACTCGACCACCAGATCACCCACCGTGGTGCGCTGCTGCTCCTGCTCGCTCAGCTCGGTCAGCGAGGCCATCGTGCCCGCCAGCCCGAGCACCAGCCCGGTCAGCACGATCAGCGGAGCGGCGGTCGACGCGCTGCGGCGCACGCCGTCGCGCAGGTTCGCCTCGGCCACCTGACCGAGCACGGTGGACCGCAGCAGCAGCCCGAGCACCCGCCCGGCCAGCGGCACCACCAGCGGGCTCAGCACGCTCAACCCGGCCGCGCCGACGATGGCCACCATCATCGACATCGCCAGCGCCCCGGCCAGTTCCACGCGTTGCGCGAGCACCACCAGCCCGGCGCAGAAGGCGACCATGGACACCCCGGTCAGCCAGCGGCCGACGGTCATCACCCGGTGCACGGAACCGCTGTCCCGCAACGCTTCCAGCGGCTGGACCGCCGCCGCCCGGCGAGCCGCGCTGAGCACGCCGAGCAGTGACACCCCGATGCCGACGAAACCGGACACCCACAGCACGCGGGGCTCCCACGTCGCCGAGAAGTCGTCCGGCACCAGGCCGAGCGCGTTCAGCAGCCATGACTGCGGCCAGGTCGCCACCACGCCGAGCGGTACCCCGAGCGCGGTGCCGGTCACCCCCAGCAGCAGCGCTTCGGCGAGCAGCAGCCGGTACAACTGCCCGCGCCCGCCGCCGACCAGCCTCAGCAGCGCGAGTTCCCGCCGCCGCTGCGCCACGGTGAACGCGAACGTGGAGCCGACGATGAAGAAACCGAGGAAGCCGGACAGCAGCACGGTCATGCCCATCAGCGTGGCCGCGCCGTCGAACCCGGACCGGACGCGGTCCGCGGTGGCCGGATCGAGCCCGTCCGGGATCCGCGCCCGTGCCGTCGACCCCATCAGCAGCAGCGACGACTGCACCAGCGCCACCCCGAGCGCCACGGTCAGCAGCGCTCCCCCGAACAGCCTGCGCTTGTCCCCGAACGTGCTCACCGAAAGCCGTAGCATCACGACTCCAGGCTCGCGAGCCGGTCGGCCACCTGCCGGGCGGTGGGCCGGTCCAGGCGGTCGACGAGCCGCCCGTCGGACAGGAACACCACCGCGTCCGCGGCGGCCGCCGCCATCGGGTCGTGGGTCACCATCACCACGGTCTGCCGCGCGTGGTCGACCATCTCGCGGAGCAGCCGCAGCACCCCGCGCGCCGACTTCGAATCCAGCGCGCCGGTGGGTTCGTCGGCGAACAACACGGCGGGCCGGGTCACCATCGCGCGGGCGATCGCCACCCGCTGCTGCTGGCCGCCGGACAGCTCACGCGGCCGGTGCCGGATCCGGTCCCCCAGCCCGACCGACGCCAGTACCGCGTGCACCTCGTCCTTCGCCACGCGCGCCCCGGCCAGCCGCAACGGCAGCGCGACGTTCTGCTCGGCGGTCAGCGCGCCCAGCAGGTTGAAGCTCTGGAAGACGAACCCGATGGCGCTGCGGCGCAACGCGGTGAGCGCGCTGTCGGGCGCGAGGGTGATGTCGTTGCCGAGCAGCACCACGCGCCCGCCGCTGACCCGGTCCAGCCCGGCCGCGCAGTGCAGCAGGGTGGACTTGCCCGAGCCGGACGGCCCCATCACCGCGGTCCAGGTGCCCGGCGGGAAGCCGATGCTGACCCGGTCGAGCGCCCGCACCCTGGCCTGCCGCTCGCCGTACTCCCTGGTCACCTCCCAGAGCTCGATGGCTGGCACCACGCGTATCCCGGCTTCCGCACTCACCCGCCCAGCAAACCGGGCGGACCGGGGTACGGGCACTACCGCCAGCGCCCGGATCGGAGGTATAGCCAGGTATACCCACCAGGCGCTCCTCCGGTGGACCTGGTCGGCCTCGTACTGGCCCCGCCCGCGCCCCGGCAATGCTATGAGTGGGGCATTACTTGCATTCAACGCTGGTAATGCCCCACTCCTGGCGTTCGGCCGAGGGGACGGGCGAGGCTGCCTGGGCGCGGAGAGCGCGACCTTGACTCACCGGAGGAGCGACTAGGGTCGGATTCGTGACGACCGCGCTCGACGCACTGGGCACGCGGGGGTTCCTGCTCGGCCGCTGGCCGTGGCGCGCGGCGGTCTACCTGCTCAGCTCGCTGGCCACGGCCTCGGCCGCCGCGGGCGCGCTCTGCCTGCTCTGCCTGCCGTGGCTGGTGCTGGTCGCCGAGTCCTTTTCGGACCGCACGGGACCGGCCGCGGTGCTGCTCGCCCTCGGCGCGCTGACCTTCGGCCTGGGCGGGCCGCTGGTGGCGCTGCCGCTGGCCGGGCTGGAACGCCGGCGCCTGCGGCTGGTGGATCCGCGTCCGGTCACCTCGGGCCACCGGCGGCCGTCCGCGCCGGGCCTCGATTCCTGGGTGCGCACCCGGTACACCGAGGCCGCCACCTGGCGCGAACTGGGATACGTGGTGCTCCTGGGCACCGTGGTGCTCGCCGCCTGCGGGTCGGTGGTCGTGTTCGCCGTGCTGGCCGGGGCATTGCTGACGAGCCCGCTGCTGATCGGCGGTGGCGCGGTGTCGGTCGGCTTCCTGACCGTCAGCACGCTCGGCGAGTCCGTCTGGGGCGCGCTCGCCGGACTTGGGATGGTCGCCGCGCTCGCCTACCTCGGCACCCTGGTCGCCGGGTTGCACGGCATGCTGGCCAGGACCTTGCTGCAGGGCGACCAGCTGGTCGAAGTGGCGCGGTCGCGCGCCCGGCTGGTCGACGCCTTCGAAGCCGAACGGCGCCGCATCGAGCGCGACCTGCACGACGGCGCCCAGCAGCGGCTGGTCAGCCTGACCCTGCGGCTCGGCCTCGCCCGCCTCGACCTGCCGCCGGATTCGCCTGCCGCGCAGCAACTCGCCGACGCGCACGACCAAGCCAAGTTGCTGATGGCCGAGTTGCGCGAGTTCATCCACGGCATCCGCCCGCAGGTGCTCACCGAGCGCGGTCTTCCGGCCGCGCTGGGTGAGCTGGCCGACCGCTCGGCCGTGCCGGTGACCGTCCACAGTGCACTGCGAGGGCGGCTGCCCGGCTCGGTCGAGGGCACCGCCTACTTCGTCGCCTCGGAAGCGCTGGCCAACGCCGCCAAGCACAGCGCGGCCACGGCGGTCGAGATCGACGTGCGGCTTGAACGCGGTTCACTGCTGCTGGAGGTCCGGGACGACGGGCACGGCGGCGCCGATCCACTGCGTGGCACGGGTTTGACCGGCTTGGCCGACCGGGTCGCGGTGCTCGACGGCAGAATGGTCCTGTCCAGTCCGGCTGGTGGTCCGACCATCGTGCGTGTGGAGTTGCCTTGTCCGTCCGAGTAGTGCTGGCCGAAGACGGCGTGCTCCTGCGCGAGGGCTTGGCCGGACTGCTCACCCGCTTCGGTTTCGAGGTGGTGGCGGCCGTCGGGGACGCCGATGAACTGGCTCGCGCGGTCGCCGAACACCGCCCCGACCTGGTGGTGACCGACATCCGGATGCCGCCGGACTTCACCGACGAAGGCCTGCGTGCCGCGGTGGAACTGCGCCGGGCGTACCCGGGGCTGGCGGTGCTCGCGTTGAGCCAGTACGTCGAGCGCAGCGGGGCCGCCGAACTGCTGGACTCCGGGGACGGGCGCGGCGTGGGCTACCTGCTCAAGGACCGCGTGGTCGACGTCGAGGAGTTCGCCACCGCGCTGCGGCAGGTGGTGGCCGGGGGCACGGTGGTGGACCCGCAGGTGGTGCGCCAGTTGCTCAGCCGCCACCGCGATCCGCTGAACCGCTTGTCCACCAGGGAGACCGAGGTGCTGGCGCTGGTCGCCGAGGGGCACTCCAACACCGAGATCGCGCGGCGGCTGGTCGTCTCCGAGGCGGCGATCGCCAAGCACGTGGGCAACATCCTGACCAAACTGGACCTGCCGCCCGCCGCGGACACCAACCGGCGGGTGCTCGCCGTGCTCGCCTATCTACGGAGATAATCGCGACACTGTTTCGATGACACCGTTTCGATTATGGACAAATCAGCGGACATAGGGGAACGTCCAGGCTCACCGTACGTCTGAGCAGTTACCACCCCTGGCGAGAGGCAGCTGTGAACCACCCGAGCGACCCACCCACCGAGCGTGAGCTGAAAGCCGCGGCCGGGCTGCTCGAAGACGAGCTCGACCGGCTCGTCGACGAGTACAGCCGGATCTCGGCACAGGACCCGGCCGTCGGCGTGCAGCCGAGCCTGGCCAACTACCTGGTGCGGAGCACCGAACCGCCGATCCTGGCCGCGTTGCTGGCCGCCGCGATCGCCCGCCTGGCCTGAGTCAGCGGCCGAACGGCACCAGATCGTCGGCGTGCACGACCTCGCGCCGCTGTTCGGCGGGCAGGTCGTGGCTCGAGCGGCCGATCAGCTCCGGCAGTTCCACCGCGTCGAAGGCGACCACCCCGCGCGCGACCACGCGCTGCGCCGGGTCGACCAGGTCCACCACGTCACCGGCGTCGAAGTCACCGTCGACGCCGGTGATCCCGGCGGCGAGCAGGGATCGGCGCCGGCTCACCACGGCGGCCACCGCGCCGTCGTCGAGGTGCAAGCGGCCACGGGCGTCCGTCGCGTAACCGAGCCAGAACCGCCGCGCCGACAGGCGGCTGTCCGCGGCCGCGAACGCGGTGCCCACTTCGGCTTCACCGAGCGCGTCGGCCGCCTGCGTCGCACCGGCGAGCAGCACCGGGATGCCCGCCGCGGCGGCGGTCCGGGCGGCAGCCAGCTTGGACACCATGCCGCCGGTGCCCAGCCCCGAACTCGACATGCCGACGGTGATGCCGTCGACGTCGGCCTCGCCGGTCACCTCGTCGATCCGGCGGGTCGCCCCGGATCGCGGGTCCCCGTCGTACAGGCCGTCCACATCGGACAGCAGGACCAGGGCGTCGGCGGCGACCAGGTGCGCCACCAGTGCGGCGAGCCGGTCGTTGTCGCCGAACTTGATCTCCTCGGTGGCCACCGTGTCGTTCTCGTTGACCACCGGGACCGCGCCGAGCGCGAGCAACCGCGAGAAGGTGCGCTGCGCGTTGCGGTAGTGCGCGCGGCGGACCACGTCGTCCGAGGTGAGCAGCACCTGGCCCACGGTCAGCGAGTACCGGCCGAACGATTCGCCGTACGCGTGCGCGAGCGCGAGCTGGCCCACGCTCGCCGCGGCCTGCTGCGAAGCGAGGTCACGGGGGCGCTTGGCCAGCGACAACGGCGCCAGGCCCGCTCCGATCGCGCCGGACGAGACCAGCACGATCTGACTGCCCGCGCTGATGCGCGCGGCGATCGCGTCCACCAGCGCGTCGAGCCTGCGCACGTCGAGGCCGTCACCCGCGGTGGTCAGCGCCGAGGAACCGACCTTGACCACCAGCCGCCGGGCGCCCGAAACCGCCCGCCGCGTCTCACTCACCTTCGGACTCCTCGTCCGGGCCGTCACGCCGGATGCGCCGGGCTTCCTTGCGCTCGGACGCGCTGATCCGGTCCGTGCCTTCGAGCCGCACGTCGGTACCGCGGCCGGAAAGGTGCACCGCCGCGCCCGGGGTGGAGGGCTGCCATTCGAAGGAGATGTCGCCGATGGTGACCTGGCTGCCGGGCACCGCGCCCTTGCGGGCCAGCGCGTCCTCGACGCCGAGCCGGTTCAACCGGTCGGCGAGGTACCCGACGGCTTCGTCGTTGCCGAAGTCGGTCTGCCGGATCCAGCGCTCCGGCCGGGTGCCGCGCACGACGAAGGCGCCCTCTTCCTCGGGATCGGGCTCGACGGTGAACCCGCTGTCGTCCACCGCCAGCGGCTTGAGCACGACCTTCTCCGCCTCCGGCGGCGGCTGCTCGGCCCGGTAGCGCTCGACCACCGCGCCGAGCGCGTAGGTCAGCTCGCGCAGGCCCTTGCGCGACGCCGTGGAGACCTCGAAGACCTCCAGGCCGCGCTTCTCGAACTCCGGGCGCACCATTTCGGCGAGCTCGGCCGCGTCGGGCACGTCCACCTTGTTCAGCACCACCACGCGCGGCCGGTCGGCCAGGTCGCCGCCCAGGCTCGGGGTGTAGCGGGCCAGCTCCGCCTCCAGCGCGTCCACATCGGACACCGGATCACGGCCGGGCTCGAAGGTGGCGCAGTCGACCACGTGCACCAGCACCGCGCAGCGCTCGATGTGCCGCAGGAAGTCCAGGCCGAGGCCCTTGCCCTGGCTGGCGCCGGGGATCAGCCCCGGCACGTCGGCCATGGTGAACACGGTGTCGCCCGCGGTGATCACGCCGAGGTTCGGCACCAGCGTGGTGAACGGGTAGTCGGCGATCTTCGGCTTGGCTGCCGAAAGCACCGAGATCAGCGAGGACTTGCCTGCCGAGGGGAAGCCGAGCAGGCCGACGTCGGCGACCGAACGCAGCTCCAGCACCAGATCACGGGCCTCGCCCGGCTCACCGAGCAACGCGAAACCGGGTGCCTTGCGGGCCTTGGACGCCAGCGAGGCGTTGCCGAGCCCGCCCCGGCCGCCCTGGGCCGCGACGAAGGTGGTGCCGGGACCGATCAGGTCGGCGAGCACCTCACCGCGTTCGGTCATCACCACCGTGCCGTCCGGCACGCGCAGTTCCAGTGTCTCGCCCGCGGCCCCGGACCGGTTGCTGCCCTGGCCGATCTTGCCGTTGCCCGCCCGCGCGTGCGGGCGGAAGTGGAAGTCGAGCAGGGTGTGCACGTTGGGGTCGACGATCAGCAGCACATCACCGCCGTTGCCGCCGTTGCCGCCGTCGGGACCGCCGAGCGGCTTGAACTTCTCACGGTGCACCGAGGCGCAGCCGTTCCCACCGTTGCCGGCGGCCAGATGGATCACCGCACGGTCGACGAACCGGGACGCCATTGCCTGCCCTCTCCAGAAACTGCTGTCTACATGCGAACGGGCGGTGCGGTCTGCGTGCTACGCAGACCACACCGCCCGGTGGTGTTCGCTCGGTCGGAGGCTCAGGCCTCGACCGGCACGATGTTGACCGTCTTGCGGCCGCGCTTGGAACCGAACTCGACCGAGCCGTGCTCCAGCGCGAACAGGGTGTCGTCACCGCCGCGACCGACGTTCACGCCCGGGTGGAACTTGGTGCCGCGCTGGCGGATGAGGATCTCGCCCGCCTTGACGACCTGGCCACCGAACCGCTTGACGCCGAGGTACTGCGGGTTCGAGTCACGACCGTTGCGGGAGCTGGACGCGCCCTTCTTGTGTGCCATGGCTGCCTGAACCCCTTACTTGGTGATGCCGGTGACTTCGAGGCGGGTCAGCTTCTGCCGGTGACCCTGCCGCTTGTGGTAGCCGGTCTTGTTCTTGAACTTGTGGATGCGGATCTTGGGACCCTTGGTCTGCTCGACGACCTTGCCGGTGACCGAGACCTTCGCGAGCGCGTCGGCGTCCGTGGTGACATCTCCGCCATCCACGTACAGCACGGCGGGGAAGGTGAGTTCGGTGCCCGGCTCGCCCTCGAGCTTCTCGACCTCGACGACGTCGCCGACGGCCACCTTGTACTGCTTGCCGCCGGTCTTGACGATCGCGTACGCCGACACGGGTGTCTCCTGCTAACTCGACAATAGGGTGGGGGCTTGTACGCGCCGCCCGCGAGCTACCGCGTGCTGGTGGGCGCACAATGCTGGCCTGCCACTACGGGCGGGCCGTCTTACAGGTTACGTGCCACCCCGGATCACGGGACAACCGGGGTGGCCTAACCCTGTCTTCTAGCTGTTCTCGTTGGCCGTGACCGGCGGGCCCGCCGGCCGGGAGGCCACCCGGCGAGCACGCCGCCGGGTCGTCTTCGCCGCCGGAGCGGGCACGGACACCTCAGGCACCTCTTCGACGGCCTGCTCGGCCTGAGGAGCCTGGGGCGCCTCGGCTTCGGCCCGCACGGTCGCGGGGGACTCGGCGGGCACTTCCTGTGCCTCCTCGTCCTTCACGGCCTCGGCGGGCTGCTCAGCTGCCTGCTCCTGCGCTTCGGGCTGCTCGGCCTTGGGCTGCTCGGCCGGCGCAAGCTCCCGCGCCGCCTCGGGCTGCCCGGCCGTCCCGGCCTTCACCGGCTCGTCGGCCTTCTCGGCCTGCGCTTCCCCGCCCGGCTCGGACAGTTCAGCCTCCTGCGCCGCCGCGGCCTGAGCCCGGCGTTCCGCCCGCGAAATCCGCTCACGCTTGCGCGTCCCCGGCTGTCCGGCCGTGCCCGCCTTGATCGGCTCGTCGGCCTTCTCGGCCAGTGCGCCTTCCTCGGCGGGCTGTTCCGGAGCGTGCCCGTTCAACGCGGGCGCGGCTTCGGTGACTTCGGTGACGTCTCCGCCTTCGCCTTCGCCACCGTCGGACTCGCCGGCCTTCGGCTTCGAAGCGTTCGCCACCGCCTGCACGGCCGTGACCACCGACTCGCGCTGCGGCGCGGGGACCTCGGCCTTCGGGGCCTCGACCGGCTGCTCGTCGGCCTTGTTGCGGCCGCGCGAGCGCCGGGAAGACCCGTGCTGGTGCCCGCCGCCGCCGTTGTTGCCGCCGGAGCCGTTCTTCTGCTGGTCGGTGGAAACGACCACGCCACGGCCCTTGCAGTGCTCGCAGGTGGTGGAGAAGGCCTCCAGCAGGCCGGTGCCGACCTTCTTGCGGGTCATCTGCACCAGGCCCAGCGAGGTCACCTCGGCGACCTGGTGGCGGGTGCGGTCGCGGCCCAGGCACTCGGTCAGCCGCCGCAGCACCAGCTCGCGGTTGGACTCCAGCACCATGTCGATGAAGTCGATGACGATGATGCCGCCGATGTCACGCAGCCGCAGCTGGCGCACGATCTCCTCGGCCGACTCCAGGTTGTTCCTGGTCACCGTCTCCTCGAGGTTGCCGCCGGAGCCGGTGAACTTGCCGGTGTTGACGTCGATGACGGTCATCGCCTCGGTGCGGTCGATCACCAGGTAACCGCCGGAGGGCAGCCACACCTTGCGGTCGAGCGCCTTGGTGATCTGCTCGTCGATCCGGTACTCGGCGAAGACGTCCCCGTTGCCGGTGTACCGCTTGAGGCGGCCGGCCAGGTCGGGCGCGACGTGGCCGACGTAGCCCTGGATGGTCTCCCACGCCGTCGAACCCTGGACCTCGAGCTTCGCGAAGTCCTCGGTGAACAGGTCGCGGACCACCTTGACCAGCAGGTCCGGCTCTTCGTAGAGCAGGGTCGGCGCGCCGGACTTCTTGCCCTTGCTCGCGTCCGCCTTCTCCTTGATGACGTCCCACTGCACCTTCAGGCGGCGCACGTCGCGGTCCAGCTCCTCCTCGACGATGCCCTCCGAGGCGGTGCGGATGATCACACCCGCGTCCTCGGGCACGATCCGCTTGAGGATGTCCTTGAGGCGGCGGCGCTCGTTCTCCGGCAGCTTGCGCGAAATCCCGGTGGCACCGCCCGCGGGCACGTAGACCAGGAAGCGGCCCGGCAGCGAGATCTGCGTGGTCAGCCGGGCGCCCTTGTGCCCGACCGGGTCCTTGGTGACCTGCACCAGCACGCTGTCACCGGTGGACAGCGCCTGCTCGATCTTGCGCGCCTTGCCCTCCAGGCCGGCGGCGTCCCAGTCGACCTCACCGGCGTAGAGCACGGCGTTGCGGCCGCGGCCGATGTCGATGAACGCGGCCTCCATCGAGGGCAGCACGTTCTGCACGCGCCCGAGGTAGACGTTGCCGACGATCGAGCCGCTGCCCGACGAGGTGACGAAGTGCTCGACCAGCACGCCGTCCTCGAGCACGCCGATCTGCGTCTCTTCGCCCTTTTCGGCGACGACCATGGTGCGCTCGACGGCTTCGCGGCGGGCGAGGAACTCGGCCTCGGACAGGATCGGCGCGCGGCGGCGGCCGGCCTCGCGGCCGTCACGGCGGCGCTGGCGCTTGGCCTCCAGCCGGGTGGAGCCGCGCACGCTGCGCACCTCGTCCCTGGCCGGCTTCTCGCCACCGGAGTCGCCGCCGCCCTTGTCCGCCTTGCTCTGGCGGACGTGGACCACGGTGTTGGGCGGGTCGTCGGCGCTGGCGGCGTTCTCGCCGTCCTCCTCGCCGCTGGCCTTGCGGCGGCGACGGCGACGGCGCCGCGAACGGCTGCTCTCTTCGCCCTCGGCGTCGTCGGCGGCCTCGTCGGCTTCCTCGGGCCTGTCCGCCTTGTCGGCCTTCTCTGCCTTGTCGGCGGGGGCTTCCTCGGCCTTGGCCTTCTTGCCGTTGCCGGTGTCCTTGGGCTCCGGCTTGGCTTCGGGCTCGTCGAAGTCGCTGTCGTCCCTGGCGTCGTCGCCGCCCTTGCCACGACCGCGGCCGCGACGGCCCCGACGACGGCGGCGCCGACCGGCGGCCTCGTCGTCGTCATCGCCGTGGGGACCCTGGTCCCCGGCGGTGTCCTCTTCGGCCTCATCCTGCTCCGGCTCGGGCTCCGGCGCGCGCTTGGCCGGGGCCGCGGCGGGCTCCGGCGGCAGGAACACCGGCGACGGCGCCGCGAACAGCGGCACGTGCACGGCCGGGCGAGCCGGTTCGGGCTCCGGGTCCGGCTCGGGCTCGGGTTCCGGCGCGGGAGCGGCCTCGACGGCGGTCACCGGGGCAGTGGGTGCCTCGGGGGCCTCGGTGACCGCGGCCACCTGCTCCGGCGCGACCTCGTCGGCGGTGACCCCGAGGGCCTCCGCGACCTGGACCGCGACCTCCTTGGGCACGCTGGACTGCGCACTGCGCGCGCTGACGCCCAGCTCCACGAGCTGCTTGAGCACCTCACGGCTGCTCGACCCGAGCAGCTTCGCCAATGCGTGCACCCGGATGCGGGCGGGCAGGTCGGCCAGCGGGCCGTTCTCCGATGCGGTCGCAGGTGTGGCGGGATTCCCGCCGGTGTTCTCGGCGGGTGTGTCCGCGTTCGACATATATCTCCTCCGCCCCCGGGCGCGTCTGCCAGCCTCGAACGGCTGGAAGGACGCGGCCGCGCAGGGGCCCCTTCCTGTGCTGTTCCGCCGTGGTGGGCACCGACGGCGGGAATCCTTGCTGCCTGGAACGGCGCCGGAACCCGCCCGGCTGCCCGTCCTCGGCAGTCTGCTCGGCGACGCGCCGGCTGGGCACGGGGCGGTCACGCCCCCTGTTTCAGATCGTCTAGCCGCCGGTGGAGGCGGCGACGACAGGCTCGTTCAGCAGGTCACCGGGCCACCGCGCCGGTGGACCCCGCGCGGCGCGCGACGACTCCCGGCCCAGGGGCCGCCCCGAGTATCCCACACACCGGGGCGGATACCGTGTACTCGGTACCGGCTCATCGGGTTACGGCTGGCCGAAGCACGGCCGGACCCGCGACACGCGCGGTAGTGTGAAAACCGCCACTACCACTTCCGGGCAATCAGCCGGGGGAACTTCGGCCCACCGCTTGTCCGGGGTCGCCGCCGGTGATTACCGTGCGGGATCCTGGGGTCGGGGGACCCACTGATCCTTTCTCGCCGAGATGGAGGTACCCGTGCGGCTGCGTGCGAGCACGGTCCTCGCGGGCGCGGTGCTGCTGACCGGCCAGGCACTGCTCCCGGTTCCCGCCGTGGGCGCGGAACCGGAGTGCGCACCCGGAGCCCGCAACCTGCGCTACGTCGTGCTGTTCGACCGCGGTACCCCGGCCGAGGAGGCCGCGGCCGAGGTCACGGGGGCGTGCGGGCGGAGCACGGCGTACTACCCGCAGGTCGCGATCGGCGTGGCCACCTCGGCCGACGCCGGGTTCGCCGAGCGGCTGGGGCCGGGACGGGCGTTCAGCGCGCAGGCCGTGCGGGGGTCGAAGTCGCGGTCCACCGAGGCGAAAGCCAAGGTGAGAACCACCGACCCGGACGCGGTGCCGCGCGCGGACCGCACCGCCGAGCAGTGGGACATGCGCGCGACCGGCGCCGACCGCGCGAACCGACTCTCGCCGGGCAGCCCGGACGTGGTCGTCGGCGTGCTGGACAGCGGGATCGACGCCGCGCACCCGGACCTGGCCGACGCGCTGGTCCCCGAGGAGTCGGTGAGCTGCCTGACCGGCGCCGCGAACACCGACGAGAAGGCCTGGCAGCCGACCACCTCCACGCACGGCACGCACGTCGCGGGCACCATCGCCGCCGCGGACGACGGCCGCGGCATCACCGGCGTGGCGCCGGGCGTACGGATCGCGTCCATCAAGGTCATCGACGACCGCGGGTACGTCGACCCGGAAGCCGCGGTGTGCGGCCTGCTCTGGGCGGCGGACCACGGGATGGCGGTGACGAACAGCAGTTTCTTCGTGAACCCGTGGTCGCTGTCGTGCACGGCCGGGGACCGGGTGCTGGAGGAAGCGCTGGCGCGCACGGTCGAATACGTGGACCGCCAAGGCACCCTGAACGTCGCCGCGGCCACGAACGAGGCGGTGAACCTGGTGCCTTCACCCCGCAAGCGGGGCGGCTGCTCGGCGCTGCCCGCGGGCCTGCGGGACGTGGTGGCGGTCTCGGCGGTGAGTTCGGCCGGGGTGAAGGCGGGGTACAGCTCGTACGGCCTCGGGGTGATCGACCTGACCGCGCCGGGCGGCGAGGCGGGCGAATGCGTCCTGTCGACCGTGCCGGGCGGGTATGCCCCCTTGTGCGGCACCTCGATGGCGGCCCCGCATGTTTCGGGTGTGGCCGCCCTGCTGGCCTCGAACCACCCGGGCTGGGGGCCGGCCCAACTGCGGCGGGCGCTGCAAACGCAGGCGACCCCGATGGACTGCCCCGCCGACTACGACCTCACCGGCGACGGCACCCAAGACGCCTACTGCTCCGGCTACGGCGCCTTCAACGGCTTCTACGGCCACGGCCTGGTAAACGCCCACACCGCCGCCACCCCCTAACCCCCGAGTCCCACGCCCATACGCCCGAACCCCACGTTCGTGCATCCGAACTCCACACTCAGACCCCCGAACCCCACGTTCAGGCTCGCGAGTGGCACGTTCAGGCACCTGAATCCCACACTCATGTTCGCGAACCCCACGTTCGTGCACCCGAAACCCATATTCGTGCGCCGAGTTCCACGTTGGCGCAGCTGAACTCCACGTTGGCGTGGGCGAGTTGTGCGTGCTGGGGGCCGCGCATGGGACGAGTGGGCGCGGGCTTGAACGTGACACTCGGCTGCACGAGTGCGGGATTCGCGGGCCGAGTGTGGGATTCAGGTGCCTGAACGTGAAGTTCGGCTGCACGAGTGTGGGGTTCGCGGGCCGTAACGTGGGCGGGTTAGCGGAGGAGCATTTTGTGTAGGCGGGTGGAGGCCAGCCAGAGGCCGGCGGCGGCCATGGTGAGCAGGTAGGCGAGGTGGCCGAGCATGGACCAGCTGACGAAGCCGGTGGCGAGGCCGCGCATGAGTTCGATGCCGTGGTACAGCGGTAGGCAGCTGACGACGTACTGCAGGGCTTCCGGGTAGACGCTCAGCGGGTAGAACGTCGTAGAGAACAGGAACATCGGCATCAGCACCAGCTGGATGTAGTCGAACTGGCTGGTGGACCGCAGGAACGTGGCACAACCCATGCCCACCGCGGCGAAGCCGAACGAGGTGAGGATCGCGGCGGGCAGCAGGAGTACGGCCCACGGCGAGGTGAGCAGGCCCATGGTGCCCATGACGGCCACGAAGGCGGTCGAGTACAGGGCACCGCGCAGGACGGCGAAGCCGATCTCACCGAGAGCGATGTCCAGCGGGCCGATGGGGGTGGCCAGCATGGCGTCGTACAGCTTCGCGTACCGGAAGCGGAAGAAGACGTTGTACGTCGAGTCGAAGACGGCACCGTTCATCGCCGAAGCCGCCAGCAGGCCCGGCGCCACGAAGGCGACGTAGCTCATCACCTGCCCGCCGGGTCCGACCACCTCCCCGACCAGCCTGCCGAACCCGATCTGGAACGCCAGCAGGTAGAACAACGGCTCCAGTGCCCCCGAGGCGAACACCAGCCACGCCCGCGAGTACACCAGGATCGACCGTTCGAGCAGGAACTTCGCCCGCCCCGCGTAGAGCGAAGGCGGCAGCACCCGCAGCAGCAGGCCCTTCGACGGGACCTCCGACACCACCACGCCTCACACCACCAGCCGCTTGTAGAAGAACCGCCGGGCGAGCACGAAGCCCCCGGCGAACAACGCGATCAGGAACGCCGCGTGCCCCAGGCCCGGCAGCAGGTCCAGCGTGCCGAGCGTGACCCCGCGCGCCAGCTCCGTGCCATGCCACAGCGGGGAAATCCACGCCAGCCACCGCAACGCCAGCGGGATCTGGTCGATCGGGAAGAACGTGCCGGCGAACAGGGTCATCGGCATCACCACGAAGCGGAACAGCGTGGCGAACCGGGTGCCCTCGTCGTAGGTGCTCGCGGCGAACGCGCACACCGGCGCCGCGCACGCCAGCCCGGTGGCCACGCCGACCACCACGACCAGCAGCGCGCCCGCGTTCAGCCAACCGCCCAGCAACAGCGCCATCAGTGCGTAGACCGCGGCCGCCAGTGTCAGCCGCAGCGCGACCCACAGCAGGTGCCCGCCGAGCACCTGGCCCGGCGAGATCGGCGTGGCGGTGGCCGCGAGGTAGTCCTTCTGCCACTTGAACCCGGACAGCACCGGGTACGTCGACTCCCCCACGGCCAGCATCATCGACGCCGACACCAGCAGGGCCGGCGCCACGTAGTGCAGGTAGGACAGCCCGCCGGTGGCCGTGCCCGGCTGCACCTGCGAGCCGAAGCCCAGCCCCATCGCGGCCAGGAAGAACAGCGGCTGCAACCCGGTGGAGTACAGGTTGGACCGCCAGTACCGGCGGTACCACAGCCAGTACCCCTCCACCCGCAGCACCGCGCCGCGCCACGAACCCACCACGCGCCCGGTGGACAGCACCTCGGTCATCAGTCCACCAGCGTCCGGCCGGTGAGCTTGAGGAAGACGTCCTCCAGCGTGCTGCGGCGGACCAGGCTCGACACCGGCCGCACCCCGCGTGCGTGCGCCTGCTCCAGCGCGGCCTCCCCGGCCGAGGTGTAGAGCAACAGCCTGTCCGGCAGTACCTCGATCCGCTCGGCCAGCGACTCCACCTCGGGCACGGCGGCGGCCTGCTTCCCCGGCGCGAACCGCAGCTCGAGCACCTCCCGGGTGGAGAACCGCGCGATCAACTCGGCGGGTGAGCCCTCGGCGGCGATGCGGCCGCCGTCCATCACCACCAGCCGGTCGCACAGCTGCTCGGCTTCGTCCATGTAGTGCGTGGTGATGATGAGCGTGACGCCCTGGGATTTCAGCCGGAACAGCCTGTCCCACAGCAGGTGCCGGGCCTGCGGGTCGAGCCCGGTGGTCGGTTCGTCGAGCAGCAGCAGTTCGGGGTCGTTCACCAGCGAGCGGGCGATGGTCAGCCGGCGCTTCATCCCGCCGGAGAGCGCCTCGACCTCGCCGTCGGCCTTTTCGGTCAGCTGCGCGAACTCCATCAGCTCGACCGCCTTCTTCCGCACGTGCGCACGCGAAAGCCCGAAGTAGCGGCCGTAGACCTGGAGGTTCTGCCGGACGGTGAGCTCGGCGTCGAGGTTGTCCAGCTGGGGCACCACGCCGATCCGCGCGCGGATGCGCGGGCCCTCGGCGTCCGGATCGAGCCCGAGCACCTTGAGTTCGCCGTCCGAGCGCGGGGAAACGCTCGCGATCATCCGCATGGTCGACGACTTGCCCGCGCCGTTCGGCCCGAGGAAGCCGAACGCCTCCCCGCGCCGGACCTCGACGTCGATCCCCCGGACGGCCTCGAACTCGCCGAAGCGCTTCACCAGCGCCTTGGCCTGGACCATCGGCCCGTCGAAAGTGCTTTCTCCCACACCACGCACTGTGCCACGCGGCACCGACAGTTTTCGAGCGGTTATCGCAGGCGCTTGCTCATCACCACGTTGGTCTCGGCGTACCCGGCGTCCCGGTAGAGCGCCCGCGCGGTGGTGTTGTCGCCGAAGACGTGGAGCTGGATGGAGTCCAGCCCCAGCGCCGTCACCTCGGTTTCGAGCGCGGCCATCATCGCCTTGCCGTAGCCCTTCCCGCGCTCGGCCTCGGCGACCTCGATGTAGTAGAGGTACGCCGAGCGGCCGTTGTCACCGTCCCGCTCGGCGAGCCACAGCGTGCCGACCAGGCGGTCGTCGTCCCGCGCGACGTAGAAGTGGTGCGCCGGGGTGGCCAGCCCACCGGGCAACAGGGTCCGGTGCGCCTCTTCGGACAGCCGTTCCGCGTCCCCGGCAGGCCAGTTCCCGGCCTGCACCTTCGCTTCGGCGTACGCCAGCACCAGGTGCTCGCGGTAGATCGCGAACTCCTCTTCGGTCATCGGTACGAGCGCGAACCCCAAACCCGGCCCCCAGCGGTCACAGGGTCACCGGGATGGTGACCGTCCGGCGCACCCCGTTGACCTCCAGCGTCAATTCCGCCGACCCCGGCCGCAGCCCGGTGAGCAGGCCCGTGACCGGGTCGAACGACGCGACCGCGTCCCCGGCCGGGCCGTCGCCGACGTGGGTGCCGGTGCCGCCGATCCAGTCGGCGCTCACCGGGTAGGCCACCGGAACGGCCCGTCCACCCTGGTTCACCGTACCGAAGACCGCCGCGCGGGTGCCGATCGCGAGCGAAGCGGGCGCGGTCAGCGCCAGTTCGTCCACGTGCGGCCGGGTCTGGATCTCCACCTCGGCTCCCAGGTGCAGCAGGGTCCAGCCGGTGAACCCGCCCTCGCCGGGGGCCGCGGCGGGTGCCTTGCCCGCGTTGCCGTTGATCAGGAACGGCACACCGTCCACTCTGGACACATGGAACACCCCGGCGTGGGAGGCGACCGCCGCGGCCGGCTTGCCGGAGCGCTCCTCGAACGCGGTCAGCCAGGTGCGCAGCAGTTCGGCTTCCTTGGCGTCGGCGAGCTGGGAGTTCCCGGTCGGGCTGGGGTCGCGCGTCGGGTGGTGCATGGCGACCACGACCCCGCGCACGGCGTTGTCCGTTTCGGCACTGTCGAGCGCTTCGCGCAGCATCCGCACCTGGTCGAAACCTCCGGCACGGAGGCTGCCGCGTGAGGAGTCGAGCAGCACCAGCCGGACCCCGTTCAGATCGGTGACCCGGTGCGGGGCCCCGAATTCCGCCTGGAACTCGGCCAGTCCCTTGCCGCCGTCGGCTTCGTGGTTGCCCGGCACGTAGTACCAGGGCACGCGCCCGTCCAGTTCCTCGGTGATGATCCGCCGCGCCAGGTCGAAGTCGGCGGCCAGGCCGCGGTCGACGAAGTCGCCGTTGATCACCACCACGTCCGGTTCCGCCGCCACGGCCTCGCGGAGCGTGCGCCGGGCCTGCGCCACCAGCGGGCCGGTGGGCGCGTCCGCGGTGAACTGCGCGTCGCTGACCACGGCCACCTTCAGGCCGCCGTCGCCGGGCACACCGTCGGTGAGCACGGCGGGATCGCGCTCGGCCGGGTCGCCCGGCACCTCGGCCGAGGGCGCCACCTTCAGCGTCAGGTCGTCGAACACCAGCCTGCCTTCGTACTGCTGGTCCGGCACGTTCTCCACGGCGTAGAAGCGGGTCAGCCGCTGCCCGGACGGCAGCCCGGCGGGCAGGCTGCCCTCCACGTACCGCCAGCCGGTCCAGTCCACCGCCAAGGTCAGGTCCACGATGGACGCGACGTTCGAGGCGTCCCGCAGTTCGGCGCGCAACCAGGCGCCCTTGCCGTCCCCGTTGACCCACACGCCGACCTTCTGCGTACCCGCGGGCAGGCTGAACGGCGTGGTCGCGTTGACGTAGGCGGCACGCGTGGCGGTGGTGCCGCTGAGGCGGTAGTCCAGCGCCAGGCCGCGACCGCCGTCGCGGCCCTCGGCCTCGCTCAGCGCCGCGCCGACCACGGCCGGGTACACCGACGCCGACCACCCGGCCGGACCGTCCAAAGGCGACAGTGCGCGTGACTCGCTGCCCACCGAGATGACGAAGTGCGTGACCAGCCCGGCCGCCTTCGCGGTCACCACGGTCGCGCCGGCGGGCACCAGCGCGGTCACCGCGAACCGGTCACCGGCGGGGTCGACCCGGACCACCGCCGGGTCGAACTCCAGGTGCACGTCGGCGGGATCGATCCAGGTGCCGTAGCCGTCCGCGTCGTAGCCGTAGACCTGGAAGTCCCCGGCCGCACCGGCACCGGACAACGCGACCTGCTCGGTGCTCGTGCCCAGCCGGACGGGCTCGCCCAGCACGGTCAGTTCGGTGCTGCCCCGGATGCCGCGGTAGCTCGCCTCCACCTCGACCGTGGCGCGTTCTCCGGGCGTGGCCAGGAAAACGCCGTCCCGCACGATGCCGCGCGAGCTGCGCCAGATCGGCTTCACCGGCACGGCGGCGCCACTCTCGTCGTGCGCGCCCGCGACCAGCCGCCGGGACAGGCCGGGCAGCACGCGGTCGGCGTCCTCGGTCTCCTGCTCCGGGTGCGGCGCGAAACCGGTCAGCTTGCCGCTTCCCGGCGTGGTCGCGAAGCCGATTCCGTTGGGTACCGTGCGTTCACCGCCGTCGGACGGGGAGTTGCGCACGGACGCCGCCGTGTCGCCCTCCTCGCGCGCGAGCAATGTGGACGAGCCGCCGCCGTCGAGGTTGATCGCGTCGTCCGCGCCGAGCGACTGCAGGTGCCGCGCGAGTTCCAGTTCCGTCATACCCCGGCTGTCCGCCTGCCGTCCATCCACTGTGGACAACCACAGCCGGCTGCCGTCGGCGGAGAAACCGACCGCCGTGCGCGGGTGCATGGCCACCGCGTCGACCGCCTGCACCTGGCCGTCGCGCAGCAGCACCTTGTTGCCGCCGACCGCGACCGCGATCGCACCGGCGTCGCTGCGGGGTGCGTACGCGACCGCAACGGGGTCGCCGACGGCGAGCCCGGTCAGCGCGTCGACCCCGGCGTCGCGGGCGAGCAGGATCGTGCTGCCCGCGGCGATCGGGCCGTCCACCGGCTGCGGGCGGAGCTGGGCGACCACGCCGTCGCGTAGTTCGATCTCCAGCACCTTCGCCGCTCCCGCGACCGAGGTCCTGCGGGAAGCGCTGCCCCACAACGGGGTGTAGACGCCGATGCCGTCCGGCGGCAGCACCGCGCCGTTGAAGTTGGTCGCCCGCACGGGCCCGGCGGGCAGGGTGATCGTGGCGTCGAGGAACACCGAAGCCAGGCGCGCCTTGCCTTCCGCGGTGATCGCGGCGGTGAAGTTGTGGCCCTGCGCGGGCGCGGTGTGCAGCTGCCCGTCACCGATGCCGACGCCCAGCGGCGCGCCGGTCGCATTGATGTCGAAGAAATCGCCGTTCACCCCGGCGACCGCACCCGCGGCCGCGAGCTGCCCCGACAGCGGCGCGCGGGCGCTCACCGAACCGGGGTTGAGGTACGCGGGTCTCAGCGAGCCGGTGGCGAGGTCGACCTCCAGCGTGTCGCCCCGGATCCAGCCGAGCGGGTCGAAGCGGTCGAACTCGGTGAGGCTGAGCCCCGGCGCCACCTCGCTGGTCGCGGAGCCGGTGACCAGCCCGTCGTCCGGCGCGGCCGTCGCGACGCGGGCCGTGGCTTCCCCGGACGACGAAGCGGCCGGGGCCGATTCGGCCGGCACCGGGCCGAGCGGCGCGGCCAGTGGATCGGCCGCCGCCACCACCGGCGGCATCGCCAGCAGCCCGGCGAGCACCAGCACCGCACCCGAACGTGACTTCCCCACGAGCCGCACCCCTGTCCAGTCGATGGTCTGGACCTCAGCTCAGCGCATGGAAATCGCCAGGGGAAGACGCCGAGGTGAACGTCAGCCGAACCGCGCAGCCGAACCGGACACCCTGGCCCGGATCCCGCGGAAGTGCGCTTCCACGGCGGCGTGCAGCGCGGGTTCGTCACGACGGCGCAACGCTTCGAGGATGTCGCGGTGCCACCCCGCGATCACCGCCGGTGTCTCGCCTTCGCCACGCGGCAGGTCGTCGTCGAGGGAGCGGAAGACGCGCCAGAACACCCGCAGCAGTTCGAGCACCAGGTCGTTGCCGAGCGGGCGGTAGAGCGTCTCGTGGAACAGCCAGTCGGCCTCGGGCGCGAACTCCCCGTTGTGCGCGCGCTCTTCCATGGTCCGGACCGCCGACTCCAGCACGTCGAGCTCCACCGCGTCCCCGGCGGCGAGCACCCGGCTGGTCAGCCCGGCTTCGAGCACTTCGCGGACTTCCAGCAGCTCACGGATGTCGGTGAGGTCACCCCGGACCGACAGCGCGCCGCGGAAGGCGAGCCCTGCCTCCAAACCGGACAGCGACACCCCGCCGACATAGGTGCCGTAGCCGTGCCGGATGTCGACGATGCCCTGCGCTTCCAGCGCCTTCATCGCCTCGCGCAACGGGTTGCGGCCGACCTCCAGCTCCCGCATCAGCTCGAGCTCGGTGGGCAGCAGCGCGCCCGGTGGCAGGCCGCGGTCCACGATCAGCCGTTTGACCGATTCACGCAGCGCCTGCTGGTTCGCCGACATATTGCCCTCCCCTCACCGCGGCACTACCTTACCGCTGAGATAGGACATCCTATGTCCAGTACCGGAGGAGGGTCGGATGGCGGTCTCGCGCGCCCAGCGCCGGGCGTTCTTCGCCGCCTGGCTCGGCTACCTCCTCGACGGCTTCGACTTCATCCTGATCACCCTGGTGCTCACCGACATCGCCGCCGAATTCGGGCTGGACCTGCCCCAGGCGGCGACGCTGGTCTCGGCGGCGTTCGTCTCGCGCTGGCTGGGCGGGCTGGTGCTCGGGGCGATCGCCGACCGGTACGGCCGCAAACCCGCGATGATCTTGGCCATCCTGGCGTTCTCGCTGGGCAGCGGGCTGTGCGGGTTCGCCTGGGACTACTGGTCGCTGTTCGCCTTCCGCGCGATCGTCGGCGTCGGCATGGCCGGTGAGTACGGGTCCAGTGCCACGTACGTGATGGAGTCCTGGCCGAAGCACATGCGCAACCGCGCCACCGGGTTCCTGCTGTCGGCCTACCCGGTCGGGACCGTGCTCGCGGCCTTCGCCTACCAGCTGATCGTGCCGTCCGGCGGGTGGCGCTGGCTGTTCTACGCCGGGCTGGTGCCGATCGCGCTGACCCTCTACCTGCGGCGTTCGCTGCCGGAGGCGGCCGAATGGGAACGCGAGGGCGGCGGCTCGTCCGTCCTGTTCGCACCGGGCCGACGGCTGGTGAACGCCCTGCTGGCGGCCGTGATCACCACGGCACTGGTGCTCGTCTTCAGCCGGACGGCCACCGGCTGGCCGCTGATCGTGCTCGTGGTGGCCGGGCTGTTCGTGCTGACCGTGCAACTGGCGGGACGCCGGTGGCCGGTGGTGCTCGGGGTGATCGCCACGGTGTTCTGCGCGTTCCTGTACTCGTGGCCGATCCAGTCGCTGCTGCCGACGTACCTGAAGACCGGGCTCGGCTATGAACCCGGCGCGGTCGCCACCGCGCTGACCTGGGCGGGACTGGGGTACGCGGCGGGCTCGTGCCTGGCCGGGGTGCTCGGCGACCGGCTCGGGACGCGGCGGGCGTACGTGCTGGGGCTGTTCGCCTCGCTGGCGTTCGTCTTCCCGGTGTTCGCGCTGCCCGCGGGGAACGTGGTGCTGCTGTGGGTGCTGCTGTTCGGGATGCAGGCCACCAGCCAGGGCATCTCGGGGCTGCTGCCGAAGTACATCGCCGACCACTTCCCCACCCGGACGCGGGCGGCGGGTCTCGGCTTCTCGTACAACGTGGGCGCGCTGGGCGGAGCGGTCGCGCCACTGGCGGGGGCGGCGATCGCGGAGGACATCGGCCTCGGCAACGCCCTCACCCTGCTGGCCGTGGTGCTCACCCTCGTGGTCGCCGGACTCGTCGGTTTCAACGTCCCGGCGCGGCTGGAACGCTATGAGTGGGGCATTACTTGCAATGAACGCAAGTAATGCCCCACTCATAGCAATCGCGGAGGGTCAGTTCGGGAACCAGAGCTTCAGCTCGCGCTCGGCCGACTCGGCGGAGTCGGAGCCGTGCACCAGGTTGTACTGGACCTCGAGCGCGAAGTCGCCGCGGATGGTGCCCGGGGTGGCCTTCTCCACCGGGTCGGTGCCGCCGGCGAGCTGCCGGAACGCCGAGATCGCGCGGGTGCCCTCGACCGCGATGGCGACCAGCGGGCCGGAGGTGATGAAGTCGACCAGCTCGCCGAAGAACGGCTTGTCCTTGTGCTCGGCGTAGTGCTCCTCGGCGACCGAACGCTCGACGGTGCGCAGCTCCAGCTGAGCCAGGGTCAGGCCCTTGCGCTCGATCCGGGAGATGACCTCGCCGACCAGTCCGCGCTTGACGCCGTCGGGCTTGACCAGAACAAGGGTGCGCTCACTCACGGGTGATTCTCCTTTAATAGCGTGTTACTTGACGCGAACTGTAGCGACCGGCTTCAGCGCCGCTCCGGCCGCAGGGTCTTCGACCACAGCGAAGTACCGGCCGCGTCACGCAGGTCGACGGTCAGCTCGCCGCTCGCGCCGTCCACGTTGACCTCGCCGAAGTGCTGGAACCCGTCCAGCGGCGAACTGTTCGCCGCGGGCGGCGCGTGCACGAAAACGGCCTCCGGGCCGAACGTCGGGTCCAGCGCGTTCGGCCCGAAACCACCGGCGTTGAGCGGGCCGGAGACGAACTCCCAGAACGGGTCGAAGTCGCCGACCGCCGCCCGATCCGGTGAGTAGTGGTGTGCCGCGGTGTAGTGCACGTCGGCGGTCAGCCAGACCACGTTGCGCACCCGCCGCTTCGAGATTTCCCGCAGCACCCCGGCCAGTTCGTGCTCGCGGCCGCCGGGTGCGCCGGGCAGCCCGTTGGCCACGCCTTCGATCGCGGTGCCGTCCGGCACGGTGAGCCCGATCGGCATGTCGGCGGCGACGATCTTCCAGGTCGCCTGGCTGCGGTCCAGCCCGCGCACCAGCCACCGCGCCTGCTGCTCGCCGAGGATGTGGCCGACGCCGTTCGGGTCCGCGGTGTTGGCGTCCTTGTAGGTGCGCATGTCCAGCACGAAGATCTCGACGTGCCTGCCGTAGCGGAAGCTGCGGTAGACCCGGCCGTCCACGGCCTGGCGCGCGTCGATCGGCTGCCACTCGTGGAACGCCCGGAAAGCCCGTTCGGCCAGCACGTCCACCCGCTTCTCGGTGTACTGCGGCAAGTCGAGGATCTCGCCGGGGTACCAGTTGTTGGTCACCTCGTGGTCGTCCCACTGCACGTAGGCGGGCACTTCGGCGGCGAAGGTACGCAGCTTGTCGTCGAGCAGGTTGTAGGCGAACTGCCCGCGGTACTCGTCGAGCGTCTCGGCCACCTTCGACTTCTCCGGCGTGACGAGGTTCCGCCAGGCGCGGCCGTCGGGCAGGGTGACCCGTTCCTGCAGCGGGCCGTCGGCGTAGACGGTGTCGCCGCTGTGCAGGAAGAAGTCCGGCCGCCGGTCGGCCATCGCGCGGTAGATCGGCATGCCGCCGCGGTCGGGGTTGATGCCCCAGCCCTGGCCCACGGTGTCGCCGGACCAGAGGAAGCGCACGTTCTCGCGGCCGATCGGCGCGGTGGCGAAGCGCCCGGTCAGCGGCTCGCTGGCGGCGCGGCCGTCGAGGTCCTCGGCACGCACGCGGTAGTGCAGTTCGGTGCCGGGCACGAGGCCGGCGACCCGCACCTTGCCGGTGCCGCCGGTCTCCGGGCTGAGCACCGGGCCGGTGATCCGGCGCGCGTGCCGGAACGACGGGTCGCGCGCCACCTCGACGAGCATCCGCGACGGGCGGTCGGCCCTGGTCCAGACGATCGCCGAGTGCGAGGTGACGTCGCCGGACTGCACGCCGTGCGTGAGCACCGGGCGGTTCTTGCCGAGGGCGAAGGCCGGAGCGGCGCCGAGGGAACCGGCGGCGAGCACGCCCGCGCCGAGCACACCGGCGCGCAGCACGGTCCGCCGGTCGTGGTGGTGGGATTCGGTCATTCCGGTGTTCTAGCCGCCATCGCGGACCGGGGGACCAACTGGGCCTTTCCGCGGGGTGAACGACGGCCTAGGTTGACAGAGGATCACCGGGCGCTCACGGAAGGCGGTCACATGGGGGGACGCAGCAGGTTCGGCCGGATACTCACCGTGGCACTGGTGACCTTCGGGGTGGTCACCACCCCCGCCGCGGCGGACGCGGAGGGCGGCCGCGCGCTGATCCGGTACACCGAGCACGGCATCCCGCACATCTCGGCGAAGTCGTTCGACGGCCTGGGCTACGGCTACGGCTATGCCGCCGCGAAGGACAACCTCTGCGAGCTGGCGAACGGCTACCTGACCGTCGGAGCGAAGCGGTCGAAGTACCTCGGCCCGGAGGGCACCGCCAACCCCGCGCTCAGCTCGGCGAGCACCAACCTGGCCAGCGACGTGCACTTCCAGCGGATCAACGACGCCGGGGTGGTGGAACGGCTGCTCGACCAGCCGCGTCCGGAGGTCAAGGAGATCGTCGGGGGTTACGCCGACGGCTACAACAAATACCTGGCGCAGCACGGCACGCAGGACCCCGCCTGCCGCGACGCGGAATGGCTGCGACCGATCACCGAGCTCGACGTCTACCGCCACCTGTACGCGATCGCGAGCATTTCCGGGCAAGGCGAGCTGGCGGACGGGACGGTCGGCGCCCAGCCTTCGGGCGGCACGCTGCCCGAGGACGCCGCCGAGCGCATCGGTGCCGTGCTCACGTCCGCCGATTCCCCGGCCAGCAACGGGATCGCGGTCGGCAGCGCGGGCACGGCCGAAGGGCACGCCAGTGTGCTGCTCGGCAACCCGCACTTCCCGTGGCAGGGCGGGCGCCGGTTCTGGCAGGCGCAGCTGACCATCCCGGGACGGTTCAACGCCGCCGGCGCCAGCCTGCTCGGCGTGCCGCTGATCCAGATCGGGCACACGCGCGACGCCGCGTGGACGCACACCTTCTCCACGGCCCGCACCTTCGGCCTGTTCGAGGTGCAACTGCTCCCCGGCGATCCACTGTCCTATGTGGTCGATGGACAGCCGGAGAAGATGAGCGCCCAGAAGGTGTCCGTGGAGGTGAAGCAGCCGGACGGGTCGCTCGCCACGGACACCCGGACGCTGTATTCGACCCGCTACGGCCCGATCATCACCGGCATCGAAGACATCCCGCTGCCGTGGACGCAGACCTCCGCCTACACCCTGCGCGACGGCAACGCGACCAACCTGCGGTCGCTGAACACGTGGTTCGGCCTGAACGAAGCCCGTGACGTCGAGGACGTCTCGAAGGCGCTGAAGTCGACGCTCGGCGTGCCGTGGGTGAACACGATCGCCACCGACCGGCACGGCAAGGCGCTCTACTCCGACGTCCAGGTGGTCCCGCACGTCACCGACGAACTGGCCGAACGCTGCTCGACCCCGTTGGGGCGCCAGCTTTTCCAGGCCGCCCAGGTGTCTGTTCTGGACGGTTCGCGGACCGACTGCCAGTGGGGCTCCGACAGCGACGCGGTGGAGCCGGGCCTGCTCGGCCCGTCGCGGCTGCCGCACCAGGTCCGCGACGACTACGAGCTGAACGCGAACGACAGCCCGTGGCTGGCGAACGCCGCCGAGCCGCTCACCGGCTACCCCTGGATCATCGGTGACGTCGGCACCCAGCGCTCACCGCGCACCCAGGAAGCGCTGATCACCACCGAGGAGCACCTCGGCGAATTCACCCCGGAAGTGATGAAGGACGCGCTCTTCGGCGACCGCAGCCGGCTCGCGGTGCTGATGGCCGACGCGCTGGTCGAGTTGTGCGGCACCGGCCCGGCCTGCGACGCGCTCGCCTCCTGGGACCACACCTTCCGCCTGGAAAGCCGGGGCGCGCTGCTGTTCCACCGCTTCGCGCTCCGGCTCGCGGGCGCCGACATCTGGAAGGTGAAGTTCGATCCGGCCGACCCGGTCAACACGCCGAACACCGTGGACGTGCAGCAGCCCCGGGTGCGCCAGGCGTTCGACGAAGCGGTGGCCGACCTGACCGCGGCGGGCATCCCGCTGGACGCGAAGCTCGGCGACCACCAATCCGTCACTCGCGCCGGGAAGCGGATCCCCATGCACGGCGGATTCGGGCACCTGGGCATCCTCAACGCGATGGCCACGGTGTGGGACCCGGCGGCGGGCAACGTCGACGTGGTGCACGGGTCGAGCTACATCCAGGTGGTGGGCCTGAGCGGGAAGGCCTGCCCCGACACCTCGACGCTGCTGACCTACTCGCAGTCCACCGACCCGACGTCCCCGCACTTCGCCGACCAGACGGAGCTGTTCTCGCGTGGCGAGTGGGTGCGCGGCCGGTTCTGCGAGAGCGACATCCTCAGCTCACCGGCGCTGAAGGTGGTCGTCCTGCGGTGATCAGAACGTGCGGTAGGTCATCAGCGCGACCCCGCTGCCGAACACCCGGCTGTCCGCCAGGTGGAAGCGCGCGGGCGCGAACTCGCCGGTGAACAGCGGCACGCCCGCCCGCGCGATGACCGGGTGGATCTTGACCACGATCTGGTCGATTTCGGGCAGCAGTTCCTCGGCGAGCCCGCCGCCACCGCACAGCCAGATGCCGAGGCCGTCCTCGGCCTTCAGCTCGCGCACCCGCGCCAGCGCGTCGCCACTGATCAGCTCGACGTCCTCGTGCGGGGAAGCGGTCATGCTGCGCGAAACGACGAACTGCCGCAGGTGCGAATACGGACTGGGCGCGCCCGTGGCGACCCCGGCCTCATACGTGCCGCGTCCCATCAGGACGGTGTCGAACTGCTTCGGCGGACCGGAGATCCCGGCGGCATCCCGCCACGCCGTGGGCACGGTTTCCGGGTAGCTCTCGTTGATCGCCTGCTGGTGGTCGCCTTCGAACAGATAGAAGTCTGCCTGCCCGGCCGGACCCGCGATGAAGCCGTCCAGGCTCTGGCCGACGTAGTAGGTGAGTTCACGCACCCCGGCAGCCTATTCGGCGGGCTGCTGCTGGCTGGGCAACCGGCCCTCGGCCATCCGGCGCGCCACGTCCCGGCGGAGCCAGAGCAACCACAGCCACAGCGCCAGGAAGACGAACCCGATCACCGCGACCGCGGGCAGCAGGAAGAAGAACGCGATCAACGCCACCTGCAGCACCAGGATCGCGGGCACCGCCCACGGCTTCGACAGGAAGCCGCACAGCACGCCCATCACCACCGCGATGGCGATCACCGCCCAGCCGGTGCCGCTGGTCAGCCCGCCGCCGAGCTGCGCGACCACCGGCAGCGCGAGCGCCACCACGATCGCCTCCATGATCAGCGTGCCCGCCATCACCCCGCGGAAGGACTTCAGCGGGTCCTTCGCCGGGGGTTTCGGCTGCTCGGTCATGCCGGTTCCTTCCCGAACAGGGTGCGGGCCTCACCCGCGGTGAACACCGAGCCGGTGATCAGCACGCCACCCCCGGCCAGCGGCTCCTCCGGGTCCTCGGACTCCTCGGCCAGCGCGACCGCGGTCTCCACCGCGGTGTCCAGCCGCGGCGCCGCGTACACGCGGTCCTCGCCGAACACCGACTTCGCCACCTCGTCCAGCTCCTCCAGCGGCATCGCGCGCGGCGAGCTGTTCTGCGTGACGACCACGTCGGAGACCACCGGTTCGAGTGCCTCGAGGATGCCGTACGCGTCCTTGTCCGACATCACCCCGACCACCGCGACCAGGCGGCGGAAGGCGAACTCGTCGGTGACCGTGGCGGCCAGCGCGCGGGCGCCGTGCGGGTTGTGCGCGGAGTCGAGCATGACCGCCGGTGCCGCGCGCACGCGCTCCAGCCTGCCGGGGTTCTGCACCTCGGCGAAGGCCTCGCGCACCGCTTCGACCACCAGCTGGCGGTCCTTGCCCGCGCCGAAGAAGGCCTCGACCGCGGCCAGCGCGAGCACCGCGTTCTCGGCCTGGTGCTTGCCGTGCAGCGGCAGGAAGATCTGGTCGTAGACCCCGCCGAGGCCCTGGAGCTTGAGCAACTGGCCGCCGACCGCGATCTCGCGTTCGAGCACGGCGAACTCACTGCCCGCCCGCGCCACCGAGGCGTCGACCTCGATCGCGCGCTCCAGCAGCACGCGCTGCACCTCGGGCTCCTGCTCGGCGATGACCACCACGCTGCCGGGCTTGATCACCCCGGCCTTCTCCCTGGCGATGTCGCGGACGTCGGTGCCGAGGTAGTCGGTGTGGTCGATGGAGATGGGCGCGATGGCGGCGACCTGCGCGTCGGCCACGTTGGTGGCGTCCCAGGTGCCGCCCATGCCGACTTCGAGCACCACGGCCTCGGCCGGCGCGTCGGCGAAGGCGGCGAAGGCCATGCCGGTGAGCACCTCGAACTTGCTCATCCGCAGCTCGCCCGCGTTGTCGACCATGGTGACGAAGGGCGCGACGTCGCGGTAGGTGTCGACGTACTTGGCCGCCGAGATCGGGGCGCCGTCGATGCTGATGCGCTCGGTGACCAGCTGCAGGTGGGGACTGGTGTAGCGGCCGACGCGCACCCCCATGCGGGTGAGCAGGGCGTCGATCATCCTGGCCGTGGACCCCTTGCCGTTGGTGCCGGCCACGTGCAGCACCGGGTAGGTGCTCTGGGGGTCGCCGAGCAGGTTGAGCAGGGTCCGGATCCGGTCGAGCGAGGGCTCGATCTTGGTCTCGGGCCAGCGCTCGTTCAGCTCGGCCTCGACCGCGCGCAGCTCGTAGCGGGCCTCGGGCCCGTTCTCCGCGGGGAGCTCGTCGGTGCCCTGGTCGTCCAGCTCGTGGGTCTCGTCGGTGGACGGCAGGTCGGGCACCGGTCCCAGCGCGAGGTTGTCCCCCAGCTGACCGACGCCACCGACACCCGCCCCCGCCCCGCCGCCCGCCTCGAAGGCGTGGTCGGTCGCGTGGAAGGTCCCGTCCGGGTTGTCCGGATCGGTGTTGTCGGGATCGTCGATCGCGCCCAGCTCGTCGATCCCGGCGAAACTGTCGAGATCACCCAGCTCAGGCCGCTTCTCCGGCTCTTCTTCGCCTCGCGGCACCCGTGCTCCCAACTTGTGCTGCTACCAACCACCCGAGTCTACGACCGGCCGTCGGAGCAGCTCAGCGGGTGCCGCCGGGGCGGGTCCCGTGTCACGAAGAGTCGGCGAGGGGTGGCAGGAAGTGCCGTGAATGTGGCTTTCACGGCGGAATTCGCCGTGAAAGCCACATTCACGGCACCCCCCTCGGCGCGACCGGCCGCCCGGGGCACCCACCGGAGCAACCGCCCACCCCCCCACCCCATCCCGGTCCCCAGCCAAAAACACGGCGGGGATGACCTTGTCAGGGCATCTTTCCCGCCTTGACAAGGTCATCCCCGCCGTAGTCACACTGAAAGCCGGGAGGTGCCACTTACGGATGGCCGTGTTCGGCCAGTTCCCCCGGCAACCCCTGAGTGGGCAGGAACACGTGCACGTGCCCCAGCCCGGCCTTGATGCCCGCCAGGTCCAGTTGGTTCGCCGCGACCGACCAGGCCACGACGGCGTCGCGGCGCAACTGCTCCCCGAGTTCCGCCGACACCGGGTACGCCGTCACCGAACGCTGCAGTATCGAGACCGCGCCCGCGAAGCCCGAGCGCGCCAGGTTCACTTCCGTCCCGCCGGAGGGACGGTCGGCGAAGCGCGTCGCGGCCTTGTCGACCGAGGTGCGCCACGCGGTCAGCTGTTCCGGGGTGGGCACCGCCGTGGCGGAAACCATCTCCGTGACATCCGTCCGCGCCTGTTCGGCCAGCGAGACCAGGTCCTTGGTCAGCGAGGTGTCCCTGGCCGCGTACTCCTGCTGCAGCTCTTCGACCCGCGAGGGCGAGTCGAACCAGCCGGGCACGACCAGCGCGCCCAGCACCCCGAGGACCAGTCCGAGCAGGACCCCGCCGGAACCCCACACCCCCGGAGAGGTGTGGGGCCGGCGCGGGGAGCGATCCGGCAATCGCCCCCGCGACTTGGGGGATCCCATCAGGCGCGCAGCCCGTCGATCAGGGCCTGCGCGTCACGCACCAGCACCGCGCGCACGGCCGGGTCGGCCACCTTGCGCTCGACCGTGTGCTTGAACAGCGACAGCACCGCCGCCGCGCCCTGCGGGGAGTTCCTGTCCTGCAGGAACTTCGCCGTGGTCAGGGTCAGTTTCAGCTGCGCCGCGGTGAACTGGTCGATCTTGCCCGCCGCGGTGAACTCCTCGACCAGCGCACGCACGTCGGTCAGCGAGGTGGTCACGGTGAAGCCGAACTTCTGCGTCACCACGTTGCCCGCCTTGTCCTTGGCGGTCACCACCAGCTCGTGCGCACCCAGGCTGAGGGTGTGCAGCGCGACCGGCGCGCCGTTGGCCACCGGCTTCCCGTCGAGCACGGCCGCGGCGGTGTCCAGCCCGGACACCGGGTCGCCCGCCTCCCAGGCGAACCCGAGCACCTCGGAGTCGCCGTAGCTGCCACCGGCCTGCACGCCGCTGACGGTCAGCGCGGGCGCGCCCGCGTCGATCTTCAGCACCGAGCTGCCTTCGGCCTCGACGTTGCCCTTCTTGTCGGTGGACCGGTACGCGATGACCTGCTCGCCTTCACCGGGGACGGTGAACGGCGCGGTGTACGGGGTCCACGCACCGTCGCCGATGCGGTACTCCGTGCCCGCCACGCCCGAACCGGCACCGTCGTCGGCGGTCAGGGTGACCGTCGGGGTGGTGCGGTACCAGCCGTTGACGCCGTCGGCCGCGGTGAACGCCGCGGTGGTCTTCGGCGCCTGCGCGTCGACCACGGCGACGCCGTTCCCGATGAACTTCATCGAGTCCAGGTCGAACGGGCCGACACCGCCGCGGAACACCATGAACAGTTCCGTAGTGCCCTCGAAGTCGGCGAGGTCCACCGGCGGCAGCTGGACGTAGTTGTCCCAGCCACCGGTGCTCGGCACCGGCACGTTCGCCAGCAGCGCGCCGTCGACCGCTCCGGCCCGCAGTTCGACCGAGCCGCCGGCGCCGTCCGGCGCCGAGGCCCGCAGCGAGACCTGGTCGATCCCGGTGAAGTTGACCGGCTTGAACGAGATCCAGTCACCACCGTTGATGTCCCCGATGCGGCGGCCGGATTCGGCCCCCGCCTGCGAGACGATCCGGATGCCCGACGAGCCGGTGAAGAACTCCGCCTGCTTGTGCTTGGGCTGCAGTACCGCGGTGTCGCGGCCGTTGAGCGCCGGAACGCCCTCGGTGCCCTTGTCGGTGTAGCTCGCGTCCACCGAGTACAGGATGTTCGCGTCCGCGTGCCCATCGTCCACAATGGTCTGGAACTGGCCCTCGCAGGCGTTGATCGGGTCGAGCGGGTGCCCGTGCGAGTCGTGCCCGAGCGCCGGCTGCACCACGACGGTGGCGCAGTCGATCGCGCCGTCCTCCGGGTCGGTCACGTTGACGTCGAACGCCACCGTGTCCCCGAAGTCGAACATGCCGCCTTCCACCGGCCAGGCCACGTCCACCGTCGGCGCGGTGTTGCCCACGGTCACCGTTATGTTGGCCACGCCGGACTTGCCGGTCGAGTCGGTGACGGTCAGCTGGGCGTTGTAGGCGCCCTTCGCGGCGTAGGTGTGCGTGGGGTTCGCCTCGGTCGAGGTGGCCCCGTCACCGAAGGTCCACGAGAAGGTGACGTCGGTGCCCTCCGGGTCCACGGAACCCGCGCTGGAGAAAGAAACCTCCAGCGGCGTCTGGCCGGACGTCGGCGAGGCCGTCGCCTTGGCCAGCGGGGAGCGGTTGCCCTGCGTGTGCTCGATCCGGTACAGCCCCGAGTCCGGGTTGTCACGGCCGTAGCCGCCACCCCACTCGAGCAGGTACATCGCGCCGTCCGGGCCGAAGCGCATGTCCATCGGCGCCAGCGTGGTCTGGCTGGCGAACCAGGGCGCGATCTCGAGGATCTTGCCCTCGCTGTCGGACGAGAAGGTGTAGACCTTGTTGCGCGCCCACTCGTAGAAGAACGCCTTGCCGTCGTAGTACTGCGGGAACTTGACGTCCGAGGCCAGGTTCGGGTCGAACCGGTAGACCGGGCCCGCCATCGGGGCCGAGCCGCCTTCACCCAGTTCCGGGAAGTTCTCCGACGGGCCGTAGCCGTACCAGACCTCGGCCACCTTCGACGGCGGCAGCTGGGTCAGGCCGGTGTTGTTCGGCGAGGTGTTGACCACGTTGGCGCAGTCGAACTTCGGCCCCGAGGTGCTCGTCGCGAAGTCGAAGTCGTTGTACGGGATGTTGTTGCCGGTGCAGTACGGCCAGCCGTAGAAGCCCGGTTCCTTGATCACGTTCCACTCGACCTGCCCGTCCGGCCCGCGGTTCGGGTCGGCGGTGCGGGCGTCGGGACCGTAGTCGGCGGCGTAGATCGTGCCGTCGGTGTCCACGCTGAACCGGAACGAGTTCCGGAAGCCCATCGCGTAGATCTCCGGCAGCGTCTTCTCCGTGCCCGGCGCGAACATGTTGCCCTCGGGCACGGTGTAGCCGCCCTCGGCCTTCGGCGTGACCCGCAGGATCTTGCCGCGCAGGTCGTTCGTGTTCGCCGAGGTCTTCTGCGCGTCGAACAGCTCGCGGCCCACGCGCTCGTCGATCGGCGAGTAGCCGCTCGACGCGAACGGGTTCGTGTCGTCGCCGACGCCGATGTAGAGGTCACCGGTCGGCCCGAAGGTCAGATAACCACCGGTGTGCCCCGGTTCCTCGCGCCGTGACGCGGGGATGTCGAGCAGCTTGCTCTCCGAACCCGGCACGATGACGTCACCTTCGACGGTGAACCGCGAGACGCGGTTGATCTCCTCGGTGCCCGGCGGCGAGTAGTAGAGGTACACCCAGCCGTTGTCGGCGAAGTTCGGGTCCAGGGTCAGTCCGACCAAGCCGTCCTCACCACCGGAGTAGACCGGCAGGTCCAGCGCGGTGGTGGTGCCACCGGTCGCCGGGCTGAACAGCTTCACCTGGCCGAGGATCTCGGTGTAGAACACCCGCCCGTCCGGCGCGATGTCCATCGCGGTCGGTGCCTTGGTGTTGGTGTCCAGCGGCACCTTCTCGAACGCGGTGTCCACGGTGGCCGCGCAGTCGGCGGGCACCACCTTGGCCGCGGTCCGCACGCCACCCAGCAGGTGCTTCACGAACTCCGGCTCGCTGTAGGAACCGATGGGGTGGCCCATCGCGGTCGACCAGACGCGCGAGGTGCCCACGTCACGGCACCAGGAGATCGGGTGGTCGGCCCCCATCGCGTCCTGGCCGGGGTTGTAGGTCTGCTCGTCCGCGGTGACCAGCACGTGGGCCTTGCCGCGGATGCTCTTGTCGAAGTTGTACCACTCTTCGGCGCGGTTCCAGCGTTCCGGCAGCCCGGCCGTCGACGGGTGCTGCTTGTCGACCACCTTCGCCGTGCCCGGCAGCACACCCGGCGAGTGCGACGGCATGTGCGTGCCGGCGTTGACCAGTTCGTCCCACCACGGGAACTCGTTCTCGATCCCCATGTCGGTGGCGTTGTGGATGGCCGCGATGCCGCCGCCGTCCTCGACGTACTTCTGGATCGCCGCGCGCTCGGCGTCGTTCTGCCACACCATGCCCGAGGTCTGGAACATGATCACCACGTCGTAGGTGGCGAGCGCGGCGTCGTTGAAGACGGCCGAGTCCTCGGTGTGGTCGACCTCGAAGTGGTTGTCCGCGGCGAGTTGCTCGAACATCGCCACACCGGCCGGGATCGAGTCGTGCCGGTACCCGGCGGTCTTGGTGAACAGCAGGGCCCGGAACTCGGGGTCCTGCTCGTGTCCGGGGTGCGCCTGCGCGGCGGCGGGCACCAGGCCCAGCGCGAGCAGCCCGGCGAGCAGTGACCCGCCTACCTTCGGCAGTATTCTTCGTCGAATACTCATGGATTCCTCACGGTTCGGGGTGGTGGAGAGGAAAACGTGCTTTCGGCGTGCCGGCGCCGACGAGTGGGCTAGCCCCCTTTCTGAAGCTCCCGCAAGAACGCCAGGCCGTCGGCGGCCAGTGCGTCCTGGCTTTCCGCGAGCGGGCGCCAGATCGACGCCGCGGTGGCGATGCTCGCGTTGTGCGCGGTGAAGGATTCGATGCAGAGCGGGCCGGTGTAGCCCGCGTCCGCGAGCGCGGCGAGGATGCCCGGCCAGTCCAGGTGGTCGGTGCCCGGCGTGCCGCGGTCGTTCGCGCAGACCTGCACGTGGGCGATGCGGCCGGTGGCCGCCCGGATCGCGGCGGGGATGTCGGTCTCCTCGATGTTCTGGTGGTAGACGTCGATCGCCACCCCGCAGCCGTCAAGATCGGTAAGCGCTTCCAGAGTCTGCGCGACCGTGTTCAGCAGGCTGGTCTCGTACCTGTTCAGCGGTTCGACGGCCACCGTGACCCCGGCGGCGCGAGCGTGCTCGGCCACCGGGGAAAGGTTGTCCCGCAACTGCTCCAGACAGTCCGCGCGGTCCTTTTCGGACATCTTCCAGGTGCGCCCGACCGAGCTGTAGGCGGGCCCGGCGATGACCGGCGAGCCCACCTCCGCGGCGATGTCGGCGACCGCCCGCAGGTAGTCCTGAGTGGACTTCACCGTGGCGTCGTCGGCGGCCACCAGCTCCCGCCCCGGCGGCATCACCAGTGCCACCGAGGCGGAGAGGCCGTGCTCGGCCAGCAGCCGGGCCGCCGCACCGGGCTGCCAGTCGCCGAGGTTCTCGACGGGCAGCTCGATGCAGTCGAACCCGGCCGCGGCCACCTTGGGCGCCAGCTCGGCCAGGGCCGCGTCGTCCAGCGGGGACGTCCAGACCCAGGTGTTGACTCCGATGGCGTGCATCAGTCCCTTACTTCCACTTGTCCGGGAACCCGGGCATCTCCTTGCAGCCGCAGAGGCCGTAGTGCAGCGGCGGCATGCCCGCGGTCAGGTACTGGTCCAAAGTGGAGGTCTCGATCACCGGCTGCGGCAGGATCCACTCCTTGGGCACCTGCTCGCCCTTGAGTACCTTCAGCGCGGCGATCACCGGGGTGCGCCACTGGTAGGTCGGGTAGGTGGGGGCGAAGGCCTTGAGGTTCTCCGACTTCCACTTCTCCAGGAACTGCTGCTGGTCCTCACCGGAGATCGCGGGCGCCTCGGCACCGGCGTCCTCGAAGGCCTCCAGCACCGGCACCGCGGCGGTGCCGTCGTCCATCCAGATGCCGTCGATCTTGCCCTCGCGCTGGAGGTAGTCCGAGACGATGCTCTTGGCCTTGGCGCTGTCGTTGCCGGTGAACTCGGCACCGACCACCTGCACGCCGTTGGCGGCGAAGATCTTCTCCGCGGCGGCCCAGCGGTGCTCCAGCACGTCCACGCCGGGCAGCACGCGCAGGCCGAGCACCTTGCCACCGGCCGGGATCGACTTGGCCAGGAACTCCGCGGCGCTGGCGCCGAAGGCGTAGCCGCCGATCGGGTGGATCGCGGTGACCGGGCACTCGGTGTTCACGCCGCGGTCGAAGGTGATCACCGGGATGCCGGTGGCGCAGGCCTGCTCCACCGCCGGGGTCAGCGTGGCGGTGGTGTTCGGCGAGACGATCAGCGCGTGGCAGTCCTGCGAGGTCAGCGACTGGATGTCGCTGATCTGCTTGTCGTCCTTGGCTTCGGCGTCCAGCGTGGTGAACTTGGCGATCTCCGGGTGGAGCTCGGCCTCGGCCTGCATGGTCTTCCAGCCGACCTGGCGCCACGGATTGTCCACCGAGGCGTTGGAGAAGCAGATGTTGTACGGGCCGTCCTTCTTGTACTTGGCCGTGTCCGTCATCGCCGGCTCGAGCGCCTGCTCCCACGGCTTGTCCGCGGGCCCCTGCGGAGTGGCGGACCGCAGGGCCAGCTGGCGGTCGTACTCGGCCTGGTCGAAGAACTCCGAACCGGCCGGGGCACCGGCCGCCGTCGTGGTGCCGGTGGTCCCGCCGGTGTCGGCGGGCAGATCGCTCGAACACGCGGACAGGGCGAGCACGCCCGCGGCCGCGAGGGCGAAGCTACTGCTGCGCAGCAGTTTCTTCTTTGACATTCTTTTTCTCCTGGTTCACCACTTTGTGCCGGAAAAGGTTGCTGCCGGCCGAGGCGTAGGCCACGGCGGCGATGATGATCACGCCCTGCACCGCGGACTCCAGGCCACCGGAGACACCGAGCAGGTTGAGCAGGGAGAACAGGGCCTCGAGGGTGAGCGCGCCGGCCATCGCCGCGACCACCGAGCCGCGGCCGCCGCCGAGCAGCACGCCACCGAGCACCACCGCGGTGATCACCCGGAACTCCAGGCCGTCACCGACCTGGGCGGACACCCCGGCGAAGCCGCCGAGCAGCACCGCGGCCACCGCCGCGGACAGTCCGGAAAGGACGAAGGCGAGGGTGCGCAGCCGCTCCACCCGGCCACCGCCGAGCCGCACGGCCGTCTCGTTGTCGCCGACCGCGACCAGCGTCCGGCCGGTGCCGCCGCGCATGAAGAACACGGCCGCCACCACGATCACCGCGAGCAGCACCACCGACCAGGGCACCTGGCCCAGCAGCGGCACCTCGAACCCGGACCGCCCGACCGTGCGGAAGGCGTCGGACAGCGCACCCCGCGGCGCGCCACCGGTCCACAGGAACACCGCGCCGTCGAGCACCAGCAGCATGCCCAGGGTGACGATGAACGACGGCACCAGCAGCCGCGTGGTGATCAGCCCGTTGACCAGGCCGACCAGCGCGCCGAAGCCGAGCATGAACAGCAGCACCCAGGCGGTGGCGCCCTCTTCGCCGTCGATCAGCCGCGCGGCGATCACCACCTCCGCGGTGACCAGCGAGCCGACCGAGAGGTCGAAGCCGCCGCTGACGATCACGAAGTACTGCCCGATCGCCAGGATCATCAGCGGGGCCGCGCGCTTGAGCAGCGCCAGGTACCCGGCGGGCTCGTTGAAGGCGGGACCGGCGAAAGCCAGTGCCACCAACAGGATCGCGAGCACCACGAGGACCGGCAGGGTGCCCTCGGTGAGTTTGAGCCGGCGCGTCACTTGCCCCTCCTGGAAACCTGGCGGCGGGCGTAGAGCGCCACGGCCACGATGAGCACCACGCCGCGCACCACGTCCTTGAAGAACGGCGTGACGCCGAGGTCGTCGAAGACGGTGTCCAGGGTGGCCAGGATCAGCACGCCGCCGATGGTCCCGGCGACGCCGCCGCGGCCACCGGCCAGCAGCGTGCCGCCGAGCACCACGGCCGCGATCGATTCGAGGTCGTACCCGGCGTCGGTGCCGACGTACGGCGCGCCGGAGCCGAGCCTGCTGGCCAGGAAGATCCCGGCGAGCCCGGCGGCGACCGAGCACAGCACGTGCGCCTTGACGATGGTGCGGTTCGTGCGCACGCCCGACAGCCGAGCCACGTCCTCGTCGCCGCCGACGGCGTAGATGTGGTAACCGCCGCGGGTCCGGCCGAGGTACCACCACGCCAGTCCGGCCAGCGCGAGCATCAGCAGGGTGGAGATCGGGATCGGGCCGATCCGGTCGTACCCGAGGTGCTGGAAGGCCCGCGGCACCTCACCGGCCGGGCCTTCGTAGCCGTTCTCCAGGTAGCCGCGGATGATCAGCGCGGTGCCGAGCGTGGCGATGAAGGCGTTGACCTTGAGCCGGGTGATCACCAGGCCGTTGACCAGGCCGACCACCGCGGCCACCGCCAGGGTGAGCGCCACCGCGAACACGATGTTGCCGGGGTCGCCCGCCATCGTCTCGGCGGCGATCAGCGAGCACAGCCCGATCAGGTAGGCCACCGACAGGTCCAGCTTGCCGGTCAGGATCACCAGCGTCTGCCCGATCGCGACCAGGCCGAGCGTGGTGCTGCGGGTCAGGATGTTCAGGATGCCGCCCTGGTCGAGCAGCATGCCGCCGTCCACCGCGACCAGCACGCTGCCGACGATCAGCAGCACCACCAGCGCCAGGTAGACCGACACCACCGGCGTCAGCTTCTGTGTCCATTTGGGACGGTCGTGCTCCGGCGGCTTCGGCGCCGCCGGGCGCTGGGCGAGCGCGGTCATGCGGTTCCCGCCAATTCGTGTCCGGTGGCCAGCGACATCACGGCTTCCTCGGTGGGCCCGGCGGGCAGTGCCCCGGCCAGGCGGCCTTCGTGCATGACCAGGACGCGGTCGCTCATCCCGATCAGCTCGGGCAGTTCCGAGGAGATCATCAGGATGGCGACCCCGCGCCCGGCCAGTTCGCGGAGCAGGTCGTAGACGGCCCTCTTCGCGCCCACGTCGATGCCCCGCGTCGGTTCGTCGACCACGAGCACCTTCGGCTCGACGGCCAGCCACTTCGCCAGCACCACCTTCTGCTGGTTGCCGCCGGAGAGGAAGCGCACTTCCTGGTCCTCGTTGCGCGCGACCACGGTGACCGACTTCAGCAGCGCGGGCAGGTCGAGCTTGCCCAGCCGCCTGCCGAAGGCGGACCGGCGGACGAGCAGCGCGTTGTCCTTGACCGACTGGCGCAGCGCCAGCCCCTCGCCCTTGCGGTCCTCGGTCACGTGCGCGATCCCGCGCCGCACCGACTCACGCGGCGAGCGCAGACGTGCGGCCTTGCCGTCCACCTCGACCGTGCCGCTGGTGAACGGGTCGATGCCGCAGACCGCCCTGGCCACCGCCGAGCGCCCGGCGCCCTGCAACCCGGCCAGCCCGACGATTTCGCCCGCGCGAACCTGGAAGTCGATGCCGGTGAGCCGGTCGTTGCCCGCGCCGCGCACGGCCAGGCGGACCGCGCCAAGGTCGGCTTCCTCGGCCCGGTCCGGGAAAAGCGCGTCGAGCGGGCGGCCGACCATGTGGCGGACCAGCTGGTCGCTGGTCAGGTCGGCGGTGTGCGCCGAGGTCACCAGCGCGCCGTCCTTGAGCACGGTGATCCGCTGGCTCAGGTCGAACACCTCGCGCATCCGGTGCGAGACGTAGAGCACCGCGATCCCGCGTTCACGCAGCCGCGCGATCAGGTCGTAGAGCAGTTCCACCTCGTGCCCGGCGAGCGCGGCGGTCGGCTCGTCCATCGCGATCACCCGCGCGTCGGTGGAGAGCACCTTCACGATCTCGACCACCTGCTGCAGGGCCACCGGGAGGCGGCGCACGGCGGTGCGCGGCGAGATGTTCTTGACGCCGATGCTGTCGAGCAGGTCGGCGGTGTCGGCCTCCATCTTGCGGCGGTCCACCTGACCCCGGCGGACCGGTTCGCGCCCGAGGAAGACGTTCTCCGCCACCGTGCGATCGCCGAGCAGGTTGAACTCCTGGTGCACGATCGACACCCCGGCGGCCTGCGCGTCCCGCGGCGAGCCGAAGTGAACCTCGTCGCCGTCGACCTCGACCGTGCCCTCGTCGGGGCGGTGGACCCCGGCCAGCACCTTCATCAGCGTCGACTTGCCCGCGCCGTTCTCGCCGACGAGCGCGTGCACCTCGCCCTCGTGCAGTTCCAGGTCGACGCCCTTGAGCACCGGCACGCCGAAGAAGCGCTTGGTGATCCCGGTCAGCCTGACCTTGGCCGGTGTGCTCACTCGGGCACCTCCGTCCACTGCCCGCCCGCCGCGGCGGAGGTCAGCACGGCTTCGGTGAGCCGGGCCGCGCGGAGGCCGTCGGCGAAGGTGGGCAGGCCGTCGGCGATCGGTTCGCCGCGCACGGCCGCGTAGGTGTCGGCGATGAAGGAGTCGAAGCAGTCCTGGTAGCCCTGCGCGTGCCCGGCGGGCAGCCGCGAGTAGCGCGAGGCCGCCGGGGACAGCGTTTCCGGGTCGCGGACCAGCAGCGTGCTGCCGTCGCGACGGCCGACCCACAGCTGCTCGGGCATTTCCTGGTCGAAGCCGAGGCTGGCGTCGGTGCCGGAGACTTCGAGGTGGAGGCGGTTCTTGCGCCCAGCCGCGACCTGGCAGATGACGCCGGTGCCGAGCACGCCGCGCGCGGTGCGCAGGTGCAGGGTCACCAGGTCTTCGGTGGACACCGTGGCCGCGCCGCGGCGCTCCCGCACGGTGGCGCTCTGCGCGGACAACGCCAGGATGCGCTCGCCGAGCACGAACTCCAGGAAGTCGCACCAGTGCGAGCCGATGTCGGCGAAGGCCCGCGAGAGCCCGCCGACCGCGGAGTCCACGCGCCAGTTGTCGTCTTCCGGGCGGGAGAGCCAGTCCTGCAGGTACCCGCCGTGCACGACGGACACCGCGCCTGGCTCCCCCGCCGCGACCCGCGCCCGCATTTCCCGCGCCATCGGGTGAAAGCGGTACACGAACGGGACGGTGGCCACGCGGCCGTGCTCGGCCGCGGCGGCCGCCAGCCGCGCCGCGTCCTCGGCGGAGGTGGCCAGCGGCTTCTCGCAGATCACGTGGGCGCCGGCGGCGAGCGCCGCTTCGGCGGCCTCGGCGTGCACCGCGTTCGGGGTGCAGACGTGCACCACGTCCGGCGCCGCGTCGGTCAGCATCGCCCGCAGCTCGGAATAGCCCTGAGCAGCACCGACGGCTTCCGCGGCGGCGGCCGCGCGCTCCGCGCTGGAGCCCACCGCGCCGACGATCTCGGCACCCGCGCGCCGCGCCGCTTCGGCGTGCACGCGGCCCATGAACCCGCTGCCGACCACGGCCACCCGGGGCCGGGGAACAGCGGAGGGGGTTATCGACGAGGCCTCTGCGGAGAGGTCGGTCACAGCCATGTTTCGGGACACTACGGAGAACTTACGTTCATGGCAAGCAGAAGTATGTCCCTATTGATCTCATTTTGAGTACCGGCGTCCAAATGTCCACCGGTTGGCAGACTTGACAGTGCTCCAGGCAACCCAGCGCGATCACGGTGTTACGCCGAAGTGATTACCTGTGGTAGTCGACCGCTCACCAAGTTCACCAGGTGCCGCACACCATCAGGGGCATCCAGATCCCCGCCCGCCGGACTAAGCAGAGGAGGAGACGCCTCGGCGCGAAGGGACCCACTGATGAACTGGCGACGAAGTACCGGGCTGGCGGTGGCGGCCGTGGCGGCCGCCACCGCGCTGACCGCGACCCCCGCCGGGGCCACCCATGCCTTCCAGCACTACGTGGCCCTCGGTGACTCCTACACCGCCGGGCCGCTCATCCCCTGGCAGCGCGGGGACCCACCCGGCTGCCGCCGGTCGAGCGCCAACTACCCCGCGGTGCTGGCGAAGCAGCTCGGCGTCCGGTCCTATGTGGACAAGAGTTGCAGCGGGGCGGACAGCACGCACCTGACCCAGCCGCAGCGGCTGCCCTTCGGCGGCAGCCACCCGCCGCAGGCCGACGTGCTGCGGGCGGAGACCGACTTCGTCACCGTCGGCCTCGGCGGGAACGACTACAACCTGTTCAGCCGCATCATGGAGACCTGCCCGCAGCTGCGCGAGGTCAACCCGGTCGGTTCGCCGTGCCAGGAGCACTTCACCGTCGACGGCATCGACACGCTGAAGGCGACCGTCGGGCAGATCGAAGGCAACCTCCGCCTGGCGTTCCAGACCGTGCGCTCGAAGGCCCCGCGCGCGACCGTGCTGGCCATCGGCTACCCGCGGATCGCCCCGGAAACCGGCTACTGCCCGTCCGTCCTGCCCTTCGCCGACGGCGACTACGCCTGGGTGAACGATGTCGAAGAGGCGCTGAACGCCGCCATCGCCACGGCCGCCGGCGCCACCGGTGTGTCCTATGTAGACACCTATGGCCCGTCGCTCGGGCACGACGCGTGCGCCGGCGACGCCGCCTGGGTCAACGGGAACCGGCGGTTCGCCAAGGCCGCGCCCTACCACCCGTTCGCCGCCGGGATGCAGGGCATCGCCGGTGTCGTCCAAGCCCATCTGCGTGGAAAGGTGATCACTTGAGGAAGTCGCTCTACGCCGGACTGGCGGTCCTGCTGGCCGCCGTGGTGCCCGCCGTCCCGGCGAACGCGGTGCACGCCTACCAGAACTACGTGGCACTCGGCGACTCGTTCACCGCCGGGCCGCAGATCCCCGAGCAGCGCCTCGACCCGGCGGGCTGCCACCGGTCGTCGGCGAACTACCCGTCGCTGCTGGCGGACCTGCTGGTGGCGCGCTCGGCGGTCGACGCCAGTTGCAGCGGCGCGGACACCACCCACCTGACGCAGCCGCAGGAGGTGGGCGACGACATGAACCCGCCGCAACTGAGCGCGCTGCGGCCCGAAACGGACCTGGTCACCGTCGGCCTCGGCGGCAACGACTACAACCTGTTCCAGCGCATCGTCGAGACGTGCCCGGTGCTTCGGGCGCAGAACCCGACGGGCGCGCCGTGCCGCCAGTACTTCACCGTCAACGGCTCGGACACGCTGCGGGCCATCGTCACGCAGACCGAAGGGAACCTGACCGATTCACTGCGGCGGGTGCGCGAACGCTCGCCGAAGGCCAGGGTGCTCGCGGTCGGCTACCCGCGCATCGTGCCCGCGAACGGCTTCTGCGGCGCGATCCTGCCCTTCGCCGACGGCGACTACGCGTGGATCGCCGACCTGGAGGCCGCGCTCGCCGGTGCCATCGCCAACGCCGCGGCCGCCAGCGGTTCGTCCTATGTAGACGTCCACGGCCCCTCCCTCGGCCACGACGCCTGCGCCCAGGGCGGCTCCGCCTGGGTCAACGGCGCCGTCGACCGCGACGACGCCGCCCGCTTCCACCCCGTCCGAGCCGGCATGCAAGGCGTCTCCGGCCTCATCTACGCCCACCTCCAATCCCCCTGACCCCCACCCTCACGCACCCGAACCCCACGTCCAGAAAGCCGAACCACACACTCAGGTAGCCGACTTACACATTCAGGTAGCCGAATTCCGCACTCGGGCACGCGAACTCCACACTCGAGCACTCGCGGATGTGGAATCGGCGAACCCGAACGCCTGCGCGAGCGCGGGACTGGCCTACCTGAACGTGGAACTCGGCCGCCTGAGTGCGGAACTCGGGTGCCTGAACGTGCAACTCGGCTGCCCGAGTGCGGAACTCGCCCGCGCGAAGGTAGGACTCACGAACCCGACAGTGAGGCCAGCCTGTTCGAGCGAGAATCTCGCCCTACCCGAGCGCGGATCTCAGCCGCCTGAACGTGAAACTCGCGTGCCTGAGCGCGGCACTCGTCTTTCTGAACGTGGAACTCAGGTGCCCGAGTGTGGGACTCGCGAGCCCTAGAGTGGAACTCGCGTGCCTGAATGTGGGATTCGTATGCCTGAGTGCGGAACTCGGCTTCCCGAATGTAGGACTCGCGTGCCTGAGTGTGGGGTTCGGCTGTTTGAATGTGGGACTCGGCTGCCTGAGTGTGCAACTCGGCTGCGCCAACGTGGAACTCGGGTGCCTGAGTGTGGGGTTCGCGTGCACCAACGTGGGGTTCGGGTGCTTGAACGTGGGGTTCGCGGGTGGGGCCCCGGTTCACCCGGGGGTGGGTGAACCGGGGCGTGGGGGTCAGGGGGTGGGGAGGGCGGCTAGGCGGGTGGTGATGCGGTCGATGTCGCTGAGCGCGGTTTCCCGGCGCAGTTTGATCTTGTCAACCACCGCGTCCGGGGCCTTGTCCAGGAAGGCCTGGTTGCCCAGCTTGGCTTCGGTCTGCTTCAGCTCCTTCTCCGCCAGCCCCAGGTCCTTCTCCAGGCGCTTGCGTTCGGCCACCACGTCGACCGCGCCGGAGAGGTCCAGTTCCACTTCGGCGACCCCGCCGGAGAGCCCGACTTCCAGCGAGACGCTCGCGGTGAAGTCGTCCCCGGCGTCGGTCAAGCGCACCAGTGAGCGGATCGCGGCGTCCTGCGCGGACAGCGCGGCGTAACCGGCGCCCGACACCCGGGCGGCCACCTTCTGCCCCGGCTTCAAGCCCTGCTCGGACCGGAACCGGCGCACCTCGGTGACCAGCTTCTGCACGTCGGCGATCCGCTGGTCGGCCACCGCGTCGGCGTAGCTCGCCGTGGAAGCCGACGGCCACGAAGCGATCACCAGCGACTCCCCGCCGGTCAGCGCCTGCCACAGCCGGTCGGTGACGAACGGCATGATCGGGTGCAGCAACCGCAGCACCGCGTCGAGCACGTGCCCGAGCACCAGCCGCGTGTTTTCCGCGCCCTCACCGGAGAACTGCACCTTCGCCAGTTCCACGTACCAGTCGCACAGCTCGTTCCAGACGAACTGGTAGAGCACCCCGGACAGCTTCGCGAACTGGAACCCGTCGAACAGTTCGTCCACTTCGGACACGACCGCGCCGAGCCTGCCGAGGATCCAGCGGTCCGCCTCGGTCAGTTCCGAAGCCGGCGGCAGCGGGGCCGACACGTTGGCGCCGTTCATCAGCGCGAACCTGGTGGCGTTCCACAACTTCGTGCCGAAGCTGCGCGAACCGGCCGCCCATTCCTCGGCGATGGCCATGTCGTTGCCCGGGTTGGCCCCGCGCGCCAGGGTGAACCGGGTGGCGTCCGCGCCGAAGCGGTCCAGCCAGTCCAGCGGGTCGATCACGTTGCCGCGCGACTTCGACATCTTCTTGCCCTGCGCGTCGCGGATCAGCCCGTGCAGGTACACGTGGTCGAACGGCTGCTTGCCGTCCATCGCGTACAGCCCGAACATCATCATCCGGACCACCCAGAAGAACAGGATGTCGTAGCCGGTGGCCAGCACGCTGGTCGGGTAGAACTTGCGCAGGTCCGGCGTCTCGTCCGGCCAGCCGAGCGTGGACAGCGGCCAGAGGCCGGAGGAGAACCACGTGTCCAGCACGTCGGTGTCCTGCGACCAGCCCTCGCCCGAGGGTGGCTCCTCGTCCGGCCCGACGCAGACCACCTTGTCGTTCGGGCCGTACCAGACCGGGATCCGGTGCCCCCACCACAGCTGGCGCGAGATCGTCCAGTCGTGCATGTTGTCGACCCAGTCGAAGTAGCGCTTGGCCAGCTCCGGCGGGTGGATCCTGGTGCGGCCGTCGCGCACGGCTTCGGCGGCGGCCTTGGCCAGCGGCTCGACCTTGACCCACCACTGCAGCGAGAGCCGCGGCTCGACCACGGTGTTGCACCGCGAGCAGTGCCCGACCGAGTGCAGGTACGGCCGCTTCTCCGCGACGATCCGGCCCTGCTCGCGCAGCGCGGCGACCACCGCGGGCCGCGCCTCGAACCGGTCGAGCCCTTCGAACGGACCGGACGCGGTGATCACCGCGCGCTCGTCCATGATCGTCAGGTTCGGCAGGTCGTGGCGGCGGCCGATCTCGAAGTCGTTCGGGTCGTGCGCCGGGGTCACCTTGACCGCGCCGGTGCCGAACTCCGGGTCGACGTGCTCGTCGGCCACGATCGGGATCATCCGGCCGGTCAGCGGCAGCTCGACCTCGGTGCCGATCAGGTGCCGGTACCGCTCGTCGTCGGGGTGCACCGCGACCGCGGTGTCGCCGAGCATGGTCTCCGCGCGGGTGGTCGCCACCACGATGGCGTTGTCGCCGTCGCCGTAGCGGATCGACACGAGCTCCCCCTCGTCCTCGGAGTGCTCGACCTCGATGTCCGACAGCGCGGTGCGACAGCGCGGGCACCAGTTGATGATGCGCTCGGCGCGGTAAATCAGGCCGTCCTCGTACAGCCGCTTGAACACCGTCTGCACCGCGCGCGAAAGCCCGGAGTCCATGGTGAAGCGCTCGCGGCTCCAGTCGACGCCGTCGCCGAGGCGGCGCATCTGGCCGAGGATCTTGCCGCCGTACTCCTCCTTCCACGCCCAGACGCGCTCGACGAACTTCTCGCGGCCCAGGTCGTGGCGGGAGACGCCCTCACCGGCCAGCTCGCGCTCCACCACGTTCTGCGTGGCGATGCCGGCGTGGTCCATCCCGGGCAGCCAGAGCACCTCGAAACCCTGCATCCGGCGGCGGCGGGTGAGCGCGTCGGTCACCGTGTGGTTGAGCGCGTGGCCCATGTGCAGGCTGCCGGTGACGTTCGGCGGCGGCAGCACGACGGTGAACGGCGGCTTCTCCGAGCTCGAATCCGCCTTGAAGTAGCCCGCGTCTACCCAGCGCTGGTAGATCGCGGCCTCTTCGTCGGCCGGGTTCCAAGCGTTGGGCAGGTCGGACTGGGGCAAGGCGTTCTCGGTCACATTGTCAAGTCTAGAAAACCGGCCGGGGTCGCGGCGTCGCGGGGCAGGGCGCACGATGGAGGTGTGACGGAGAAGGCACCACAGCAGGACATCGACGAAAGCCGGCTGGCCGTGGGCAAGCCGAAGAGCTGGGCGGCGGGCCTGCCCGGGGTCTTCGTGTCCCTCAAACGGGGGCAGGAGCAGATGGGCGCCGGGCGCACCGTCCGGGCGCTGCGCGTGCTCAACCAGCGCGAGGGGTTCGACTGCCCCGGCTGCGCCTGGCCGGAGCCGCGCGAGGACGACGGTGAGCACCGCAAGCTGGCCGAATTCTGCGAAAACGGCGCGAAGGCCGTCGCCGAGGAAGCCACCAAGCGCCGCGTCGGGCCGGAGTTCTTCGCCGCCCACCCGCTCGCGGAGCTGGAGGAGCGCACCGAGTACTGGCTCGGGCAGCAGGGCAGGCTGACCGAGCCGATGGTGCTGCGCGAAGGCGGCACGCATTACGAGCCGATCAGCTGGGATGACGCGTTTGACCTGGTCGCGAGCCACCTGCGCGGGCTGGACAGCCCCGATGAGGCCGTCTTCTACACCTCCGGGCGCACCAGCAACGAGGCCGCGTTCCTCTACCAGCTGCTGGTCCGTTCCTACGGCACGAACAACCTGCCGGACTGCTCGAACATGTGCCACGAGTCCTCCGGTGCCGCGCTCTCGGCCACCACCGGCATCGGCAAGGGCTCGGTGAGCTTGGCCGACATCCACAAGTCCGACCTGATCGTGGTGGTCGGCCAGAACCCCGGCACGAACCACCCGCGCATGCTCTCCGCGCTGGAGGAGGCCAAGTCCCGCGGCGCGAAGATCGTCGCGGTGAACCCACTGCCCGAGGCCGGGCTGATGCGGTTCAAGAACCCGCAGAACGTGCGCGGGCTGGTCGGCAAGGGCAGCCAGCTGGCCGACGAATTCGCGCAGATCCGGCTCGGCGGTGACCTGGCCTTCTTCCAGGCCATCGGGCACCTGCTGCTGGCCTGGGAGCAGGCCGCGCCCGGGACCGTGCTGGACCACGAGTTCATCGACTCGCTGACCGACGGCTTCCCCGCCTACGCCGAGCGCGTCGGCGATCTGGACTGGGACCGCGTCGACGAGGCGACCGGCCTGCCGCGCGAGCAGATCGTCAAGATCGCCAGGATGATCGCCGAGTCCGAGCGGACCATCTACTGCTGGGCGATGGGCCTGACCCAGCACAAGCACGCCGTGCCCACGATCAAGGAGATCGCCAACGTCGCGCTGCTGCGCGGCATGATCGGCAAGATGGGCGCCGGGCTGTGCCCGGTGCGCGGGCACTCGAACGTGCAGGGCGATCGCACCATGGGCATCTGGGAGAAGATGCCGGAGGAGTTCCTCGCCGGGCTGGAAGCCGAGTTCGGCATCCCGGTGCCGCGCAAGCACGGCCTCGACACGGTCGGGTCGATCCGCGCGATGCGCGACGGCCGGGCGAAGGTGTTCTTCGGCGTCGGCGGCAACTTCGCCGCCGCGACCCCGGACACCGAGCTGACCGAACGCGCGCTGCGCTCGTGCGAGCTGACCGTGCAGGTCTCCACCAAGCTCAACCGCTCGCACATCGTGCACGGCCGGACCGCGCTCATCCTGCCCACGCTGGGCCGGACCGAACGCGACGTGCAGGCCGGTGGTGAGCAGGTGGTCACCGTGGAGGACTCGATGTCGGCGGTGCACACCTCGCGGGGGCGCCTGGAACCGGCGAGCGAGCACCTGCTCTCCGAGGTGGCCATCCTCTGCCGGCTGGCGATCGCCCTCCTCGGCGACGAGCACCCGGTGCGGTGGCGCGAATTCGAGGCCGACTACGACCGCATCCGCGACCACATCTCGAACGTGGTCCCCGGCTGCCACGAGTACAACAAGCGCGTGCGCCAGCCGGACGGTTTCGTGCTGCCGCACGCGCCGCGCGACGCCAGGGAGTTCAACGGCACCCAGAACGGCAAGGCCAACTTCACCGCCAGCGAGCTGGAGTACCCGGTGGTACCGCCGGGCAGGTTGCTGCTGCAGACCCTGCGCAGCCACGACCAGTACAACACCACCATCTACGGCCTGTCCGACCGCTACCGCGGGGTGGAGGACGGCCGCCGAGTGGTCTTCGTCAACGCGGAGGACCTCACCGAACTCGGGGTGGCCGACGGTTCCCTGGTCGACCTCGTTTCGGAGTGGACGGACAGCGAGCGCCGGGCCCCGAGCTTCCGCGTGGTGGCCTACCCGACCGCGCGCGGCTGCGCGGCGGCGTACTTCCCCGAGGCGAATTCGCTGGTGCCACTGGATTCGGTGGCCGACGAGTCGAACACCCCGGTGTCGAAGTCGATCGTGGTGCGCCTGGAGCCGGTGGGCTGAACCGGGGTCAGCTCGCGGTGGTGGTGACGATCGCGGGGATCATCACCGCGGTCATCACCGCCGCGGTGAGGTCCTCGACGGCCTTGCGGGTGGCCACCGAGCCCCAGTTGCCCTCGGCGATCTCCTTGGCGCGCCGGTCGACCGCCTTGCGGTCGGCGCGCTCGGGCAGGTCGAGCACCTTGCTGGCGGCCTTGATCGCGGCGAGCACGGCGATCAGCGCGGCGGTGCGCTCGTCCGGGTCCTGACCGTCGACGAGCACCGCGTTCAAGGTCTCGCGCAGTTTCAGTTCGTGCGCGGAATCCTCGGCGGGCCAGCGGGTGACCGGGAAGAGCTTGAGCACCTTGCCCTCTTCACGCCGCAGCACCCCGCGCTCGGCCAGGCCTTCCAGCAGCCGCTCGGTCAGCCTCTGCCCGGACAGCGGCGCGATCACGTCCTTCGGCTTGCGCCCCTCGTACTTCTCCAGCTTGGCCAGCGCGTCGTCGAGCGCCTGCCGCCCGGTCGGCGTGCGGTCCAGCAGCTCCAGCCGTCCCTTGCTGCCTTCGCCGACCCCGACCCGGTTCTCGATGCCGAGTTCGATGAGCAGCGCGCCGGCCAGCGCGTACGCCAGGTTGGTCACCGTGCTGTCCGGCTTGCCGGTCTCGTCGTCGAACACGAGCAGCACCAGGTCCTCCGCGATGAGCATGCGCCCCACCCTAACCACCGGGCACGGATCGCGCCGGTCGCCCGTTGGGCCGGTATGACGCAGACGCTGGTGCACCGAGTGGGGCCGGAAGAACTCGACCGGGCGGCCGTGGCCGTGGCGGAAGCCTTCTTCGACGAGGTGGTGACGGAATGGGTCATCCCGGATCCCGTGCAGCGGAAACAGCTCATGCCGCTCCACCTCCGCGATCTGGTGGAAAAGGCGTTGGAGCAAGGAGAAGTGCTCGCCACGGCCGACTTCGGCGCGATCTCGCTGTGGCTGGACCGGGCCGCGGGCGAAAGCGGAGACGCGTTCCCCGGCGGCGAACTGGACATCCCGCCGGAGCTCGCCGAGTTCGTCCGGCGGGGGCTGATCGTCGCGGAACTCACCGAGGCCAGGCACCCGACGCACACCGCGCACATCTACCTGCCGTGCATCGGCGCGCTCCCGGCGTACCGCGGGCAGGGGTTCGGCAGCGCCTTGCTGCGCGACAAGCTCGAGCGCGCCGACGCCGCCAACCTGCCCGTGTACCTGGAAGCCAGCTCCACCCGCAACCGCGCGCTGTACGCCCGCCACGGGTTCGAGGCACTCGGCGACCCGATCCGCTTCCCCGAGGACGGACCGGAGATCCACCCGATGTGGCGGGAGCCCTCAGCGCAGGTGTGAGGCCCCGTTCAGGTCGAGCACCGCACCGGAGGCCCAGGTCGCCTCGGCGGAGGCGAAGTAGACCACCGCCGCGGCGACCTCCTCCGGCTTGCCCACGCGCCCGAACGGGCTCTGCTCGCGCAACTGCTCGCCCTGCGCGCCGTCCAGCCGGTCCGCGACCCGATCGGTGGCGGTGAACCCGGGCGCCACCGTGGCGACCGCGATTCCGTGCGGAGCCAGGGAAACCGCCAGCGACTGGCCGAACGCGTGCAGCGCCGCCTTGCTGGCGCCGTAGGCCGGGTGCTCCGGCTCGCCGCGGTACGCCCCGCGCGAACCGATGTTGACCACCCGTCCCGGCGCACCCCGGTCGATCATGTGCCGGGTCACGCAGTAGGTCAGGTTGGCCGTGCCGAAGACGTTCACCCCGACCATGCGCTGCCACACCGCCTGCCAGTCCGCATAGGACACCCCGGCCACGGTGTGCGCGTTCTCCGGCCCGGTGGCCACGGCCGCGTTGTTCACCAGCACGTCGACCCCGCCGAGTGCTTCCTCGGCCTCGTCTGCGAGCCGCTGGACGGCCGCCGGGTCGGCGAGGTCACCGGTGACCAGCACGTGCCCGGACCCGGACAGCCCGGCCAGCGTCTTCCCGGCAGCCGTCCGGTTCGCTCCATAGTGGACGGCCACGCGGTCGCCGAGTGCGGCGAACGCCGTCGCCACCGCCCGGCCGATCCCGCTCGACGCCCCGGTGACCAGCACGCCCCGGCTCATCGGGTGGCCGCCCAGAACACGGCCCTGCCCACCTGGGCGTAGAGGCCCTTGGGGTGCGCGCGGAACAGCGGCTCGGTGCCGAACAGCACCGCCTTCGCCCCGCTTTCGTCCACTCCGGACACCACGGCCGCCGCACCCGCCGCCTGCGCCGGGCCCTGGCCGTCCTCGTTCGGCAGCCAGTGCCCCGCGGCCAGCGGGTTCTGCTCGGCGTAACGCTGTTCGGCGGTCACGCCCGCGCCGAGTTCGGTGAACCACAGCGGCGAGTAGACGAACGAGCTTTCCGGGGCGCCGGTGGCGATCGGCCCGGTTCCGTTGGTCACCGAGACCACGCCGTTGGCGTCCTCCCGGCCGGCCACCGCGGTCACCGGCAGCAGTCCGGCGGCCGCGTTGAACGCGGCGCCGGTGGCCCCCCGCGTGACCACGCCACCACGGGCGAGGAAATCCTTCACCCGCTGCTGCGCCGCCGGATTCAGGCCGGTGTAGGAAAGTCCGGACGAGACGAACAAGGCGTCCACCCGGCTCAGGTCGAACCCGTTGTTGAGCACCTGCGTGGACACCGGGCGCACCTCGAAGCCGAGTTCGCGCAGCACCAGCAGTTCGTCGGCGGCGACCGCACCGGCGATCACCGGTTTGCGCAACACCGGACCGCGCTCACCGGCGGGTGCCGCGGTGAACCGCACGCCCAGGTTCTTCGCCACCTCCAGCACGGCCACACGTTCCGAAGCCGGGACCACCACCGAGCCGTCGGCCTGCTGGTGCACCGGGCGGCCCTGGCCGAGCAGGGTGTTCACCGCCAGCACATCCTTGCCGTCGGTGACGCTCAGCGCCAGGTCCTGGCCCGGCGCCGCGTCCACCGCACCGGTCGGCGCGGCGACGGTCACCGGCGTGGTCCGCACGTCCGGCGCCTCGGTCTTCGAGATGTCCACCGAAGCACCCCAGAGCAGGCGGTGGCTCCAGCCGGAAATGTCGTACATCACCTCGACCTTGCCGGAGATGTCGGCGCCGGTCTCCAGCATCACGTTCGCCAGCGCGCGCTTGGGCTGATGCATGTCCACGATGTACGAACCGGCCGGGTAGCTCTTGCCCGCCAGCCGGAAGTCGCGGTCGGCGCGCTGCACGCGCACGTCGTTGGCCACCAAGTGGTCCACCAGCCGCGCCGCCGCGGGCGCCGAACGCTGGCCCGCCCCGGCCGGGAGCACGTAGGCACGCGGGAATTCCGTGGTGTAGCGGTCTTCCGGGCCGAAGCCGGGCACGAAACCGTCCGGCAACTGGCGTTGCGGCTCGCCCGCGGCGCCCCGGCGGAAGATCTCGATCTGGTTGTCGATCAGCTCGGAACGGTGGGTGTCCGCGTAGTCGATCGTGGTGCGGATGGTCGCCTCGACCACGTCGGTGTTGATCTTCGACCGCCGCTGCAGTTCGGCGGCGGGCAGGTTGTAGGCGTCGTTGTTGACCCGCTGCGGGATTTCGATCGTGTAGGACACCGCGCCGTGGTACATCGAGTACTGCGCGGTGTAGATCGGTGCCCAGCCGTCCCAGACCCCCGGCTCGTAGTCGCGGAACGGGATCTCCGGCTTCGCCGCTTCGGGGTGCCCGAGCGCCTGCACCGCCTTCTCCATCGCCAGGCCGTTCGCGTAGCCGTGCTCGATGTAGAGGTCGAAGTCGTAGTTCTGGCCGTGCGGCGGCGTGGTCGGCTCGATCAGCGTGTTTTCCACGTAGCCGTGCTCGTCGAGCATCATCACCGGCTGCTTGCCCAGCACCATCTCGCGCATCGCCCTGGTTTCCGGCTGCGAAGCGGTGACGAAGTCGCGGTTCATGTCGAACCCGCTCGCGTTCGCCCTGGTGCCCGCCACCCGGCCGTCGGGGTTGGCGGTCAGGTTCAGGTAGACCCGGTTGCGCTTGAGCAGGTCCAGCGCGGCCTTGTCGGTGGTGGTGGCCAGGTACTCGATGACGCGCAGCGCGCCGTCGGTGCCCTCCCACTCGTTGCCGTGGATGTTGTTGTTGATCCACACCGGCGTCTTGTACCCGGCCCGCAGCGCGGCGTCGCGGGCCGCGCGGCCGGGGTCGTTCTCGATCTTGTCGCGCCAGTGGTCCTGGATCCAGCTCTGCGCCGGGTGCTCGGGCGCGGTCAGCGTGACCAGGTAGAGGTCGCGGCCGAGCCCGGACTGCCCCGCCACCTCGACGGAGACGCGGTCGCTGCGCTGCTGCAGTTCGTTCAGCTTCGGCGCCAGCGCGTGGTACGGCGAAAGCCCGAGCTTGATCGACTTGTCCGAGGGGTCGGCCGGGTAGGCGCGCAACTCGGTCTGGCGCGGGTAGCCCCTGTGGTCACCGCGCTGCCGGTTCTCCCCCGCCGTCGCCGCCCGCAGTTGCGGCGGGGCGTCGGTCGCGGCGACCTCGTTGCGTTCCGGTCCGTAGCCGGGTTGCCGGTGGGACTGCCCCGGAGGCGGCGGCTCGGGCGCGGCCTGCGCCGGGGCGGTGGTCGCCGCCAGGCCGACCACCAGAGCCAGCGCGGCCAGCATCCTGGCACGAGCGGAACGCGAAAACGACACGGGCCACCTCCACGAGCGGAAAGTCCGGTCAGTCTTTCGGCTCGCTAAGGAGTTGGCAAGGGTGTTCCCCTCAGCCGCCGAAGAGCTGGGTGACCTTCCGGATCAGCTCCACCACGCCGTAGAGGAACGGCAGCCCCACCCAGACCCAGGCGAAGATCAGCAGCCCGGTGCGGTTGGTCTTCATCACGCCTCCTTGCCCGCGCGCGCCGGGGCGGCGGCCGGTTCGTGGAACTTCTCGCTGACCGGGCGGACCAGCTCGTTGGCGACGAAGCCCAGGATGAGCAGCCCCATCATGATGTAGAGCGAGGTGCTGTAGAGCGCCGGTCCGTCCTTGCCCGCCGACTTCTGCCCGTCGGCGATGGCGTTCACGATCAGCGGCCCGAGCACCCCGGCGGCGGACCACGCGGTGAGCAGCCTGCCGTGGATGGCGCCGACCTGGTAGGTGCCGAACAGGTCCTTCAGGTACGCCGGGACGGTGGCGAACCCGCCGCCGTAGAACGACAGGATCACCATCGCGCAGAGCACGAACACCAGCTTCGACGAGTTCGTGGTCAACGCGATCACCAGGTACATCAGCGCGCCGACGCCGAGGTAGAGCCGGTAGATGTTGCGGCGGCCGACCAGGTCCGAAGTGGACGACCAGACGAACCGGCCGAGCATGTTGGTCAGCGACAGCAGTGCCACGAACCCGGCCGCCGAGGCCGCGGCGATCGGGGTGGCCGTGGACTCGAAGAAGTCCACGATCATCGGCTGCGCCTTCTCCAGGATGCCGATGCCCGCGGTCACGTTGAAGCACAGGACCACCCACAGCAGCCAGAACTGCGGGGTCTTGAGCGCGTTCTTCGCCGACACGTTCGCGGAGGTGATCATCCGCCCCGCGGCGGCGGCCTTCGGCTGGTACCCGTCGGGTTTCCAGTCGTCGGCGGGCACCCGGACCAGGAGCACGCCCAGCGTCATGAACAACGCGTAGACCACCCCGTGCACGGCGAAGGTGGTGGCGATGCCGCCGGTGGTGTCGCCGAAGGTGCGCAGCATCTGCGAGGACCACGGCGAGGCGATCAGCGCGCCGCCGCCGAAGCCCATGATCGCGATCCCGGTGGCCATGCCCGGCCGGTCGGGGAACCACTTGATCAAAGTGGACACCGGCGAGATGTAGCCGATGCCGAGCCCGATCCCGCCGAGACCGCCGTAGCCGAGCACCACCAGCCAGTACTGCGAGGTGGCCACACCGAGCGCGGAGACCAGGAACCCGCTGGAGAAGCAGATCATCGAGACGAACATCGCCCAGCGCGGGCCGTTCTTCTCCACCAGCGTGCCGCCGAAGGCCGCGGACAGCCCGAGCATCACGATGCCCAGCTGGAACGGCAGCGCGCTCTGCGTCCCGCTCAGGTCGAGCGACTTCTCCAGCGGCGGCTTGAACACACTCCAGGCGTAGGCTTGACCGATCGCGAGGTGCACGGACAGCGCTGCTGGCGGGATGAGCCAGCGGCTCCAGCCGGGCGGGGCGATGGTGCGGGAGCGGTCGAGGAAACCGACAGCCATGGTGGAGCCTTCCCTAGACTCGATACTTAGCCGCCGCAATCTATTACCGATCGGCGCCGAGCGCACTACTGGCATTCCACCGAACGCGGGAGGCAGAGATGGGACGCGTGACCGTGCGTAAGCCCGTGGTGAAGTTGACCACGCGCGGTGAGCGGACCCGGCCGGACGCGCTGGCCGCCGAGGAGCCGCTGGAGCTCCGGGTGGACGGCCGCGCGCTGGCGGTGACCATGCGCACCCCCGGGCACGACGTGGAGCTGGCACACGGCTTCCTGCTCTCCGAAGGCGTGCTGGGCTCCCGTGAGGACGTCCGGACCGCCAGGTACTGCGACGGCACCGACGACGAGGGACGCAACACCTACAACGTGCTCGATCTCACGTTGGCCGAGGGCGTGCCCGCCCCGGACACCGGCGTGGAGCGGAACTTCTACACCACGTCGTCCTGCGGGGTCTGCGGCAAGGCCGCGCTCGACGCGGTCAAGCTGCGCACCCGCTTCCCACCGGCCGACAGCGACTTCTCGGTGTCCAGCGACCTGCTGGCGAAGCTGCCCGACCAGCTGCGCTCGCGGCAGAAGGTCTTCGACGCGACCGGCGGGCTGCACGCGGCGGCGTTGTTCGACACCACCGGCGAGCTGCTGGTCGTCCGGGAGGACGTGGGCAGGCACAACGCGGTGGACAAGGTGCTCGGCTGGGCACTGCTCGAGGGCCGGGTCCCGCTGCCGCAGGCCGGGCTGCTGGTCTCCGGGCGGGCGTCGTTCGAGCTGGTCCAGAAAGCCGCGATGGCTGGTATCCCGCTGCTCGCCGCGGTGTCGGCGCCCTCCTCGCTGGCCGTGGAACTGGCCGCTGAGCAGGGCATCACGGTGGTCGGTTTCCTGCGCGGCGACAGCATGAACCTCTACACCCGCGACGAGCGCGTCCAGCGTCACTGAAATCGGCCGATCCCGGGCGAAACACTCGCGGCACCTGCGACGATGCAGAAGTCGAGGGTCGGCTCCGCACTCGACGCGTCCGCGTCCTGGCGTCCGGCTGGGGGCAGGGAACGGCAGGACGGCGAGTGGACGGCGGGGCAGGCTCAACCGAGCGAGGGCCGGCTGAGCACGGTGGCGAGCGGCGCGGGAGGCGCCGGTTCAGCCGCCGTTCGGTGCTGCTGACCGGCAGCTCCGCGCTGGGAGTCGCCGGCGTGGCGGCCGCGGGTGCCACCGGCGTCCTGCCGTTCAGCGAGGCGATGCAGCGCGCGCTCGGCGTGGCCTCCTCCACCCCCGCCACCGAACTGGGCGTGACCAAGGTCGAGCGGGTGTACTCGGCGGCCCGCGGCCGCGAGGTCGACCTGGTGTTCCTGCTGCCGTCGAAGAACCCGCAGCGTGGCCTGCCCATCTCCCTCTACCTGCACGGCCGCGGCGGCTCCGCCCGCCGGTCCGCTCCCGGCGGGCTGGTCAACCAGCTCAGCGGTGAGGTCGCCCGGCGCGCGGTCCCGGCCTACGGCTTCGTCGCCGTCGACGGCGGGCCGACGAACTACTGGCACGAGCACGTCCCCGGCGACGACCCGATGCGGATGCTGCTCGAAGAGGTCCCGGTCTGGCTGCGCGAACGCGGCCTCGGCGGGGTGGACGGCGTGCCGTTCGCCTGCGCGGGCACCTCGATGGGCGGTTTCGGCGCGCTGCTCTACGCCCGCCGCCGGGCCCAGCGCCGCCAGCCGCCCGCGGCGGTCGCGGCCGTCTCGCCCGCGCTGATCACCTCGTGGGACGAGATGAGCAAGCGCAACGCCTTCCACGACGCCGCCGACTGGGCCTCGATGGACCCGCTCAAGCACCTCGGCGATCTCCAGGGCATCCCGACCGGCGTCTGGTGCGGCACCGAGGACGCGTTCATCACCGGCGTCCGCCGCTTCATCACCGAGGCCCGGCCGAAGGTCGGCCACACCGCCCGCGGCAAGCACGGCGAAGCCTTCTTCCGCAGCGTGGTCCCCGGCGTGGTCAGCTTCCTCGGGAAGCACGTGCCGGTCGCGCGCCCGGCTTGAGGTCGAAGTACACGCGGGTCTGCGTGCCCTCCGGCGCGGTGTGCACCCGGACCAGGTCGGCCAGGTAGTTGACCATCAGCAGGCCACGCCCGCCGAGCTGGGTGGGTGACGCGGGCCGCCGCCCGGCCAGCGGGTCGGTGATGTGCCCGGCGTCGCGGACCTCGCAGACCACCGCGCCGTCCTCGCGCCAGGTCCGCAGCACCCCGGACCCCTGCCCGTAGCGCAGGCTGTTCGCGCAGAGCTCGCCGACCACCATGGTCAGGTCGAGCACGCGTTCCTCGCCGAGGCCGTACGCCGCCGCGCGGTCACCGGCGAACCGGCGCACACCGGCCAGGCCGGTCCGGTCGAACGAAAGCACCCACGGGATCTCGGCCGGCGTCGGGAACGGCTGGTTGTAGCGGTCGACCACCTGCTCCGGGGCGAACGACCGGCTGCTCCAGCTGCCGTAGTGATCGCTGAGCTCGGGGTGGGTGCACGCGGCCTCGTCGAGGACCCAGGGCTCCAGGCCCTCGGTGTCGTAGGGGCACAGCACGGTGACCGGGCGCCCGGTGAAGGCGAAGTTGATCAGTGCCTCGTGCTGCGCGCAGGCTTCGTACTCGACCGTCGTGCGGCCGGGCCAGATCGGCTCCCCGATCAGCCGCACCCGGCCCTCGTGCCGGTCGGCGAACTCCCGCAGCACGCCCGGGATGATGTGGCCGGGGTTGCGGCCCGCCTCGGTCATGTCGACCAGGTGCACCTGCTGCCGCGCGTCCTCGTCGAGTTCGCCGGAAAGCCAGCTCAGGTGTTCGCCGGGCAGGGCGACGCCCACCGGCTCACCGGCGGCCAGGCCGTCGAGCACGAAGGGCACGGTGCCGGAGAGGAACTCGTCGCGGCCGCGGTAGAACAGGGCCGGATGGGTGAACACACTCAAGATTCCACCAAGGGGGGAGCCAGTCGTACGCCGGTTGTCCAGCTTAGCCGGTGTTCCCCGCGTCCTACCGGTCCAGCGCGTTCGCGATGAAGCCCATCAGCCAGAAACCCCCCAGGGTTCCACTGAGCAGCACCACCCACCACCCGAGCAGGCGCGGGGGCGCCGAAGTGCGCCGCACCTGCCACAGCCCGAAGGCGCCGAGCAGGTACAGCGGGATCGGCGCCAGCGTCAGCAGGGACGACCGGGTGGCCGTGGCGATCACGCACAGCACCACCAGCACGGCCAGCACCACCGCGAAGATCCGGTGGTTCAGCGGGTTGGCCAGCCTGCCGGTGTCGACGATCCGCCGGGGCAGATCGTCGAACACCGCAGGTTGGGGTCTCTCGGGGCTGGTCAGGCCGACTTCTCCCCGCGCTCGCTACGCTGCCGCCGCGACGGCTGGCGGGACACGATCGTCGGGTTCACGTTCTCCCGGACGGTCTGCTCGGTGATCACGACCTTCGCCACGTCGTCGCGGCTGGGGATGTCGTACATCACCGGCTGGAGGACCTCCTCCATGATGGCGCGCAGGCCGCGGGCACCCGTGCCGCGCAGCATCGCCTGGTCGGCGATGGCCTCCAGCGCCGTCTTGGTGAACTCCAGCTCCACGTTGTCCATCTCGAAGAGCTTCTTGTACTGCTTGATCAGCGCGTTCCGCGGCGTGGTCAGGATCGAGACCAGGGACTCCTTGTCCAGGTTCGTCACGCTGGCCACCACCGGGAGCCTGCCGATGAACTCGGGGATGAGCCCGAACTTGATCAGGTCCTCCGGCATGGTGTCGGAGAAGATGTCGCTGTTCTCGATCTCGGACTTGGTCCGGATCTCCGCGCCGAAGCCGAGGCCGCGCTTGCCGACCCGCTCGTTGATGATCTTCTCCAGCCCGGCGAACGCGCCGGCCACGATGAACAGCACGTTCGTCGTGTCGATCTGGATGAACTCCTGGTGCGGGTGCTTGCGCCCGCCCTGCGGCGGCACCGAGGCGGTGGTGCCCTCGAGGATCTTCAGCAGCGCCTGCTGCACGCCCTCGCCGGAGACGTCCCTGGTGATCGAGGGGTTCTCCGACTTGCGGGCGATCTTGTCGACCTCGTCGATGTAGATGATGCCGGTCTCGGCGCGCTTGACGTCGTAGTCGGCCGCCTGGATCAGCTTGAGCAGGATGTTCTCCACATCCTCGCCCACGTAGCCCGCCTCGGTCAGCGCCGTGGCGTCGGCGATCGCGAACGGCACGTTCAGCAGCTTGGCCAGGGTCTGGGCCAGGTAGGTCTTGCCGCACCCGGTCGGCCCGAGCATCAGGATGTTGGACTTGGCCAGCTCCACCGGCTCGTCCTTGGAGTCCTTCGGCCCGGTCTTGTCATCCGACTGGATGCGCTTGTAGTGGTTGTAGACCGCTACCGCGAGCGTGCGCTTGGCCTCGTCCTGGCCGATGATGTAGCGCTCGAGGAAGTCGTGGATCTCGGCCGGTTTGGGCAGTTCGTCGAGTTTGACGTCACCCGCTTCGGCCAGCTCCTCCTCGATGATCTCGTTGCAGAGATCGATGCACTCATCGCAGATGTACACGCCGGGGCCGGCAATGAGCTTTTTCACCTGTTTCTGGCTCTTCCCGCAGAAAGAACACTTCAGCAGGTCTCCGCCGTCACCGATCCGTGCCATGACCGTGGACCTCGTCCCCTCCGGTGCGCTCGGGTGCACCTGACTTCTCTAGCCTGCCCGTCGCGACGGGACTCTGACGCGTTTCCACTGACGGTACCCGCCCGGCGCGTCCTACGGGAGGACCTGAGCGGTACTAGGCGCGCCGGAAGAGGCCACCGGCCGGAACGCCGGTACGATCACGCGCTCGCGTCGCACCGGCAGGACCGGCCGGTCTCGGCTCAGTTCTCCGCCGAGGCCTTGCGGTAGGGCAGCACCTCGTCGATGATGCCGTACTCCTTGGCCTGGTCGGCGGTGAGGATCTTGTCCCGCTCGACGTCGTCGCGGACCTGCTCGAGCGACTTGTTCGTGTGCTTGGCCAGCGTGGTCTCCATCAGCCGGCGCACGCGCTGGATCTCCGCGGCCTGGATCTCCAGGTCCGAGACCTGCCCGTAGGTGCCCTCGGTGGCGGGCTGGTGGATCAGCACGCGCGAGTTCGGCAGCGAGAACCGCTTGCCGGGGGTGCCCGCGGCGAGCAGCACCGCGGCGGCCGAGGCGGCCTGGCCGATGCACATGGTGACGATGTCCGGCCGGACGTACTGCATGGTGTCGTAGATCGCCATCAGCGCGGTGAACGAGCCACCGGGCGAGTTGATGTAGATGGTGATGTCGCGGTCCGGGTCCTCGTGCTCCAGGTGCAGCAGCTGGACCATCACGTCGTTGGCCGAGGCGTCGTCCACCTGCACGCCGAGCATGATCTGACGCTCTTCGTAGAGCTTGTTGTACGGGTTCGACTCCTTGATCCCGTAGCTGGTCCGCTCCACGTAGGAGGGCAGCACGTACCGGGACTGCGGAAGGTGAAAGTTGCTCATCTGAAGTTCTCCTCTACCTTCCCGGCTCAGCTGGTCGAACCCGGCAGCGGGTTCTCGCGGGTCAGCACCTGGTCGACGAAGCCGTACTCCCTGGCCTCCTCGGCAGTGAACCAGCGGTCCCTGTCGGCGTCCTTGGTGATCTGCTCGAAGGTCTGTCCGGTCTGCTCCGCGGTGATCTTCGCCAGCTCCTGCTTCCACTTGCCGAAGACCTCGGCCTGGATCGCGATGTCGGAGGCGGTGCCGCCGACGCCGGCGGAGGGCTGGTGCATCAGGATGCGGGCGTGCTGCAGCGCGAAGCGCTTGCCGGGCGCACCGGAGGAGAGCAGGAACTGCCCCATCGAGGCGGCCAGGCCCATCGCGTAGGTCTGCACGTCCGGCTTGATCAGCTGCATGGTGTCGTAGATCGCGAAGCCCGCGGTCACCGAACCACCCGGCGAGTTGATGTAGAACCGGATGTCGGACTCGCCGTCCTCCGCCGAGAGCAGCAGCAGCTGCGCGGTGATCCGGTTCGCGACCTCGTCGTTGACCTCGGAGCCGAGCACGACGATGCGCTCGGCGAGCAAACGCTCGAACACCGAGTCGGTCAGGTTGAGCCCCGCGGTGCTGGTCCGCGCCTCGGGCAAGTGGTGCGTCACGTGTGCCTGCCTTTTTCGCCGGTTCAGATCTTGTAATCGACCCTAACGAACTCGGGCGGGCCGGAATGCCCGACACCGCCCAAGTTCGCTCAGAGCATTACTTCTGGTTTGCGGTCTCTTCCTGGGCCGCGGGAGCCTCGGCGTTCTCGGAGGTGTCCGAAGACCCCGAAGACTCGGGGGTCTCCGTGTTCTCCTCGCCGCCGCCGAACAGATCGCTCAGGTCCACCTCGGCCCCGTCCGCACCGGTGACGGTCGCGCTGCGCACCACGGTGGCCAGCGCCTTGCCGCGGCGCACGTCGGCGTAGATCGCGCCGAGCTGGCCGGACTGCTGGGCCCGCTGCACGTACTCGTCCGGGCTGATGCCGAAGCGCTGGGCCTGGTAGATGATGCGCTCGGTGAGCTCGCCGTCGTTGACGTCGACGCCCTCCTTCTCGGCGATGGTGTCCAGCAGCAGCTGCGTGCGGACGGCCTTCTCCGACTCCTCGCGCGCCTCGGTCTCGAACTGCTCGACCGTGGTGCCCTGCGCCTCGAGCGACTTCGCCCAGGCTTCCTCGTCGTGGTCGAACGGGTGGATCGCGTCGTGCTTGCGGCTCTCGATCTCGCCCTCGAGCACCTTCTCCGGCACGGGCACCTCGGTGCCGGCCAGGAGGGCCTCCAGGACCTTGTCGCGGGCCTGCACGCCCTGCTGCATCCGCTTCATCCGGGACAGCCGCTCACGCAGGTCGGCCTTGAGCTCGTCGATCGTGTCGAACTCGCTGGCCAGCTGGGCGAACTCGTCGTCGGCCTCGGGCAGCTCGCGCTGCTTGACCGTCTGCACGGTGACGCTGACCTCGGCGTCCTTGCCGGCGTGCTCGCCGGCCACCAGCTGCGTGGTGAACGTCCTGGTCTCACCCGCGCTCGCGCCGATGATCGCTTCGTCGATGCCGTCGACGAGCTGACCGGAGCCGATCTCGTAGGACAGGCCGGTGGTGGAGGCGTCGGGCACCTCTTCACCGTCCACGGTGGCGGACAGGTCGACCGAGACGAAATCGCCGTTCTCCGCGGGCCGTTCGACGCCGGTCAGGGTGCCGAAGCGGGCGCGGAGCTGGTCCAGCTCGGCGTCGACCTCGTCGTCCGCCAGCTCGACCTCGTCCACGCTGACCGAGATGCCGCTGTAGTCGGGCAGCTCGATCTCGGGACGGACGTCGACCTCGGCGGTGAACTCCAGCACGTCGCGGTCCTCGAGCTTGGTCACCTCGAAGTCGGGACGGCCCAGTGTCCGCACCTCGCCGGCCTGCACGGCCTCCAGGTACTTGGCCGGGATGACCTCGTTGACGACCTCGTCGAGCACCGGCGCGCGGCCGATCCGGCTCTCCAGCACGCGGGCGGGTACCTTGCCCGGGCGGAAACCGGGGATCCGAACCTGCTGCGCGATCTTCTTGTAGGCGCGGTCGAAGTTCGGTTTGAGTTCGTCGAACGGCACCTCGACATTGATCTTGACTCGCGTCGGGCTGAGCTGCTCGACGGTGCTCTTCAACTTCTTCTCCTCGAGCCGTGACGGTGTTGGGACGGTGTAGTGAACGATCCTTGACGGATGCCCCCAGGTCACAGGTGGACCGGGACGCCCGAGTCTAGGCCAGCGTCCGGCCGCCGCTGTGGGCGGGCGGGACCTACCGGCCAACTCGCTCTTGTCCGACATCACCCATTCGGGTCACAGTTAGCGGTGTCGTAACACTGTTGTGCCGCTGTGCGGGTGGCGAGGGGGGTGGAAGGTGGCCGGAACCGGCGGTCCGGGGGCGCGTGAGTTGCCCGCTCCCGGGGTGAGCCTGCCGTCGATCGCGGGACCGACGGTGGCGCTGTTCGCCGGCGGCGGGGCGGTGTGGGCGCTGGGTGCCTGGCTGGCGCTGGCCGGGCTGGCGCCGCTGTGGCTCACGATCGGGCTGCAGAGCCTGGCCACGGTGCTGTTGTTCACCGTGGCGCACGAGGCGATGCACCACGCCGCCGGGCGGCTGACCACGGTCAACGCCCTGCTCGGACGCCTCGGCATGCTGTTCGTCGCCGCGTACGGAGCCTTCCCGCCGGTCCGCCACCTGCACCTGGAGCACCACCGCAACCCCGGCGGCCGCGCCGACGTGGCCGGCTGGACCGCCCGCGCCCCCGGCTGGCAGCTGCCGCTGCGCTGGCTGACCGTCGACTTCTGGTTCATGTGGCACTACCTCGGCCGGTTGCACCACCGCCCGGCGCGTGAGGTGCACGAGACCACGGCGGTGGCCACGCTCGCCATCGCCGCGATGTGCACGGCGATCGCCAGCGGGCACGGCTGGGAACTGCTGGTGCTCTACCTGGTCCCGCAGCGGATCGGGCTGGCGCTGGTGGTCGTGCTGTTCGACTGGTTCCCCCACCGCGGGCTCCCGGCCTGCCCGGGGCCGGACCGGCTGCAGGTGGCCTGGGTGCACGTCGGGCGGGAACGGCTCGCCGGGGCGCTCACGCTCGGGCAGAACTACCACCTGGTGCACCACCTGCACCCGGCGATCCCGTTCTACCGGTACCGCCAGGTGTGGCGGCGCAACGTGGAGGCCTACCTCGATCTCGGCGTCCCGGTGCGCACCTTCGGCGGCCGGGAACTGAGCGCCGCCGAGTACCGCTCCTCGCGCTGGTTCCCGCCGCGACCGGCCGCCGTACCACCCGCCGAGCCGCCACCGCGGCGGTTGCGCGTGTTCCACTCGCTGCTGGTGACCGAGGTGGAGCGGGTCGGCGCGGACGCCGCGGCGGTCCGGTTCGCGGTGCCCGACGAGCTGGCGACCACCTTCGACTACGTGGCGGGCCAGCACGTGACCGTACGGGCGCTGGTCGACGGGGTACCGCTGCGCCGCAGTTACGCGTTGTGCCCGGCGCCGCCGGGTGAACTGCGGATCGCGGTGAAGCGGGTGGAGCGCGGGCCGTTCTCCACCGTGGTCACCCACACGCTGCGCCCCGGCGACCGGCTCGACGTGCTGCCCCCGTCCGGCGACTTCACCCTCGAACCCGATCCGCGGCGCTCGCGGCACTACGTCGGACTGGCCGCGGGAAGCGGGCTGCCGCCGATCCTGACCATGTTCGCCACCGCGCTGGACACCGAACCGCACAGCCGGGCCACGCTGCTCTACGTCAACCGCAGCGGCTCGACCACGATGCTCGCCGAAGAGGTTTCCGCACTGGCGAAGCGATTCGACGGCAGGCTGCGGGTGGTCCACTACCGCACCGACGAGCAGGATCCCGAACTGCGCAAGGGCCGCGACTTCCAGCCGGTGGACGCGATCAGCGAGGTGCTCGCGGTGACCCACGAGCAGTTCGTGCGCGGCAGGCTGGACACCGCGCGGCTGTCCGCGTTGCTCGACGGGCGGCTGCACCCGGCGAAGGTGGACGAGTGGTTCGTCTGCGCGCCGCGGACGCTGGCCGAGCACACCCTGCACGTGCTCGCCGAGCACGACGTGCCCGCCGAATGCGTGCACCACGAACCGTTCGATGTGGACACCCAGCCGGAGCCGGTGGCCGAACTGCTCACGCGCCGGGCCGATCCCCCGATCCGGTTGTCGTAGCTCCATCCGGGTGCTTCGCGCCGGACACGGGGTTGGCGGGCACCGGATGGCCGTACCCTCATTGCGCCCTGCCGGCACCCACACCACTCCCCTGCGGAAGGGGCCCGTCATGCTGGAAACCTCCGATCCGACGGTGGGTGGCGCGGAAACCACCACGCTCGACCGGCCCGCACCCGCGGAAACCACCCCGGAAGTGGTGGCCGACGAGGATCCCGTCCTCCCGACGGCTCCGCCGCGGCCGAACCCGCCTGCCGTCGCGGGTCAGCGGACGGTGCACGGGCGTTATCGCGGCACGAACGGCAGCTGGCTGCTGACCCTGCGCGTGGACGTCGACGGGAATCGGCCGACCCGCCGGATCAGCGGTGACTTCTTCACCGTTTCCGGCTCCACCACGGCATATTTCGGTTCGTTCGTCGTGCCTTCGCCGATGGTGACCACCACGGCGGCCCAGGTGCTGGCCGAAGGCGCGGGCACGTTCACGTGGGCCGCGGGGGCGCCGAAGATCCGCCTGGCCGTCAAACGCGCGGAAGGCGCCGAATCGCCGCAACCGGCGACGGTGGAATTCCTGACCGGCTCGGGCTCGGTGGGTGCGATCTTCTCCTGCGCCTTCGAATCCGGTTTCTTCCGAACCGTTTCGTACGAACAGGATTCCGTGGCCGGTGCGGTGCCCTTCCTCGCCTACGACACCGGTTCGCTGCCGCGGCCGGCCGGCAGCCCGGCGCGGGTGCTGACCGTGCCCGGCGCGTTCGCCGAAGCCGGCGTCGAACTCCTGACCACCGGTGCCACGAACGTCATCCCGGTCATCGGCGCGGGCGCGAACGCGGCGTGGAGCGACGCCGAACTGCACGCGGCCATGGTCAACCACTTCAGCGCCTTCAGCGAAGCACCGCGCTGGCAGGTGTGGATGCTCGTCGCCACCGCCCACGAGGGCGGGGCCCGCGGCATCATGTTCGACTACGGCGACGCCTTCCAGCGCCAGGGCGCGGCGGTGTTCCACGACGCCATCGGCGGCACGGACGCGGCCACCCAGCGCTCGCAGTTGCGCACCTACGTGCACGAACTGGGGCACGCGTTCAACCTGCTGCACTCGTGGCAGAAGAACCTCGGCGTGCCACCGGGCCCGCTCGGGCCGAACGGCGGCCTCGGCGACCTGTCGTGGATGAACTACGACTGGAAGTACCAGCAGGCGGCCGGTGGTCCCGGCGGCGCGGCCGCGTACTGGGCGGCCTTCCCGTTCCAGTTCACCGACAACGAGCTGGTGCACCTGCGCCACGGCTTCCACCGCGACGTGATCATGGGTGCCAACGCCTTCGGCACCGGCGCCGCCGACATCGACCCGAACCTGTTCGACCGGCCGGTGGTCGACAATTCGGGGCTGGCGCTGGAACTGCGCTCACCGAAACCCGGGTTCGCCTACGGGGAGCCGGTGGTGGTCGAGCTGAAGCTGTCGGGCACCGAACTGCGCGGCCGCACGACGCACGGCTACCTGCACCCGAACGACGACCTGGTCTCGATCGCCGTGCAGCAGCCATCCGGGCGGACCACGCTCTACCGGCCGCTGCTGCGTCACTGCGTCGACGAAGCCCGCTCGGTGCGAGTGGGCGTGGAAACCCCCGCGCTGTACGAAAGCGCGTACATCGGCTTCGGTGCCGACGGTTTCCTGTTCGAGGCACCGGGCACGTACCGCCTGCGCGCCACCTACATCGCGGGCGACGGCTCGCGGGTGCTGTCGCCGGTGTTGCGGATCCGCGTGCGCCCACCGGTTTCCCGCGAGGACGAGGCCGCCGCCGAACTGCTGCTCGGTGAGGAACAAGGCCAGTTGCTGGCCCTGCTCGGATCCGACGCGAGCCAGCTCGGCAAGGGCGTGTCCGCAATCGACACCCTGCTCGACGACTTCCCGGCCCACCCGCTGGCCGTCTACGGGCGCCTGGTCAAGGGCGTCAACCAGCAGCGCGACTTCAAGGAGCTGACCGCGGACAAGGTGCTCCACCTCCGCGAGGCGAACGGCACCGAGGCGGCCGCGCTGCTCGGCCAGGTCGCCGAAGCTTCGCTGGCGGACGAGGAAGGCGTCGACAACCTCACGCTCAACCTGGCCATGCGGACACAAGCCAAGGCCGAGGCGAAGGCCGGTCATCCGGAGCAGGCCCGTGACGTGCTGCGGCAGCTGGTCAGGACGTTCGAGAGCAAGAGCCTCAACCCCTCCGTGCTGGCGGGAATCCGGGAACAGGCCAAGGAAACGCTCGAGGAGATCGAAGCGGAGGACTGAGCCGGGTAACCTCGCTCACATGGAACCAGGACAGCCAGGCGACCGCGGTCCGGGGCCGAGCATCGCCTGGCTGTCCGTCCCGGACGGCGAGGTCGTGCGCGACGAAGCCACGCTCGCCTTCGCCGCGCAGGATTTCGGGCACCTCGTGCACCGGCGGCCCGCGGCCGTGGTGCGCCCGGTTTCGCTCGCCGACCTCACCGCCGTGATGACCTTCGCCGGTGAGCACGGGCTGCCGGTTTCGGCGCGCGGCGCCGGGCATTCGCCGTTCGGCCAGGAACAGGCCGAGGGCGGGATCGTGCTGGACATGCGGACCATGCCGACCGTGCGCGAGGTCGACGGCGAGACAGCGGTCGTGGACGCGGGCGCGCACTGGCGCGAGGTCCTCGACCTGACCCTGCCACACGGATTGACCCCGCCCGTGCTGACCGACTACCTGGAGCTGACCGTCGGCGGCACGCTGGTGGTCGGCGGCATCGGCGGCGCCGCGCACCACCACGGCACGCAGACCGACAACGTCCTCGAACTGGAAGTGGTCACCGGTACCGGCGAGGTGGTGACCTGCGGGCCGGGGTCGGATCTGTTCGACGCGGTCCGCGGCGGGCTCGGCCTGTGCGGGGTGATCACCAAGGCGCGGCTGCGGCTGGTCCCCGCGCCACCGACCGCCCGCCGCTGGAAGCTGTACTACCGCTCGCTCGACACCTTCCTGGCCGACCAGCGCACGGTCGTGCGCGACGGCCGGTTCGACTACCTGGAAGGCCAGTTGCTGCTGGACGAAGGCGAATGGACGTACCTGCTGGAGGCGGTCACGTATTCGACCGCTTCCCTGGACGATCTGCGCTTCGAGCGGATGGAGGTCGAGGACAGCACGTACTTCGACTTCCTGAACCGGATGGCGGAAGGCGAAGCCGCGTTGCGCGCGGAGGGCAGCTGGTTCCACCCGCACCCGTGGCTGAACGTCTTCCTGCCGGACGAGGTGGTGGGCCGGGTGGTCGCGGACACCCTCGCCACGACCCGGCGCGAAGACCTCGGCGGCACCGGCCTGGTGATGCTCTACCCGGTGCGGGCGAGCGCGCTGAACACGCCACTGCTGCGCGTGCCCGCCGGGGAGCTGGTGTGGCTGTTCTCGTTGCTACGCACCGGAAAACCCGCCGACCCGATCGAGAACGCACGGCTGACGACGTTGAACATCCGGCTGTACCAGCAGGCGAAAGCCCTGGGCGGCACGGTGTACCCGTCGAACTCGCTGCCGATGACCCCGGCGGACTGGGCCGACCAGTTCGGCCCAGTCTGGGACGCCCTCACCACCGCCCGCCACCTCCACGACCCCCACACCCTCTTCGGCTCCGGCAACTCCCTACGCCCCCCACCGCCCTAACCCCCGCCCCCACCCGAACCCCACACTCAAGCAGCCGAACCCCACGTCCAGGCAGCCGAGTCCCACACTCGGGCGGCCGAGTTCCCCATTCGAGGCCCAGACAAGCCAAGTCGGAAGAGGCCCCCACCGGGGACACGAATGTGGCTTTGGGGGCGTATTCGGCCCCCAAAGCCACATTCGTGTCCAACCAGCTGCAGCGAGTGTGGGGTTCGGCTGCACGAGTGCGGCACTCGGCTTCCTGAACGTGCTACTCAGCGGTCCCCGAGCATTTCCCGTAGGTGTGCCAGTAGTTCCGCCCGGCTCCCCGCTCCCAGCCGCTGACGCATCCGCGCCATGTGGTGTTCCACGGTCTTCGCCGAGATGAACAGCCGCGCGCCGACCTCCTTGTAGGTCATGCCGCCCAGCACCAGTTCCGCGACCTGCAGCTCACGATCGCTCAGCCGCGCCGAGCCGGGGCTGTCGTCGGCCGCGGCGCCTTCGGACGGTGGCGCGACGGTCGTCGCCGCGCCCTGGAGCAGGCGAGCGCAGTCGAGCAGCGCGACCATCGCCTTCCGGTCCGTGGTGCGGATCGCCGCCTGACCGGCCAGTCGCGCGCCGTCCCACCACAGGCCGCAGCCGCGCAACGCGTGCGCGGCGGCTTCGACCTCTTCGGCGTCGATGTCGCCCGCGAGCACCTTCAGCCAGCAGGCCGCCGCGTCCGACACCGCGGTGAAGTACGCGCCGTTCCCGGAACACGCCGCCAGCGCGGCCGCGTGTTCCTTCGCCTCACCCGCCCGTTCGGCGATGATCGCGGCGTGGAGTTCGCTCCAGTGCAGGGAAGCCGCCCACAGCGGCGGGTCCCCGAGTCCCTTGAGGACAGCATGTGCCTGCGCCAGGTGCGGTGCCAGCCGGTCGCGTTCCCCCAGCCGCGCGGCGGCCATGGCGAACTCGCCGAACGGCAGGAACGAGAACAGGTCGACCGGGTGCCGGATCACCGCTTCGCAGGCCACGCCCCAGATCCGGCGCAACGCGGTCAGATCGCTGGTGCGCCGGGCGAGGCCGACCTCCAGCCCGACGGCGAACAGCCAGTCACGCGGCTGGCGCACCTCTTCGGCCGCGTTCAACCGTTCCACGGCCAGCGTCGCGTCCCCGCGCACCATCGCGATCCACGCCAGCAGCAACTGGTGACGCGCCTGCAGGGTCACGCCGCCGGTGCGCGCGGCGATCGCGCGCTCCAGCAGCGGTTCGGCGATGGTCAGCTCACCGCTGTGCAGCGCGACCAGCGCGCCGAGCGCGGCCGGGCTGTCGGGCAGCAGCACCGCGCGGCCGACCGGTTCCAGCATCTCCGCCGAGCTGACCAAAGTGGACAGTGCGAGGGTCGGGGTGCCGCCGACCGACTCCACGACCCCGCGCGCCACCGAGGACAACGCCCCCGAAAGCAGCGTCGGCGGCTCGTCGCCACCGCCCTCGGTCGCCTTCTCGAGTTCCCGCTCGGCTTCGGCACGACGGCCGGTGGCGATCAGACTGATCGCCGCGAACGCCCGCGAACGCCGGGTTCCGGACCACTGCAGCAGTTCCGCGCTCCGCCCGAGCTGACCGCGGTGGGTCAACGCGGTCGCGGCGACCCGGGCGCCGTCCGGCCGTCCGGTCGCGCCCGCGGTGGCGATCACCTCGTCGGCCAGGCGCAACGCGCCGTCCAGGTCACCGGCCAGCGCCACCGCCTCGGCCCGCCGCGCACCCAGTTCCGCGGCCGGGCGCCCGGCCGCGACAGCCGCCTCCAGCAGCCGTGCCGCCAGCGCCGGGTCCGCGCCCAGCGCCTCGTCGGCCGCCGCCTCGAACGCCTTCGCCACGCTCGGCCCGGCGATCGGCTTCCCCAGCCACGGCCGCACCAGGCGCAGCACCGGTGCACCACGTTCCAACTGCAGTTCGACCAGCCGCTGCCGGACCGCCGCGTGCCGTTCGGCGGGCACCAGCGCACGCAGGGCCCCGAGCGTGATCGGCAGCAGTCCGCCGTCCGCGCCGAACAACCCGGTCGCGCGCGCCAGGTCGATCACCGCGCTGACGCCGTCGGGATCACGGTCGAGCAGCCCGCCCAGCAGATCGATGTCCGGCCCGGCGCCCGCCTCCACGGCGAGCAGGAACCGCAGCACCCCGGGCTCGGCCCCGTCGAGCTCCTGGCGGATACCCCCAAAAGCGGCGAGCGGCAGTTCCCCGCGCTCGGACGGCGGAACGGCGGCCAGCGCGGTCACCACCCGGTGCACGTGCCCGGGCACCCCGCCGGTCTGCGCGCGGACGAACTCCGCCAGCTCGGTGGAAACGCCGTGCGTGCCCAGGTGCTCGGCGACCTGTGCCTTGTCGAGCGGGCGCAACAGGATCTGCCCCCGCAGTCGCCCGAGCACGGCGTTCAACCCGGCGGGACGCGGGCGCGGGCGCGCGGCGATCACCAGGCCGGTCCGCTCGTCACCGGCCAGCCGCGCGAGTTCGGCCAGTTCCGCTTCGCCGTAGGTGTGCGCGTCGTCGGCCAGCACCAGGTCGGCGGGCTCGCCGACCCGCGCCGGGTCGAACCGCACGACGGTCAGCCCCGCGTTCGCGCACAGGGTGCGCAGGTGGTCCAGCAGGGTGGTCTTGCCGTAGTCCCCGGCCGCGACGACGGCCAGGCGGACCTGGGTGAGCCTGCGTTCCGCGATCGCGGCGCACAGCTGCCGGGTCGGTTCGTCCAGTACCGGCTCGGTGCCCCGGGTCGACACGGTCAACGGCTGTCCTCTCGCTCAGGTTCTCGGTCGGATCGCCTGCGCAGCGGGTTGGTGAAGCGTTTCGGGGCCTCCAGCGGGGTGACCTCCACCGGCGGCCGGGGTGGCGGCGGGCCGAGCTCGGCGTCCTCCTCCCCCGCAGCCGGTTCGAGCGCCCGCGGGATCAGCGCGGTCGACTCCTCCACCACCGCCTGCCGCGGCCGCGGTGACGGCTTGCGGCCTTCACCGGCCAGGCGGGGCCGGGCGACCAGTGCCGCGCCGCGGCAGACCGCCGCCGCCGGATCCGGGTCGACCAGCACCGGGCAGCCCAGTGCCGATTCGGCGAGGAAGGTGACCAAGGGTATCCGCGCGCCTCCGCCAACGAGCAGGGCGGCGGCCAGTTCCCCGTCCGGCACCGGTTCGACCAGTCGCTGCAGCTGCCCCACCGCGGCGGCCAGCACCGGCTTGGCCAGCTGTTCCAGCTCGGCCCTGGTGACGTGGACCTCGCCGGTCACCTCGGGCAGCGGCACGGTGAGCGAGGCCGACGGCGCCACCGACAACCGCTCCTTGGCCAGCACGCTCGCCACCCGGAAGCCGGCCATCGGCGCGCGCAGAGCCGGCTCGGCGTGGTCGGGCAGTTTCGCCCCGGACCGCGCGAGCACGTGCTCGGCGAGCAGGTCGTCGATCCGCGCGCTGCCGCGGCCGACCCCGCTGTCGGTGTGCGCGAGCAGGTCGAAACCCGACTGCGTGCGACGCACCAGCGCCGACTCGACGTGCTCGCCGCCGATCCGGCAGACCGCGAGCACCGAACCCGGCTCGAGTTCTTCGCCCTCCTCGGTGGCCAGGTGGTTCTCCGCCGCGGCGACCGGCTTCGGCAGCAACAGCACCCCGGGCAGCCCCGCGGCTTCGAGCCCGGCCCGCAACGCCGAACGGCGGTGCGGCCCCCAGCCGGCGGGGTGCGTCACGACGATCCGGTCGGCCGGGCCGCCGAACGACTCCGCCACCTGGTCGGCCACCCAGCCCGCCAGCGAGGCGGTCAGCACTTCGGCGGTGTAGAGGTGGTGCCCGAGCACCAGCGGCACCGAATCACCCGAGCGGCCGAGGAAGCCGCGGGCCGCGCTCTGCGGTTCGGCGATCGCGCGCCGGGCGGCCTCCTGGCCGAACACCACCGAGCCGTCGGGCGCCACGTGCAGCACCGACTCGACCCAGCGGGCGTCCCCGTCGAGGGCCACCACCTGGGGCTCACCCCAGGAGGCCCCCACCCGGCGGCAGACCGCGGCGGTGGTCCGGGTGTGCCCGAGGTCGATCCCCAAGACGTACGGCATGCGGGCGGATTCCCTCACGAACTGGTGCGGACGGTGCTCCTTCCTACCAAGAACACACCCCGTGCGGACGTCCCCCATGCGGAAGGGTGAACCGGCCCCTAATCCCCTAACCGCGGCGGGGGCGCCGGACGTGCACGTTAGGGCAGTGGGACCGGTGTCATCCCCGATGCGGCAACCCGCCCCCCTTACCTAGCGTGAACCTCGCAGAACCCCCCGCCCTAGGAGTAACGAGTTGTCCCCCTCAGGCCAGACCCTCCACGACTTCGTGCTGAACCTGCTCACCGATGAGACAGCTCGGTCCGCCTTCGGCACCGATCCGGCCGCCGCCCTGTCCGGCGCCGGTCTGCAGGACGTCACCGCGCAGGACGTCCAGGAGGTCGTCCCGCTGGTCCTCGACTACGCGCCCGGCGGTGTCTCCGTGGAGTCCCCCGAGTCCGGCTTCGCCGCCCTGCCCGCCGCGACCGACGTGACCAGCACCGACGGCGCCATCGAGCAGCTGCAGGCGCTCGCTCAGGTCGCCGAGGGCGGCGGTCTCGCCGGTCTGCCCGGCCTGGACGACCTGACCCGCTCCTCCTTCGCCGAGGACACCCCGCTCGGCTCCGTCGCCGGCGCCCACGAGATCACCCCCGAGGGCATCGCCGCGACCGGCGCCTACGCCGGTGAGCAGCTCACCGGTTCGATCGCCGGTGACGCGGGCCCGCAGGGTGCCGCCGGTTCCCTCGCGGCCGACAGCGACGCCGTCGACCTCGGCAGCGCGGTCTCCGGCTCCACCGAAGGTGCCGCGGCCGCCGCGGGCGTCGGCACCGAGCCGCTGTCCGCCGGTGTCGCCGGTGCCGGTGGCCTCCACGGCGTCGACACCGCGTTCGCCGGTACCTCCCCGGTCGGCGACTTCGGCGGCGACCTGTTCGCCGCCACCGACGGCTTCGCCGGTTCGCTGAACATCGCGGGCCAGCAGTACTCGATCGACAGCGACTCGCTCGGTGACCTCGGCGGCGGCCACCTCGCCGGCCTCGGCGACCCGGCCACCGTGCTCGACTCCACCGCCATGCCGCGCAGCGGTGAGGAGGCCGCTTCGGCCACCTCCGGCACGCTCGCCGGGTACGTCTCCACCGGTGGCGAGTGGCTGGCCGGCGGCGTCGCCACCGGCGGCACCACGCTCGGCAGTTACCTCACCGGCGCGGACGCGGCCCCGATCGACCAGTCGGTCGCCGACAGCTCCGGCACGATCTCCGACCAGATCGCCGCCGGTTCCGGCCAGCTCGCCGGTCACCTGGAGAGCCTGCCGATCGACGTCCCGGCCGACCTGCCCGCCGATCTCCCGGCGGACACGCCGGCCGCCACCCCCGGCGACCTGCCCACCGACCTCCCGGCGGACCTGCCCGCCGAACTGCCGACCGACCTCCAGGTCGAACTGCCGGAGCTGCCCGAGCTGCCGATCGTCAACCCGCTGCCCAGCGGCGGCCACGACGGCGGCGCCTCGGAAAGCCCGCTGGGCCAGCTCGGCAACGGGCACCAGCTGCCGGACCTGGGTGACATCACCGGGGGCCTGCTCGACTTCTAGACCACGGCGACTACCTCCCCTGTCGAGCCCGCGCCAGCTACACCCGCTCGGCGGTCGCCTCCCCGTGGCCCGGCCCGTTCACCTGAACGGGCCGGGCCACTTTTGCATTTCGATTCGGACACGGCACACTCCTTCGAGTGATGGCTTCGCCCTGGCTCCAGCTGATGGACGACACCATCCGGGCCTGCGCCGCGCACGGGACCCCGGATCTGCTCCGTCGCCTGCGTGAAAGACGTGCGCAGCTGATCGATCCGAAGCTGCGCATCCTGGTCATCGGCGAGACCGGCCAGGGCAAGAGCCAGCTGGTGAACGCGCTGGTCAACGCGCCGGTGTGCGCCACGGGCGACGACCTGACCACCACCGTGCCCGCCGTGGTCGAGTACGCCGAGGCGCCGAGCGCGGCGGTCGTGCTGAACCCGGTCGTCCGCCATGACCGCATGCTCGAGAGCGGTCCGTCGAGCCAGCTCGTCCCGGCCGCGGTCGACTCGGTGACCGCCGACGCCAACCGCGAGGCCGCGCAGCCCGGCGCCGAGATCGCCCGCGCGCACATCGGCCTGCCGCGGGCGCTGCTCGCCACCGGCCTGGTGCTCATCGACACCCCGCCCGCCGGGGACGCCGCCCGCACCGCTACCGCACTTTCGGAGATCCTGCAGGCCGACGCCGTGCTGATGGCCACCGACGCGACGAGCGAGTTCTCGCCGAGCGAGCTGGAACTGCTCACCCAGGTGGCCCGCGTGTGCCCGACGGTGATGGTGGCGCTGACCAAGATCGACATCGTGCCCGGCTGGCGAGTGGTCGCCGAACGCAACCGCGCCCGGCTGGCCAAGGCGGGGCTCAACGCCACCGTGGTGCCGGTGTCCGCGGCGCTGCGGCTGGCCGCCGCCAAGGCGGGCGATCGCGACCTCAACGCCGAATCCGGCTTCGAGGAGCTGATGCACCGGCTCAAGCACGAGTGGCTGGACCAGGCCGACGTGCTGCACACCAGGTCCGTGGCCGCGCTCGCCGGGATGACCGTGGACCAGCTGGTGCCGCCGTTGCAGGACGAGTTCTCCGCGACCCAGCGCGGCGACTCCCCCGAAGCCGTCGCCCGCTGGCAGGCCGCCGGGCGCAAACTTGAGCAGCTCCAGCAGGATTCCGCGCGCTGGCAGACCCTGCTCGGCGACGAGATCTCCGACCTGATCGCCGACCTCGAGTACGACCTGCGCGACCGCACCCGGCAGATCCTGCGCGACGTGGACGAGTACTTCGACGCCGCCGACCCCTCCCGCGACTGGGAGACCTTCGAGGACTGGCTGACCGACAACCTGGCCACCGTCGCCGAGACGAACTTCAACTGGCTGCTCGAACGGTTCGACTGGATCGCGCACAAACTGGCCCGCCAGGTCGCGCCCGGCGACGAGGACCTGTTGCACGAGCTGCTGGTCGCGGACGCCCCCGACGACCACGCGAGCGGGGTGCGCAAGCCGCGCGTCGAGCGGTTCTCCGTGGGGCAGAAGCTCTTCGTCGGCATGCGCGGGTCGTACACCGGGCTGCTGATGTTCGGCCTGGCGACCACGGTGGCCGGGATGCCGCTGATCAACCCGATCTCGCTCGGCGCGGGTGCCGCGTTCGGCGCGAAGAGCGTGTTCGAGGAACGCGGCAACCGGCTCAAGCGGCGCCAGGCCACCGCGAAGACCGCCGCGCAACGCCACGTCGACGACTTCTTCCTGGCCTACGGCAAGGAGAGCAAGGACGCCGCCCGGCTGCTCCAGCGCGCCCTGCGCGACCGGTTCACCGCCTACGCCCAGCAGCAGCGCCAGGAGATCTCCGCGTCGGCCAAGGCGATCAAGCAGGTCATCGACACCGAGGCCGCGCAGCGCAAGCAGCGCGCGCAGGAGATCAGGACCGCGGTGAACGAACTCGCCGCGATCCGCCAGCGCCTCAAGACGATGGCCGCGGCCCGTATCACGCCCAGCTCGCCGCGGGGGCTGATCGCGTGATCGCCGAGGCAGCGGGCGGACTGCTGCAGCGCGCGCTGGCGTTCTACCAGGACAGTCCCCGCGCGACGAGCTGGCTGGAGCGGCACCTCGCGCGGTTCGCCGAACCGCTGCGGCTGGCCGTGGTCGGCCCGGCGGAGACCGGGAAGTCCACCCTGCTCAACGCGCTGGCCGGGGACGAGGTGGCGCCGCTGAAGCTGGGCGACCGCCAGGTGATCACCTGGTACCAGGGCGGCTCGGCCCCGCGTGCGCTGGCGTATCCGCCGGGCGGGGCCGCGCCGTGGGAAATGGGGGCCGAACGCGCCGAACGACGGCTGCGGGTGGACCTCGCCCCGCTGGCCGGGCAGCAGGTGGACCGGCTGGTCGTCGACTGGCCCAGCCGCCAGCTCCGCGACGTGGTGCTGATGGACACCCCCGCGCTGGACCCCGAAGCCGGGCCGCAGGCGCTCGCGGGCGGGCTGACCGACGCCGACGCCGTGCTGTACCTGGTGCGGCGGCCACACGGGCCCGAACTGGACGCCCTGCGCACGCTCCACGGCCCGCCGAGCCCGTGGGCGCCGCCCGTGCACGCGATGGTGGTGCTCTCCCGTGCCGACGAACTCGGCGCCGGCCGGGTCGACGCGCTGATCTCCGCCCGTCAGGTCGCCCGTCGTTACCGGCGCACCGACGAGGTGCAGGACCTGTGCCAGGACGTGGTCGCGGTCGCCGGGCTGGTGGCGAGCGCGGGCCGCACGCTGAGCGAGCCGGAGTTCGCCGCGCTGACCGCGCTCGCGCAGGTGGCCCGGCCGGAGCTGGAAGCCAGGCTTCTCTCGGCGGACCGGTTCATCCGCGCCGACGCGCCCCTGCCGTTGAAACCCGGCGCCCGCGAATGGCTGCTGGGCCGGTTCGGCCTCTTCGGGCTGCGGTTGGCGACCGCGCTGATCCGGCGTGGCGCGAACACCGTGCCCGCGCTGGCGGGACAACTGGTGCAGCGCAGCGGCCTCGGCGAGCTGCGGGACGCGATCGCCCAGCAGTTCAGCGCGCGTGAGGACGTGCTCAAGGCGCGCGCCGCACTGCTCGGGCTGGAGGTCCTGCTGCGGCGTGAACCGCGTCCCGGGGGTGAGCAACTGGCCCTCGAACTGGACCGCCTGGTCTCCGGTGCCCACGAGTTCGCCGAACTGCGGGTGCTCGCCGCGTTGCGCGGTGGCCGGTCCGAGCTGCCGGACGAACTGGTCGAGGACGCCGTCCGCCTGACCGGCGGCCTCGGCGCCGGCCTGCTCGAACGCCTCGGGATCGAGGAGGAGGTCGCCCCGGCGGAACTGCAGGAGGCGATCCAGGACGCGCTGTGGCACTGGCGGGAGCAGGCGGTGAACCCGGCGCTCAGCGGCACCGCCCGGCGAGCCGCGGAGGTCGTGCTGCGCAGCTGCGAGGCGATGCTGTCGGGGAATCCCGCCTACGCCTGAGCGTCAGTAGTCGAACTGGTCGACGTTGTCGTTGGTGATCAGCAGCGGGTCGCCGAGCACCAGGGTCTTGTCGGCGCCGTTGTAGCGCACGGCAGGCAACTCGGGGCTGACGTTGTTCAGCGGCTCGGGCACCTTGCCGTCGGCGGCCTGCTTCGCCGCCCACGCGGTCAGGTAGCCGAGGTTTTCCACGTCCCACAGCACCGAGGCCGACGCCGAACCGTCGCGCAGGTACTCCTTCATGGACTGCGGGGTGCCGACGCCGACGGTGAACACCTGGCCGATGCGCCCGGCCTCCCGCACGGCCTTGGCCACACCGGGCGCCGAGGTGGTGCATTCGCCGACGAGCCCGGTCAGCTGGGGGTGCGCGGCCATCAGCTCCTTGGCCTTGGCGGCCGCGGCGTTCTGGTCCTCCCCGACGTGGACGATGTCGACGATCTGCGCGCCGGCGTAGTTCTGCGCGGTGTAGGCCTTCTGCACCGCGATCCAGGCGTTGAGGTTGGCCGCGGTGGGGCCGCAGGACACGATCGCGTACTGCCCGGTGCCGCCGGTCTTGCGCATCAGCTCGTCGGTGAGCGCCCGGCCGATGCTCTCGGCGCTCGCCTGGTTGACGAACAGCTCGCGCCCGGAGTTGGGGGCATCGGTGTCGGTGGTCAGCACGCGGATGCCCTTGGCCTTGGCCTCGGCGACCACGGGCGCGATGGACTCGGGGTCGTTGGGGGCCACCACGATCACGTTGACCCCGCGGGCGACGAACTCGCGCACGATGGCGGCCTGCTCGGCGGCGTCCGCGGTGAGCGGGCCGCGGTAGGTCCAGCGCACGCCGAGCACGTCGGCCGCGCGCAGGCCGCCCCCGTTCATCGCGTCGAAGTAGGCGATGGACTGGACCTTGGGCACGAAGGCGATCTCGATGGACTCCGCCGGTGGCTCGGCGGGTGGCTCGGCGCCGCACCCGGACAGGACCAGGCAGGCCACGGCCGCGATCACGGCGAGCCGTCTCGGCAGCCTCATCGATGGGTCCTTTCGTCGGGCGCACGCGCAGAACAGAACGAACGTCCACCACGTGGGTTGCGAGCGAGTAACCAAATCGCCGCGTTCTGGTACAGGGTTCACCGTCCACCTGACCGGGCACGCGCGAACACGGAGTGTACGCGGACGGGCTCACACCGCCGCGTCCCGGCCCCGTCTCGGGAGTGACCGGGCTCACCCCCATCCGGGCTAACCAGGGGTCGCGGCTGACTACTGTCGCCGAGGCACGCGTTCCCCCCGAAAGGACCCCGTCATGGCTGTCGCCGCCGACCTCGACCACGCCACCGACTCGCAGTGGGACTGGGTCGCCGAGCAGACCCGCACCTACCTGGCCTCGAATGGCACCGAAGGCCACGAGTCGAACGGCGTCCACACCCTGGTGCTCGCCACGACCGGCCGCAGGACCGGCACCCCGCGCCGCACCTGCCTGATCTACGGCAAGGCAGGCGAGGACTTCGTGGTCGTCGCCTCCAAGGACGGCGCGGATGAGGATCCGGCGTGGTTCAAGAACCTGCGAGCGACCCCGAGCGTCGGCGTCCAAGCCGGCACGCGCCGCTTCACCGCCCACGCCCGCGTCGCTTCGCCCGCTGAACGCGAGCCGCTGTGGCGCCAGATGGCCGCGATCTTCCCGTTGTACGAGGAGTACGCGGAGAAGACCGACCGGGAGATCCCGATCGTCCTACTGACCCCAGCCGGGTCCTGATGAGCACCTCGAACCCGCAGGTCAGAGACTCTGTGTCGGGATGACAGGATTTGAACCTGCGACCCTCCGCTCCCAAAGCGGATGCGCTACCAAGCTGCGCCACATCCCGTAGAACCAGCCACCGTACGGGTGGCTTGCACCCAGCTTAGCGGCAACCGGTAAGCTGCCTGTGCACCCGGTCCTCCGGGGGCGCGCGGGCGTAGCTCAATGGTAGAGCCCCAGTCTTCCAAACTGGCTACGCGGGTTCGATTCCCGTCGCCCGCTCAGCTGCGTCATCGCAGGTCAAACACCACGAAGCGGCGGTCTCCCGAGTCCGGGGAGGCCGCCGCTTCGTCGTCCGTGCCATCAGGTCCTCGGCGAGCTGCCGGTCACATGCGCTGATCGCGTGCTGGTAGCTCAACTCCGACCGCGGACCAGGTCGGCCGATGCTGATCTCTCTCCGTCCTGCGCCCGCGTCACCCGGCCAGTCATCGTCTTCGTGTTGATCGTCGCCGCACGACCCATCGGACACTTCCTTTGTGGACAGTCCTATTCGGCCACCTCGCCGTCCTTTCCCGGCACGCCGGTCCGGTCGAGGTGGTCGGCCAGTTCATCCGCTCCGTCGCGGAGCTGGCGAAGGAGGGAAACGAACCTGGGCCACTGGGAAGGGTCGGGCGGGGGCATGATCGCCAGGCTGTCGGGATCGAGGTAGATCACCAGGGCCGCCAACTCCCGCGCTGAACCAATCTGCTGCATACCCGCGACCGCTTCCGGGCCCGGATGCCATGTCGCGTTGAAGGCCATGAGTTTCTTCCTGCTGTGAGCGGATGTGCCATTGCTGCGCTTGGGCGTCGAAGGCCTGGGCGGCGGTCTCGACGGCCGCGATGACCCACCAGGGCTGGTCAGGCTCATCGGCAAGGACTCGCCACGCGTAGGCCACCGCGTTCGACAGCCGCGCCATCTCCGCAGCCCTTTCGGCTGGGTGAGCGCTACTGAGGTCGCTGTACCGCCGGTAGACCTCCTCCCAAGCGCGGACCGCCTCACTCCTCACCATCGGCAGCACCTTCCGGACGAGCCGACACGACCTCCAGCCCAGCGCGGGCCTCGGCGAGCGCAGTGGCGAAGTGATCCAACGCGTCACCATCGATGAGCAGGGCCACCGGGATCGTCATGGACCCGCTTCCTTGGACCTCGGTCACCGGGCCAGTCCCGGCAACGCGACAGCCAATCTCCGCCAAATCGCCGGACGTGATCACCACGTGGCAGGACATCTTGGGACGTCCTTGGTACGGTCAAAGTCGTCCCTACTAGTCCTCGGCGGGTGCAGATGGCGAACGAGCGGCTTCGAGACGCGCTCCTGCGCAACGGACTCGACCCCGAACAGGTCGCCAAGGCCGTCAACGTCGACCCGAAGACGGTCGAACGCTGGATCACCAAGGGACGCACGCCGTACCCCAAGTACCGGCACAAGCTGGCCGCCCTGGCGCGCGAGTCGGAGAGCTACCTGTGGCCGCAGGCGGTAGCCGCGGAACGCAAGGCCGAGACCGCAGCGGCCGAGGTGGTCAGCGTGTTCCCGCACCGCAACGCCATTCCCGCGGACCTCTGGGACAGGCTCATCAAGGACGCCGGCCAGACCATCGAAATCCTGGTCCACGCCGCGTTGTTCCTGGTAGAGCGACCCCGATTCGTCAAGGGCCTGGCGAAGAAAGCCGCCGATGGTGCCCGCATCCGGCTGGCGTTCGGTGACCCCGAAGGCGACAGCGTGGCCCTGCGCAGCGAGGAAGAACAGCTCGGAGAGGGCACGCTAGCCGCCCGCATCCGCAACGCCCTGGCTTATTACCGGCCACTTGTCGACGTGGACGGCATCGAAATACGGTTCCACAACACCACGCTCTACAACTCGATCTTCCGCTTCGACGACGAGATGATCATCAACACCCACGTCTACGGCTTCCAAGGCGCCCACGCCCCCGCCCTGCACCTGCGCAGGCTGTCAGCCGGGGACCTGTTCGAGACCTACTCCGAAAGCTTCGAAGCAGCCTGGAACTCCGCCCGCCCCGCCACCTTCTAGGAGGCACCATGGCCCGCCGCGACTACTACTACGACCCGAACGCCCCGGCCGCGAACAGCATCGCCGTCGCCGTCTCCGCCTTCATCCAAGACGACGAAGGCCGCATCCTCATGATCCGCCGCACCGACAACGACCTGTACTCCATCCCCGGCGGCCAACTAGAACTAGGCGAGACGCTGACCCAAGCCGCCGTGCGCGAAGTGCGCGAAGAAACCGGCATCGAGTGCGAGGTTACCGGCCTCATCGGCATCTACTCCAACCCCAACCACGTCATAGCCTACGACGACGGCGAGGTACGCCAAGAGTTCTCCATCTGCTTCCGCGCCAAACCAACCGGCGGCGAACTACGCACCAGCAACGAGAGTTCAGAAGCAAAATGGATCCCCCAGGACAATATTCCCTCCCTTGAAGTTCATCCTTCCATTCAAAAGCGACTTACCGATGCAAAATCAATCAGTGGCAGCGCTAATTACAGCTAACCCCGATTCATTCCAGCATCAGATCCGTGCACCGCAATGATATTTACCAGCAAGAAGTTCTCAAGTTCGACTATCCAATGCTCCCAGTTGAGCCGGAAGGCCATGCTGAGGTCGCCGCACTGGACGCCGCGGAAAATTGGTCCACATATCTCTGTATGCGGTATCAAATTCGACCTCAAACCGAAGTGGCTCGCCGCTGTCAGCCAACCCAGCCCTAGTCAGTACAACCTGGGGAGTTTCCACTGTTGGAAAACCTGATAATTGAATGCTACTAGGGCGCTTCAGGGTCACCTCCTGCCCATCATCTGACCGTAAGTTAATTCGCCGCCTCCCGTTCATATCTGAGTCACGAGAGTAGATGGTAAAAATCACGGGATAAAGTCCAACACTCACCAAAGAGCTAATGCCATTCACTACAACAGATAGCGCCGCTACGATTTCATCTCGAGCGGGCACTTCTTCATTATGATGCAACAAACCGTTGCGAACAGTTAAGGCTCCACCGGAATTCAGGTCACTCGATACGGACTTCAACACCTCGAGAAGAAGCTGCCGCGAGCGTTCACTTAGGTCCAAAAAAGGCAATTTGTGCTTGAAGGGAAACTTGAATGGAGATTCGACTTCTCGACTCATCCTCGACCACTGATCAGCGCTTCTACCATAACCAGCAGGCGATCGAATTGCAGACTCAAGAAACCGTGACACTACACTAATACACTCGAGCAAGTCACTCAATCGCATTTTTTCTATACTTCTTGACTCAGTCTGCGTCTTGCGTTCCACGAGCCAGGAGTTCATGAAATGAGCAGCCGCACCTTTCGAGTATTTGAACTCAGCTCCCGACGCATAATGATCATTAATTAGGGCCCAGCCAGAGAAACACAGCGTAACCTTGAGTACTTCTTCGAGGCTGGCAAATAGATTGGCAGCGCTACCTCGGACAGACTTGATATCCTGACGATCAAGAGCGACCGGGAGACTCAATGCGATACGCTTGAGTTCGTCAGCATTCTCATTGAATGTCTGAAGCGCGGCATCTTTCTCAAAAGCGGTGAATCCGATATGCCAAGCAAGCATGGAACTTATCTGATCATCGTCAAGGTTTGAGACCAAGGATGAGGGCAGCCCTAGGTGACCAAGAACGTTTTCGCATGCCGATTCGTCTGGAACAACCAGGCTCTTAATCAAATTGACAGGCTCTTCGGTCGCGAGCGCGGCTGCAAGCTTCTTCTCCGACGTATCACCCTCATACTTCCGGAGCTTCCACTGCATGCTCCGCAAAGCATTCTGGTCCTCTTCCGGGTAAACTTCCGAGAGAATCTGCCTAAGGCGCAGTTGAACCAGCTTGGTTGGGGGTCGATATCTGACCCCAAGTTGAGAAGCGTCGATAGATATGCTCATCGGGCCACTTCCCTTCTGATGCAACTTTGACCTTCGCGTCTCACCTTTAGGTATTTCAATCTTTTGTCCATTTATCAGCACATTGAGTGTTGAATGTATCGTCGAGTCATCGGAAAGCAGTATCACCTGAAGAAGTTGGGCGCTCGATAGATTCGCCGCGAACTCGTTCGCAGATTTGACCGTAGCTTCCGTGGCACGTTTCACCTCAGCACGAAGGACGCCATTCGTGCCATCAAGCAGCTCAACTAATAGTTTCCTAAGATCATTCAACGTAAGCGTGTCGACCAAGAAATAAGGAAGAGATCCAGTGAATGACCACGAGAAAGGTGGCAGCTTTGCCTGCAGAACCAAGCTGGTGTCGTTGACAAACTGCACACTGCGCTCATGCTTCTTTGCAGCTTTCTTTCGAATCTGATCCAACGCTTTAAGTAGCCCACACTCGCCCGAATTGAGACGAATACCGTGGACATGATGACAGTCTACTTCTTCACAATGGAACGCAGGCAAGCTAAAAGGCACGGGAACGTCTCGCCATTGGACACTTTCAACAATTCCGTAAGGACCCGTGACATACGGACCCATTTGGAATACGCCTTGAGGCAGCTCTTCGAGTAACTGTTCACACTCCGCATAAGTTGGCTGCATGTGGCCATGGAAAGTCGACTCTGCAACCCAATCATAAAGCTCGCGTCCATATATCCACGGGAGTCTAATTTTCCCCCGTTTCACTTCAGATGATATATGTCGTCGAACTTGCTCGACGTCGATCTCCTCTGGCGACACCAATAGATCCGAGCCCGACCAGAGCGTCATGAAGACCGCTAACTGCGCCTCATGGAGGCCAACACTTCCCCCCTTCTCCTGGTTCGCAATTCGATTACCGGCGCGACTGAGTTTCAGTGAGGATGTCAGCGAGCGAGGAGGGTCGTAATTCGACGCAATGAAGCTACTGTCGATTATTTCACCCAGAAAATGGCATCGCAATACTGTCTCCGCATGCCGGTTCGATCCCTCGGAATCAACAGCGATATCGCTATTTACTGTCATCAGCTACTTCCTGTCCAGGATCATGAACATTGCCAAATTTGGCTCTATGGGAATCAAGGCACGGCGCCGCCATTTGCGCACTGGTGCGGCCCGGTAGGCTCCCGCGCGGCGGGCGCATCCATACCGGCACACCGGGCTCCGGCTCCACTTCGCCCGGCGGCCGGACGGTTTTCCCGCCGAACGCGCGGGGGAAACCCGGCAGTCGCCAGCAGCGCGCATCGCCATCGGAGCCACTCCCGTAGAGTTCTGTTCAGCGGGAGTCGATCAGCGGGCACGCTCTGTTACGGAGATCACGGGCAGCGCTGCCATCCTGACGCTTGATCGTGACAACGGCCAGTCGCACCGCGCCGAGGCGGGGTAAGCGCGCTTTGGGCTTCGTGGCGGGATGCAGGGTGAGGTGTGGCGGTCAACCTGGCCACTCATGGCCGAGACCGTGCCAGCCGCCGAGAATGAAACGCGGCTCGAGCTGGCAACACCTGTTCGGATTCTGTCGTCCGCTCTCGCGCGCGATACCGCAGGTCGGAAACGACGAAGCGGCGGTCTCCCGAGCTAAGGAGGCCGCCGCTTCGGTGTCAGCGTCAGTCTGGTTTCACTTCGCGGGCGGTGGCCATGGCTCGGTCTAGTTCCCAGTAGGCGCGCATCGAGCGGATCAGGCCGTCCTCGCCGACGCGGTAGACGAAGACGCCGTCGGTGTCCACGCGGTAGTTGCCCGGTAGGTACGTGGTGATGGTGCCGACGTTGGCGACCTCATCACCAGCGGCGTGCGAGTCGCGGATGGTGAATTCGAAGCGGGTGACTTGGGCGATCGCCTTGTCCCAGAATGCTGCGATGCCTTCTTGGCCGTGGTGGCCCTTGCCCTCCGGGTCGAAGTGGGAGGGGCCTACCGGATCCTCGACGGTGGCGTCCGCGGCGAAGAGGGCCAGCCACTCCTCCTTCGCGCCGCGGGTGACCGCCTGCATCGAGCGCCACGCGGCCAGGCGCGCGGGTGGCTGGTCGGCTTCGGTGTCCCAGCTGACGGTGATGCTCATCGTCCCTCCCCGACGGCCGCGATGACCTCATCGCCGAACTTGCGGATCGAGTCCTTCTTGGCCGACAGCTCGCCGTCGAAACCGATGCCGTCGAACATCCACGGCATGGTGATCACGTCCGTCACCCCGATCTCCGCCTGCTGCCGGTAACCGTCCACACCGAACCGGTCGATGCACACCGCCTGGTATTCGAACGGGACGTCCGCGCGGCCGGCCTCCGCCAGCAGTTCACGCAGCCTCGAGATCGTCGACCGCAGGTCATCGAACTTCATCATCGCCGACGACCAGCCGTCCCCGTACTTCGCCGCGCGGCGAAGGGCGACCTCGGTGTGCCCCCCGATGTAGAACGGCACCCGCGACGGCGGCGTCGGGCTCATCCGCAGCTTGCCGAAGTCGAAGAACTCACCGTGGTACTCGACCATCCCGCCGTCGAGGATCAGGCGCAGCACCTCGATCGCCTCATTCACCCGCGCCCCGCGCCGGGCGTACGGGGCACCGCACCACTCGAACTCCTCCGGCGACCACCCGACCCCCAGTCCCAGGCCGAACCGGCCGCCGGTCAGCGCGGCCACCGAGTTCACCTGCCTGGCCAGCAGCACCGGGTTCCGCGAACCCAGCTTCAGCACCGAGGTGTAGAACTCGATGTTCGTGGTGACCGCGCCCATCGCCGCCGCGGCGACCAGCGGGTCGGCCCACGGGGTCTCCTCGTTCCAGAACCTGTTCCCGTCCGGGGTGTACGGGTAGTCCGCCGACACCTCCTCGGAGTAGAACAGCGAGTCCGGCAGCACGACCGAGGAAAAACCGCTCTCCTCAGCCGCGACCGCCAGCTCGGTGAGCTGGTCCAGCGGGCTCATGGCAACCGAGAGGGAGAACTTCACAGCGCAGAACTATAACGTGTTCTAGTCGTGCTGGCTATCCCACGTCACGTCGCCGGAAGATCGCCGCGGCCACCGCGAACGACCCCGCCACGTACGCCGCGAGCACCAGCGCGGCGACCGGTCCGCTGGTCGTCTCCACCACGCCGGGCGCCTCCCGCACCCCGAACGCCACGGCCAGCGAACCGGAGTTCGCGCCGAGCAACCCCGTCCGCAGCGCGTCCACCACCGGCAGCGACGCGGCGGGCGCCGAGAGCTGGTCGAGCACCACGGTCACCAGCAGGCCGACGCCGATCCCGGCACCGACGTTGCGCACCAGGATGCCGACCGCGAACCCGGTCGCCGCCCACGCCGTGAGCACCAGCCAGATCGCGGCGAACACCAGCAGCACCGGGCCCGGGCCCGGCAGGGCGAAGGACCGCCCGGAAGCGACCGCCACGCCCATGCTGCCGACGAGGCTGGCGAGCAGCGTCGCCGCCGAAAGCGCGAAGCTGGCGACGAACACCGTGAAGAACTTCCCGCCTAAGAACGAGATCCGCGAAGGACGGCGCATCAGCAGCGTGCGCAGCGTGTCCCAGCGGTAGTCCGAAGTGGACAAGATCACCCCGAGGATCAACGCCATCGGACCGCCGAACGCCGGCAGGCCGCCGAGGATGTAACGATCCAACCCGGCGGGCAGCAACGCGCCGAGCAACGCCTCCGAGTCCGATGAGGACAGTCCGCCCCGCATCAGGTAAACCAGCAGGTAGCTGAACCCGAGGATTTGAACGAACCAAATGCCGCTGACGATGAACAACGCCGGGTGACGGCGAAGCGCGAAGAGTTCGGCGCGGACCGCGACGGTGCTCATGCCGTCCTCCGCTCGGCTGCCCAGTCGTCGGCGCCGGTCAGCTCGAAGAACCGGTCTTCCAGCGAACCCCCACCCGCGGTCAGTTCCGCCAGCGTGCCGTCGAAACCAGCCGCCCGTCACGCAGAACACCGACGCGATCGCAGACCTGCGCCACCTCGCCGAGCAGGTGGCTGGACAGCAACACCGTCCCCTCCATGTCCCGGATCAGCTGCCGCAGCGCCGCCATGCTCGCCGGGTCCAGCCCGTTCGCCGGTTCGTCGAGCACCACCAGTTCCGGCGAGCCCAGCAGGGCCGACGCCACGCCGAGCCGCTGCTTCATGCCCTGCGAATAACCGCGGTACCGATCACCGGCCCGGTCCATCAGCCCGACCCGCGCCAGCGCTTTGTCCACTTCGGACTCCGGCAGCGCCGAATACCGTGCCAGCAGGCGGAGGTTGTCTCGGCCGGTCAGGTGCGGGTAGAAGGCCGCGCCCTCGATCAGCGCGCCGACGCGGCGGAAGACGGCGGGGTCACCCGGCGCGTGCCCGAGCACGCGCACGGTGCCCGAGCCCGGCCGGACCAGGCCGAGCAACGTCCGCATCAAGGTGGTCTTGCCCGCCCCGTTGCGGCCCAGCAGCCCGTACACCTGCCCCTTCTCCACGTTCAGGTCGACGCCGTCGAGCGCGGTTGTGCGCCCGTAGCGCTTCGTCAGCGCGCTGACCTCGATGGGTCTCATCACTCGCTCCCGTTCAGCAGCGCCTTCAGCGTCGCCGTGTAGTCCTCGAAGGCCAGCCGCCCGCGCCGGGTGAGCGACACGTAGGTCACCGGGGTGCGGCGCTGGTGGGTCTTGGTGATCTCGACGTACTCCGCGTCTTCGAGCTTGCGCAGGTGCGTCGACAGGTTCCCGGCGGTCATGCCCAGCAGGTCCTGCAGCCGCGGGAAGGAGATCGAGTCGCCGTCGGCGAGCGCCGCCAGCGCGACCGTCACCCGGAGCCGGGCCTGCGCGTGGATGACCGGGTCCAGTTCCCCGTTCATCGGCCCCGCCGGCGCTGGACCAGGGCGGGCACGCCGAACCCGAGCAGCCCGCCGAACGCCATCACCGCGGCCTGGTAGTCCATCCCCACCAGCACCGCGACGACCGCGGTCACCAGGAACACCACGCCGGTCCCGTAGAACGTGGTGTCGCGGAACATCGCGCCACCGGCCAGGCACAACGCGCCGGTCAGCCCCATCGTGCTGCCCGCCCACAGCGGGCCGATCAGCTCCACGGGCAGTCCTTTGGCCGTCAGCAGCAGGTTCACCGTGATCAGCGCGGCGAAACCGAGCGGCCAGCTGATGCCGTACATCGCCCCGGCTCGCGAGGACGTGCCCTTGACCCCCTTGCCCGAGCGGATGCCGATGACCGCGGAGACCACCGAGCCGAGGCCGACCAGCACGGTCATCACCACCCCCGGCACCCACAGCGGGAAGAGCGGCCCCGGCCAGCCCTGCCCGGCGAGGTGGAAGGTGAGGAAGGCGACGAACCACAGCACCGCCCACATCGCGCCGATGTGCTCACTGCCGCCTTGCAGCCGTTTCGCCACCACCGCCGACTCGCGATCGATCAGCTCCAGCGACTCCTGCGCCGACAAGTTCGGCGGGC